>DAOMQQ010000255.1:0-3697 GCA_035445405.1 Hyphomicrobium sp.
GTTGCGATCTCGTCGATCGCCTCCTCCACGGCCTGGCTGTTCTCGGCCTCGAACGCCCGGTAGGCCTTGACGTCCAGCGACTTGAAGAAAATGTCGAGATGGCGCTCGGGCAAGGCCTGCGGGGTGTCGCGCTGGCCCTTCTCGGGCTTGGCGTCGATGCCGGGCGTGCCCTGGGTGCGCAGGAAGAGCCAATAGAGATTGATCGGACGGCGCGCGAAGGCCTTGCGCAGCAGATCCTGCACCTCGCGATCGATGACGGCCGCGCCGTCCGAGACGAGCACGATCGCTCGCGCGGCGGGCGAAGGGTCGGCCTCCTGAATGTCGAGCGCGAGCGCGAGGCCGCGTCCCACGTTGGTGAAGGCGAGCCCTGGCCGATTGATCGCATCAATGGCGGCGAGGATCGCCTCCTTGTGGTCGGTCATCGGCAGCACGTGCATGGGGGACGTGGAAAAGGCCGCGACGCCGATCAGGTCGTGATCGCGCTCGAGAACGAAGTCGCGCAGCAGACGGCGCGCGGCGGCCGACTTGCTCTCTTCGCCGCCCTCGGGCGGGCGCCCGGCGAAGTTGTTGTCCATGCTCGACGAGCGGTCGATGAGGAGGACGATATGCGCGCCCTCTCCGGTCTTTTCGACGGTTTGCCCCAAGCGGTGGATGCCGCCGATCCCGAGGATCAACGCCGCAATGGCGATGGCGCCCGCAAGGCGCAGGATCCAGTTCAGGATCGAGGACAGCGGGTCGGCCTCGACGGTGTCGATGGACGGATAGCTTTCCGGCCGGTTCGCCGAGAGCACGAGCGGCAGCAACGCCAGCGGCAACAGGGCAAGCACCCAGGGCGTTGCGAGCGCGACGTTCATCGGGCCGCCCTCTCCTGCTGGGCGAGCGCGACGGCGAGGGCCCGTAACTCCGAAGGCGGCAGGCTCGTTTTTCCTTCGCGCTCGGCATCCCCGAAGAAGACGGTCCGCGAGGCTGCAAAGAAGCGCTCGACGTCAATCCGGTTCGGCCCGTGCTCGGGATGCGTGACGAGGAAGCGGTCGAGATCGGAGGCGAGAACGCGGCGGCCTGCCGCGCTGTCGAATGCCCGGTGCAGCGCAAGCAGCGCGTGGCGGTAGCCTTCGCCGCTCTCGGTTCCCAGCACGCGAGACACCTCGCGGGCGGCGCGCGAGAACGGACGGGCGGGGCGACGATTGAACGGCCACCAGGCGAGGTCGCGGGCGAGCAGAATCAGAAACAGCGCCGCGAGGCCGGCCATGGCGAGCGCCGCCGTGCGGAGGGCGCCGGAACGGCGTTTTTCAGGCTCGGAGTCGGGCAAGAGATAGCCGTCCTCGTCGTTGAACTTCTGCGGCAGGACCTCGCGCAACGGCGACATGACGAAGCTGAAGGCGGGGATCTTCGCGCTTTCGGTGCCGTCGCCGGTGCGCACTGAGATCTCCGACGACGGTATGGCAAGCCGCCGCGTGTCGAGCGGCGTATAGAAGGTCTGATAGGTGAGCGTGAGCTTGTGGACCTTGCTGTCGCCGCGCCGCTCCGACGACAGCGCAACGTCACGCAATTCGAGCCAGTAGTTCAGCAGACCGGGGTGCGGGAGCGCAGCCGCCAAGATCTCGTCGTCGGGCCCGGTTTCGATCTCGGCCGTGCGCGTGATCGTATCGCCGAGGAAGTAGCCCATGGCGCGCGGCTCGTGCATGAAAACGCCGCGCACGTCGGCGGCGGCGGTTTGGAAACCGCCTGCGATGAGAAGAATGGCGAGGGCTGCCCGCAACATCGTTCACGCTCCCATAGCCAAGTGGGCGCCGAGACGATCCCAGCGGATCCGATCCGTAATCTCGAAAGGCTGGCGGCCGTAGCGCGCGGCCAGCGAGTGGAAAAAGGACCGGCGGGCCTCGATCCTCCTTTGCCACTCGGCCTTCAAAGAAGGCCTCATGGCTACGAGGCGTCGCCGGCCAGTTTCGAGATCGGAGATTTCCATCAGCCCCCACGAGGGCAGGTCCCGGCTTTCCCGCGAGTCAACAAGGCGAATCGGGAGAACGTCGTGGGCCGCGAGTGCTTCGAAGAGCGCCTCCAGCTCTGCTTCAGGCAGCAGGAAGTCGGACACGACGATCACGAGATTGCGCTTTTGGCCAACCTTTCGGGCCGCCTCAACAAGACCCGAGGCGCCCCGTGCCTGCGGGACGAAGGCGCGCAGCGCGGACACCATCTCGGCTTCGCCTGCGCGCGATCGCGTGGGGGGCGAGCCAAGCTCGTCCCTTATCGCCTCGTCGGCCGCATAGAGCGCGAACGTATCGCCAGCGCGACGCACAGCGGTTGCGAACACCTCGGCGAGCTCAGCCGCAATCGCCATCTTGCGTGCCCGTCCCTCGAAGCCCATCGAGCCCGAGACGTCGAGCAGCATCGTGACGCCGATCTGGCTCATCTCCTCGAAGCGGCGCACATGAAGCGCCTCGAACGGATCGCGTAGGCTCTGGCGAAGATCGATGCGGCGGGGATCGGGATACTCGGTCAGCGAGACGAGATCGCGAAACATGCCCCCCGCGCCCCATTGCGAACTGCGGTGCAACCCCTGGCGGAGTGCGCGGCTCCTCCACACGATCCGATACGGCAGATCGACCGGGGCGGCAGCGCTCGAGGGAGAAGCGGTCATCGGGCGCGTCTCACGGAACGGGAACCGTCGCGAACAGCTTGTCGATCAGTTCGCGGGCGATGGTTTCGCGGCGCATCTCGTAAACCGGCTCGAAGAAGATGCGGTGTGCCATGGTCTCGAAGAAGACGGCGCGCACATCCTCGGGAACCGCGATGTCGCGGCCATCGAGCCAGGCCGCCACGCGGGCCGCGCGGACGAGGTAGGAAAGGCCGCGCGGGCTTGCGCCGGCGGAGACGAGGCGCGAGGTGTCGACACCCGGGATTTCGATGCCCGCCTCGCCCGGCTTGCGGACCGCCTGCCAAAGATCGAGCACGTAGCGCTCGAGCGCTTCGCTCGTCTTGACGCCGTTCTGGATCGCACTCCCGACACCGTTCAGCTCGTCGTAAGGCAAGATGCCCTCTTCCAGCGAGTCGATGAGCCGATCCGTATCGTGGAAGCGCGTCTCGAACGCGAGAGCGCGGCGCGTTGCGGCGTCTGCCGGCGTTTCGATGCCGATTTCCATCAGGAAGCGATCGCGCGCCGCGGCCGGGAGCTCGAACGTCTCCTCTCGCTCGACGCGGTTGCGGTCGGCGAAGACGGTGAGATGGGGGAAACGAAACTCGCGATTGAACGCGGTCACGGTGCGCTCCGCCATCAGACGCAGCAAGAGCGAATGCACCTGCGGGCGGGCGCGGTTGATCTCGTTGAAGAAGAAGATGGCGAGGTTCTCGCCGGCGCGAAGCACGGGGCCCTCGTCCACGCGGGGCCGTCCGTCCTCGGCCAGATACGTATGGTAGACGAGGTCGCCGGGCATCAGGTCGATGGTGCCCTCGATGCGCTCGTAGGATCCGCCGACACAGCGCGCCGCGGCGCGGAGCAGCGTCGTCTTTCCGACGCCCACATCGCCTTCGAGCAGGACGTGCCCGCGCGCGAAGAGCGCAATCGTCAACAGACGGATCACGCGGCTCTGGCCGACGACGGCCTTGGCGACTTCGGTTTCGAACTTTTCGGCCCGGCTCCGCCAGGCCGGCAAGTCGACGCGACCGGCTTCTTCGCCGGCATCGTTCTTGTTCAATTGCA
>DAOMQQ010000256.1:0-3666 GCA_035445405.1 Hyphomicrobium sp.
ACTAGAGCCGTTCCGATTTTGGTGGAACCGCGGAACGGCTCTAACTTTTTGCTTTATCGTGCTTCTTACCGGGAAACCGGTTCCCACTTTTCCGGAAGCACTCTAGGCGCCTAGCGCCACGCCGCCGCCGCCATTCGGCGAGACCGTACCCTGAACAGCTTCCGTGCGTGAGCGCGGGCGGCGCCGTTATCCTGCGCGTTCGCGCTGGTCGCCCACGTCCGCGCCGATGGCGGTCCGACGAAGGTAGGGAAACAGCAGAACGAGCACCGCCACGACGGCGAGCACAATCAACAGCGCGACGGAGATTTCGCTCGCGCCAGATCCCAGCACGCGAACCACGATCGACACCAGAAGGTCGTACTTGAGGACCGCGATCGTACTTGCGACCACACCCGCGAGCTTGACCGCGATTTCCATGTTCTGGTCGCGGCGACGGAAGAAGAACAGCAGGATCAAAAGCGCCCAGGCGCCGAACAGGAAGCTCATCAGCGTCACGATGGAGCGGAAGCCGCCCTTCTGCTGCACGCCGAAGAGCGCATCGGCCGACTGCACATAGCCCTGGCTCATCAGCGGGAAGAAGATCATCGCAACGGCGCCGATCAACACGCCGGCTTCGATGCGGCCGATCTTGTCGGGGTAGTGCCGCAGCACGCCATCGTGGCGCACCGTGAGCAGAATGCCGATGGCGAGCAGGATGAACAGGAAGAACACCTTGGTGGGCAACAGCACGTTATGCACCCGGCTCGTCAGCGACTGCTGCTCGGCAACGAGATACTTTTTGTCGATGGCCGCCTGAAAGCGCTGTTGAGCCTCGCAGCATTCGGCATCGGTCGAAAGCCACGGAGCCTGCGAGAGCGGCGTGGACGCGAAGCAGAACCGCCGGCGCTCGGACGCGGGCCCGCTTTCGATCAGGGGTTCAGCCTCGCAGGACCGGAAGAACTCGCGGACGCCGACACGCTGCCGGCTCACGTCTGTGAGGTTCGACGCACCTTCGAGCAGCGCGATGCGCCTGCAGGGCTCGCCTGCCACGCCGCAGCCGGCGGGCTCGCTGCGATCCGCCGCCAAGGTCTGCGGCGTCAGATCCCAGACGGAGCGGTGCGGATTGTCCGCAAGGCCCATGCCGACGAACCACGCGGCCACGCCCAGCGTCATCATGCCGATCAGGAACCGTAGCTTTCCGAGCGCGACGTGGCGGGCATAGAGGTCCACGAATGCGCAGGAGGGCAGATAGAATGCCGCCAGCGCCACGAGGCCGAGCGTCGGGAAGAACAGAAACAGGTGGCTGTCGAACGCGGCGAAGGTGAGCCCGTGCTCGGGGCCGAATTCCCAGAACAGGACGGCCGTCTCTCCGATGAACGAGACGCCGAGCAGCAAATAGACGATGAAGACGAACGCACGCGCACCGAAAGACATGAACCCGGTCCCAGAGGCTTGAAGGCGGACGGCAGTATGCCGGACGGGGGGCATGGCGGCCTAGAGCATCCGGGCCACGCTTCAAGGGCGAGATGCTGTCTTGGTTTCCGCCGGCGGCGCCATCGGGCGCGAAAACACGGAGGGGGCGGGTTCCTCAGCTCAGTGGCGACCGCGCCGGCCCCGCCGCAGCCAGTCCATGATGGGTCCCCAGAACACGACCAGCCCGACCATCCCGGCCAGCAGCAGGACCGACACCACCATCTGGACGACGCCAAAATTCGCCGAATCGCGCGCGACGAATATGGCGGCGATGCCGGCCGCCATGGCCATCAGGGGGGTCACGAGCCAGTAGAACACGGCTGGTCCCTTTCATCGGTTGTCTCGCCCTTGGGGAGCGCCCTCGGGATCACGAACTCGTCTCGGTTTCGGGCTTGGCCACGGCCTCCGAGCCGCCCGTCAGACGCTCCTGAAGCCTCTGGAAAACGACGTACAGCATCGGAATGAGGAAAATGCCGAGACCCGCCGCCGCGAGCATACCTGCAAGCACCGGCACGCCGACGGCATACATGCTGTCCGCGCCGGGGCCGGTGGCAATCACCAGCGGGATCAAGCCCATGATGAACGCGAAGCTCGTCATCATCACCGGACGGAAGCGCAGCTTCGCGCCGTCGATCGCGGAGTCGATGAGCGATTCACCTGCATTCCGCCGCTCGATCGAGAACGCGACGATGAGGATCGCGTTCTTCGCCGCGAGCGCGATCAGCACGACGAGGCCGATCTGCGCATAGAGCGTGAAGCTCACGCCCAAGGCCCAGAGCGCGGCGACGGCGCCAAGAACCGAGATCGAAACCGACAGCAGCACCGGAATCGGGACGGTCCAGCTTTCGTAGAGCGCGACGAGGAACAGGTAGGCAAAGACGAACGCAAGACCCAGAACAATGCCGGTCTGGCCCGCGGATTCGATCTGCTCGCGCGCCTGACCCGTCCATTCGTAAGCGTAGCCCTGCGGGAGCGTGGCGGCCGATACGCCTTCCATCGCCGATATCGCTTCGCCAGGCCCGCGACCGGGGGCCGGGCTGCCGTTGATGGAGATGGCGCGGTAGTTGTTGTAGCGCGTGAGCGTACGCGGACCCACGTCGAGGCGCACGTCGGCGATGCTCGACAGCGGCGTCATTTCACCCGCCGCGTTCTTCACGTGGATCGCCATGATGTCCTGGATGCTGGCGCGATACTGCTTCTCGGCCATCATCCGCACCGTCCACGTGCGGCCGTAGAGGTTGAAGTCGTTCACGTAGTAGCCGCCGAGGGTGGCCTGCAGCGATGCGAACACGTCCGACAGCGTAATGTTGAGCGCACTCGTCCTGTCGCGATCGATGTCGAGGCGCACCTGCGGCGTCTCGGCCTCGAACGTCGAAAACACGGCCGCGAGCTCGGGGCGCTGGTTCGCCGCGATCAGAAGGCCGCGCATGGCGGCTGCCATATCGACCGGATTCTGGCCTTCGAGGGCTTCAAGCACGTATTCGAAGCCGCCGACCTGGCCCAAGCCCGAAATCGAAGGCGGGTTGAGCGCAATCAGCGTGCCGTCGGGAATCCCCGAAAGCCCCATGGTGAGGCGACGCGCAACAGCGAGCGAGTGCATGTCGCGGGATGTGCGCTGGTCGTAGCCCTTGAGCCGGACGAACATGACGCCACCGTTCGAGGCCGCGCCGCCGCCAAGGAAGTCCAGGCCGAGAATGGTTGTCACGCCTTCGACGGCGGGGTCGGCCCGGATGATCTCGACCGCCTTTTTCGCGGCCTCCTCCGTCCGGTTCAGCGACGCGCCGGCCGGGAGGTTGAGCACGGTGATAATGAAGCCCCTGTCCTCGTCGGGCAGGAAGCCCGAGGGCGTGCGCGCGAAGATGGCATAGGTTGCGCCCGCGATCAGGACCAACGCCACGAGGCTCATCGACGATACCGCAACGAGACGGCGGACGATCCGGCCGTAGCCGTCACCGGTGGCATCGATCGCGGCCGTGATGCGCTTCATAATGGAGACGGGCTCGCCCGGCCTCAGCAACATGGCGCACAGTGCGGGCGAAAGCGTCAGCGCGTTGATGGCCGAAATGACCATGGCCGCGGAGATCGTAATGGCGAACTGGCGGAACAGCACGCCGGACGAGCCAGCGAGGAACGCAACCGGGACGAACACCGAAAGCAGTACCAGCGTGATGGCGATCACGGGGCCCGCGATCTCGCTCATGGCCTTGCTCGTCG
>DAOMQQ010000257.1:0-3660 GCA_035445405.1 Hyphomicrobium sp.
TTCACGGCCACCACGTTCCTTTCGGCCTTCCTGCTGTTTCTGATCCAGCCGATGTTCGCCAAGATGGTGCTGCCGTTGCTCGGCGGCGCTCCGTCGGTGTGGGCCGTGGCGCTGCTCTTCTTCCAGGGCGCGTTGCTGGTCGGCTACGGCTATGCGCATCTCCTCGTGCGCCACGTGCCGGCCGCATCCACGGGCTTTATCCACCTCGCTCTTTCGGCAATTGCGTTCCTGTTTCTCCCCATCGCGATCCCGGCGGGTTGGTCCGAGCCGCCGCCCGGAGACGCCTACCTCTGGCAGCTCGGTCTGTTCGCGGTCGCCATCGGCATTCCTTTCGCCGTCGTTTCCGCCAACGCGCCGCTGCTTCAGGCATGGTTTTCGCGCGCCGGCCACAAGGCGAGCGCCGACCCCTACTTCCTCTATGCCGCCTCGAACCTGGGCAGCCTGATCGCGCTTTTGGGCTATCCGTTCGTCTTCGAGCCCGTGTTCGGCTTGAAGGCGCTTGCGCTCGTCTGGACGGCAGGGTTTGCGGCGCTCGTCCTGGCGCTGGGCGTCTGCTTCCTGCGCGTACGAAGCGTCGCGGCCGAAGGAGAGGCGGGCACGGAAGCGCAGAGCCCGGCCTCGGACGTCTCTGCTGCGCTCCACGCCCCCACCTGGAACGCGCGTGCGGGCTGGATCGGCCTCGCGTTCGTACCGTCCGCGCTGCTCACGGCCTTCACGAACCACATCGCAACCGACGTGGCCTCGGCGCCTCTCGTCTGGGTCGTGCCGCTCGCGCTCTATCTCCTCACCTTCGTCGTCGTCTTCCGTGAGCGCGCTCTCATCCCGCGCTCCGTGCTGCTCACCGCGCACGCGGTCGCGACCATCCTCGCGCTGCTCCAGCTCTCCCAGACCGAGAAGGAGACGTGGTTCTATGCGGCGGGCTACGGCATCGCAGCCTTTGTGGCGTCCACGCTCGTGGCGCATCGCACGCTCTACGAGGCGCGCCCCGATGCGCGCAATCTCACCGAGTTCTATATGTGGATGTCCGTCGGCGGCGTCCTGGGCGGCATCTTCGCGGCGCTTCTCGCGCCTCGCATCTTTTCCGAGGTGTTCGAGTATCCGCTGTTGCTCGCACTCACGTTTGCCTGCCGTCCGGGCGCGATGGATCTGACGAGCCGTTCGCGCGCGTCCTGGGCGGGCATGGTCGCGCTCGTCGTCGGCGGCTGGGCGCTCATCACCTGGGGGCCGACGCTGGCGTTCGACTACGATCTCCACTTCGGCCGCTGGGGCACGACGACCGACATCGCGGCCGTCTTCGCGCTCGTCGCGCTCGCGCTCTGGCATTTCCCGCCGCACATGCTGGTGGCGGTGCTCGGCATGTATTTGACGGTGGTCCTACTGCCGTCCGGCGTCCATCGGGGCGATGCGCAGCGCAGCTATTTCGGCGTCTACCGCGTCATCCAGTCGATGGACGGCGAGTTCAACGTCCTCCAGCACGGAACGACGCTGCACGGCGCGCAGCGGATTCGCGATGCGGAAGGCAATTCCGTCGCCGACGTCACGCCGGCGACCTACTACCACCCCGAAAGCCCGATGGCGTCCGCGATCCGGCTGACGAGCATGGTCAACCAGCACGAGGGCGTGAAAGGCAAGTTCGGCGTCATCGGCCTCGGAGCGGGATCTCTCGCCTGCTACTCCGCGCCCGGCGAGACGTGGCGCTTCTTCGAAATCGATCCCGTCGTGGTCCAGATCGCCAAGTCGCGCAACTTCACGTTCCTCTCCAACTGCCAGCCGAACGCCGAGGTGGTGCTCGGCGACGCCCGGCTCACCTTCGCCAAGGAGGAGGACGAGAGCTTCGATCTCTTCGTCGTCGATGCGTTCTCCTCGGATGCGATCCCGGTCCACATGATGACGGCCGAAGCGATCACTCTTTATGCCTCGAAGCTGAAGAAGCGCGGCGTGGCCGTGCTGCACATCTCCAATCGCTACCTCGATCTCGAGGAGGTGCTGGCCGCGACCCTTCCCACGCTCGATGTGGAGCTCCACGCCCTGGTCATCGAGGATTTCGTGGACGACGGCTACGTCAAGACGGGGTCCACCGTGGTCCTGATCGGCAAGGACAAGGCGACCGTCGAGCGCTTCCGGCACATCGAGGGCTCGCGCGACATCGTCCGGCCCACTGTCCGCCCCTGGACCGACGATTTCTCCGATATTCTGGGGCCCTTCATGGCGCAGTATCGGAAATACTGAGGACCGGGGCCGCTGTTGCGCGCGTCTGGCGGTCCCGCTATGAGGAACCACGCGGCAGCTCCGCCGCGTCCCCTTTTGGTATCAGGGCGGCTCCATGCAGGTTGACGAGAAGACCGTGCGGCGCATCGCGCGCCTGGCGCGGATCAGCATCACGGACGACGAGGCGAAGAGCCTCGAAGGCGAGCTTACGGGCATTCTGAACTGGGTCGAGCAGCTCGGAGAGGTCGATACGAACGACGTCGAGCCGATGACGCGGGTCGTGGCCCAGAAGCTCAAGACGCGGGACGACAAGGTGACGGACGGCGAGATCGCCGACGACGTGGTGAAAAACGCACCCGCGATCGACGATCATTATTTCGTGGTGCCGAAGGTCGTCGAGTAGACGGATCGGACGAAGATCGCACGGGAACGGAGGCTGAGATGACGAAGATTTTCGCGTTCCTCGCCGTCGCGCTGATCGCGACAGGCGCACTCGTTCTCGCGGTCCCGCGGGAGGAGCCGGCCGGGCCGGGCGCACGCTCCCTCTCGCCGCAAGCCGCCATCGAAGTTCCACCCTACCTGTTGAGGGCGCGCGAGGTGGCCGAGCAGGTCAACGCTCCGTTGTCCATCCTGTTCGGCTTCGTGAGCCTCTACTATTCGCGCCGCACCTACAACATCAACAAGGCGAGAGCCGAGGCCGACAAGGCCCGCTCGATCTGACCGAGCTGAAGAGGACATCCATGCGCGCGCTCGTCATCGTGTTATCGCTCGTCGTGCCGATCGGGGCGTGGGCGACGGCTGCCGTGGCCAAGGAGCGTGCCGCGTTTCTCGACGGCCAGTATGCCACGGCCGCACAGTGCGAGAAGCTGCGCAAGATCGAGGCCGGTGGAAAGGAAACCGTGTCCACCGCACCCGAGCTGCTCGACGCGGATGGCTTCCGCGGATGGGAAGGCGGCTGCGAGTTTACGAAGCTCTTCGAGCACGAGCCCGGGCAATCCTGGCTTGCGTTCATGGTCTGCTCGGAGGGCATGTCGGTCAACGCCGCGACCTACGTCTTCGTGAAGGACGGAGATGCGTTCGAGGTGCACCGGTCCGGCGAGGAGCAGGGACCCGAGCTTTACACGCGCTGCGACGCCAAGAAGGGAAAATAGAACGTGAGTGATCTGACGCAGCTGACGCTCGCCGAAGCGCGCGAGGGGCTGAAAAGCAAATCCTTCTCCGCAACGGAGCTGGCAGAAGCGCACATCGAGGCCATCGGCGAGGCCAATGCCGCCATCAATGCCTACGTGCTGGTGACGCCGGAGCACGCCCTTGCGCAGGCCCGGGAGAGCGATGCGCGGATCGCAAAAGGCGAGGCGCGGCCGCTCGAGGGGCTGCCGCTCGGCAACAAGGATCTTTTCTGCACCAACGGCATTCGCACCACGGCCTGCTCGAAGATCCTGGGCGAGTTCA
>DAOMQQ010000258.1:0-3625 GCA_035445405.1 Hyphomicrobium sp.
GCCCTGGCGCACGGCGGCGAGCGTGTTGGCGACCGCGTTGCCGGTGTCGTCATGGGTGTGGATGCCGAGGCGATCTCCCGGGAGCGCGTCCGTCACCTCGCCGACGATGCGGACGATCTCGTGCGGGAGCGTGCCGCCGTTGGTATCGCAGAGCACGGCCCAGCGGGCGCCGGCTTCGAGCGCGGTGCGGGCGACGGCGAGCGCGTAGGCGGGGTTGGCCTTGTAGCCGTCGAAGAAATGCTCGCAGTCGAGCATCGCCTCGCGGCCGGACGCGACGACGGCTGCGACGCTCTCGGCGACGGCGGTGAGGTTCTCCTCGTTGGTGATGCCGAGCGCGACGCGCACGTGATAGTCCCACGCCTTGGCGACGAGACAGATGCTGTCGGCAGCGCAGGTCAGGAGCGCCTGGAGGCCGGGATCGTTCGAAACGGAGCGGCCCGCGCGCTTCACCATGCCGAACGCGGTGAAGCGCGCCTGCTTGAAGGCGGGCTTCGAGGAAAAGAAGGCCGAGTCGGTGTCGTTGGCTCCGGGATACCCGCCTTCGATGTAGTCGAGGCCAAGACCGTCGAGCAGGGCCGCGATGCGCCGCTTGTCGTCGATCGAGAAATCGACGCCCGTCGTCTGCGCGCCGTCACGCAAGGTGGTATCGAACAGGTAGAGGCGTTCCTTAGACATCTACGTCTCGCTTGCCGGCCGCGTCAGGCGTTGTCCTGCTTTTTGCCGAGCGGCTTTTTCATGGTGGTGTTCGGTAGCCATTGGCCGTCGCGGGGCATCATGCTGCGCTGCGTGCCCGAGTAGCCGCGCGCTTCGAAGAACGGGACGGCCGTGTCGCTCGCCTCCACCGTGATCTCGTTTGCGCCGCGTCCTGCCGCGATGCGCTCGAGTGCGTCCACGAGCGTGGTGCCGACGCCCTGGCCCGCGTGATAGGGGTGCACGTAGAGCATTTCGAGCGTCTTGTTGTCCTTCAGGGACGCGAAGCCCGCATATTCGCCGTCGATCTGGATGACGAGCGTAACCATGCCGGCGAGGCGCTCCGCGAAGGCTTCCGCGTCGGCGGCCGCCGAGATCCAGGCGAGGCGCTGGTCCTCGTCGTAGTCGTCGGCCGTCAGCTCCTCGATGGATTGCGCGAAAAGATCCTGCAGCCCGGCCGTGTCGGCGACCAGGAACGGACGCAGCGGATAAGCTGGGCTCATGCGTGCCACGGCTCAGATCCAGCCCTGGCTGTGGGCGAGATAATAGGCGAGGATCACGGCCAGCACGACGATGCCGACCTTGGCCACGACGTAGAGCAGCCAGTGCTTGGGGAACGGCGTGTCTTTCTTCCAGTCGTCGCTCATCGTGCTACTTCCTCTGCGAAGCGGACATATCGAGGTCGCGGACGATTGCATCCATGACCGATAGCTTATTTGTCAGGACGTCCGCATTCCAGAACCGCACAACACGATAGCCGTTGTCTTCGAGCCACCGTGTGCGGGCGGCATCGGTTTTGATGCCGGGCGGCGCGCCATGCTGACCGCCATCGACCTCGATGACCAGTCTTGCCGTATGGTCCGCAAAGTCAGCGATGTACGGGCCAATGGGGGCTTGCTGCCTGAAATGGAAGCCCTGGCGATTGAGTTCGCGCAATTCGCGCCACAGCTTTTTTTCTGCGTCGTTTTTGTCGCGACGCAGGCGTCTCGCGCGCTCGCTCATGATGTTCGTCATGGCGCGCTCCGCATCGTGCGACGGCTATTCCCCTCCCCCTTGTGGGGAGGGGGTAGGGGGGGGGGGAAGCCCACCAGCAGCCGTTGGGGTATCCCCCCCTCCCGACCTCCCCCACAAGGGGGGAGGGGAAGTGCGGGGCCGGTGCGGCTCATCGTGCGATCTCCCAGGTTGTGACGATGTCGCCTGTCTTGGGGTCTTTCGCATCCTTCACCGCCACGCCCATCGCGGCGAGCTCGTCGCGGATGCGGTCGCTCTCCTTGAAGTCCTTTGCCTTGCGGGCGGCGAGGCGGGCCGTCACGAGGTCCTCGACCTTGGCTTCGTCGACGGTCACGGCCTCGACGCCGACGCTCAGCTCCTCGCGCGTTTCGCCATCGTAGACGCCGAGGAACGCGAGTGTGGCCTTGAGCTCGGCCGCCGCCTCGGGATTGCGGCGCGCGGATTTGGCGAGGCCATGGATGATGGAAAGCGCGCTCGGCGTGTTGAGGTCGTCCGAGAGCGCCGCCACCACGTCGGCGTGCGGGGTGTCAGCGGCTTCGACGCCGGCGAGAAGATCGGCGAAGTCGAGCAGCGTCGCGCGGGCCTGCAGCAGGCGCTCGGCCGTCCAATCGATCGGCTGGCGGTAATGGGTGCCGAGCATGGCGAGGCGGATGACGCGGCCGTGCCACTGGTTGGCGCCGAACTTCTTCGTCTCGAGCAGCTCGTGGATGGTGATGAAGTTGCCGAGCGATTTCGACATCTTCTCGCCTTCGACCTGCAGGAAGCCGTTGTGCATCCACACCTTCGCCATCACCGGCGTGCCGTGGGCGCAGCGCGATTGCGCGATCTCGTTCTCGTGATGCGGGAAGACGAGATCGATGCCGCCGCCGTGAATATCGAAGACGGGACCGAGATGGCGCTCGGACATGGCCGAGCATTCGATGTGCCAGCCCGGACGGCCGGGCGTTGCGATGCCGGCGGGCGAGGGCCAGGCGGGCTCGCCCGGCTTCGAGGGCTTCCAGAGAACGAAGTCCATCGCGCCTTTCTTGTAGGGCGCGACCTCGACGCGGCTGCCGGCTTCCATTTCCTCGAGCGAGCGGTTGGAGAGGCGGCCATAGTCGGGCATCGAGGCCACGTCGAACAGGACGTGGTCTTCGGCGACGTAAGCGTGGCCGTTGGCGACGAGCGCCTCGATCAGGCCGCGCATCTCCCCGATGTGCTCGGTGGCGCGCGGCTCGACGGTGGGCGGAAGAACCCCGAGGGCCCTGATGTCGTCGTGGAACTGCTTTTCGGTCGCTTCGGTGACGCGGCGGATGGCCTCGTTCAGCGGTAGGTCCGGGAAGTCGGTCGCGGCGCGGGCGTTGATCTTGTCGTCCACGTCCGTGATGTTGCGGACATAGGTGACGTGACCGGCGCCGTACGTGTGGCGCAGGAGCCGGAACAGCACGTCGAAGACGATGACGGGGCGTGCGTTGCCGATGTGGGCGTAATCGTAGACCGTCGGCCCGCAGACGTACATGCGCACATTGGCGGCGTCCAAGGGCTCGAACGTCTCCTTGCGGCGCGCGAGCGTATTATAGAGCGTCAGCGACACCCGGTCCTCCTCATGCTTCCCCGCGTCCCACGTCCTCAGCGCATGCGGGGCCGATCCTCCGTCCGGCGGGGCGTTTCTCTGTCTTGTGATGAGGCAAAGACCGAGGCCGCGCGCCAGCGGGAAATGACTAGCCCGAAATAATCATGCAGCCGCAAATAATAACGGCGGGTTTGCGCAGCGTGGTGATCATGGGGCGAGTTATGCGGGGCGCCCTGCGGGGCGTCAAGCGCTGTCGGGCGCGCCATGGCGCGCGTGTTGCAGGCTGAAGGGATATGCGGGGAAAAGGCAGGCCGCGGGGAGACGCCGCATTTCTCCCGCATTGACCCCTTATCCGGCTCGCATGATATGGTG
>DAOMQQ010000259.1:0-3591 GCA_035445405.1 Hyphomicrobium sp.
GGCGAGGCCGAGTGGCAGCATCTGAAGCCCATGATCCTCGGCGCGATCATGGAGCACTACATGTCGGGTGAGGACGTCGTGGACGGCGAAGGCGCGAACGACGAAGCGGACGGCGCCTATGATGCCGAGGACGCGGATGTGGTCGCCACCATCAAGGAACTGCTCGAAACGCGCGTGCGCCCTGCCGTTGCGCAGGATGGAGGCGACATCACGTTCGCGGGGTTCCGCGACGGGACGGTCTATCTCCACATGCGCGGCGCGTGCGCGGGCTGCCCCAGCTCGACGGCGACGCTGCGGCATGGAATCGAGAATCTGCTTCGGCATTTCTGCCCGGAAGTCGAAGAGGTTCAGGCCGTCTAGAACGGGCCCTCCGCGCGAGGCTCTCAGGAACCCTGCCTTTCCGGCGGGGTTCTTTTTTGCATATCGTATATCTTGCTACCCTCCCACGATGCCAACTCAAGGACGTTTCTCCCATGCCGCATACTCTCGACGATGCCGCGCTCGCGCAGCTTTTCCTGGACGCCCGCACGCACAATGCGTGGCAGCAGAAGGATGTGCCCGATAGCTTGCTCGTTCGGCTTGTCGACACGCTCAAGATGGGCCCGACCAGCGCCAACTGCTCGCCGGCGCGGTTCGTGTTCGTAAAAAGTGCCGAGGCCAAGGAACGTCTCAAGCCTTTCCTCTCGTCCGGCAACCGCGAGAAGACGATGTCGGCGCCCGTTACGGCCATCATCGGGCACGATCTCGAATTCTACGAGCATCTGCCGAAGCTCTTTCCGCACACGGATGCGAAAAGCTGGTTCACAGGCAAGCCCGAGCACGTCGTCGAGACCGCCTTCCGCAACGGCACGCTGCAGGGCGCGTATCTCATTCTCGCGGCTCGCGCACTGGGGCTCGATACGGGTGCGATGTCCGGCTTCGACAAGGCCGGCGTGACGAAAGAATTCTTTGCCGGCACCAAGATCGAAACGAACTTCCTCTGCAACATCGGATACGGCGATCCTTCGAAGCTTCTGCCGCGTCATCCGCGCTTCTCGTTCGACGAGATCGCGAAAATCGTTTGAGGGCGCCGCTCAGCGATCAAGCTCGGCGGCGGCCAGCTCCGCAACGGTGAGGTCGATCCCCGCAAGGGGGTCGTCGTCGCCGATGAACCACGCCGCCGACAATCCGGTCCAGGCGAGGATCCAGCGCAGAAGACGTTCCCGTTCGACTTTCGCATGCCGGGCGACCTGTTTGAGCCGCGTCTCGAAGCGGCCCGGCAGTGTGGCCACGGGATGTGCCGGATCGGCCAGATCGGGATTGGTGAAAATGTTGGCGAAGTCGAAGGCGCGTTCGCCAACGATGAACTTGGGGTCGATCGCAAGCCACCCGCGCGCTCCGAAGTCGAGGACGTTGTCGTGATGCAGATCGCCATGCAGGACGGTTTCGTCGCGCGGGTCCCCAAGCAAAGCCTCTGCCGTGCGAAGAGAGCGCGAGAGGATGCCTCCGTGCGTGGCTGCCGCCGGTTCGAGCTCCGCAAACACCTGCGCGAGCGGGATCAGACCGTGGGGACGCGGTTTGTTGGGGCGCGGTGCATGAAGGCGGGCGGCCGTGTCGCAGAGGATTGCCGTCGCCTCGTCGTCGCGGCCCGAACGGGCCATTTCGGAGAGCGAGGCTTGGCCGGCGGCCCGCTTGAGAAGGACCGCCTCGTGATCGCGGGCGAGGACGCGTGCGGCGCCGTCTCCCTCCCACCATTCCATGAGACATGCGCCGAGGCGCTCGTCGTCCGCATGGGTGATCTTGAGCATCGCGGGCGTTGTGCCGCGCCGCACGGGAAGAAGCCGGGCATCAGGGGTCGCGATAGGATCGCCGTCGATGACGAGATCCCATTCGTGAAGATGGCGTTCGAACATTGCTCTATCATCGCATCGGCTGGCTCGGCCGTGCGATAGATTTGGCGTCTCCAGCGGGCTGTTGCGTGAATGAGCACAAGGTGTAGGCTGGTCGCCCATGAATACGCTCGCTTTCGACACCTGCTTCGGCGCTTGTTCGGCGGCTGCGACCTGGTCCTCGGCTGAGGGCATAGGGGGCGCCTTTCGTTTCGAGCGGATGGCCCGGGGCCATGCGGAGCGCTTGCTGCCGATGGTGGCCGAGGTGATGGCGGAGGCGCCATTCGGCTTTTCCGAGATCGAGCGGATCGTGGTGACGACGGGGCCTGGGACATTCACCGGCCAGCGGGTCGGGATCGCCGCGGCGCGCGCTCTATCGCTCGCGACGGGCGCGCCGATCGCACCGCTTTCGAGCCTGGCGGTCATGGCTTACACGGCGGCGCAAGCGCTCGGAGCCGAGGCGGACGGCAAGGTGCTCGCAGTTGCGGTCGATGCGCGCCGCGGCGAGATCTATGTCCAGGCTTTTGCGGGATCGGGATGGATCGCGCTCGATGCGCCTCACTTGCTCACGCCCGATGCGGCCGTGCGCACGCTCGAAGGCCGTGACGTGCTCGCGGTCGGGTCCGGTGCGGACCTGCTTGCCGAAGCCGCTTCGCGCGCGGGTGTTTCTCTCTCGGCACGGCTCGGCGCACTCGAAGCGGACATCCGTTTCGTGCCGGAGGCGGCGATCGTGCCGTACGAGACGCCGCCAAAGCCGCTTTATCTCCGCCCGCCCGACGCCAAGCCGCAGGACGGCAAATCGCTCGCGAGGGTGCCATGACAGACGCCGCGCCCTTCGACGCCAAGTACGTGTCGCTTTTGTGGGCCGCGCCGGAGCAGGCCGCGGAGATCGCACGCATTCATGCGCAGTTGTTCTCGCCGGCGTGGAGCGAGGAAAGCGTGCGCGGCCTGCTGGATCATCCGGCTTCCACGGCGTTTCTTGCCGTGCTCGGAGGGCAGCCGAAGACAACCGTTGGGTTCGTCATGGCGCAGCTTGCCGCGGACGAGGCCGAGATCCTCTCGGTCGGCGTGCTCCCCGATTGGCAACGCAAGGGGGTCGGACGCCGCCTGATCGAAGGTGTGGCGCGTGCGGTACAGCGGGCCGAGGCCAAGACGCTCTTCCTCGAGGTGGCGGCCGACAACGACGCGGCGCTCGAACTCTACCGGCGTGCGGGGTTTCTCGGTACCGGTCTTCGGCGCGGCTACTACGAGCGTGCGGGGCAAGCCCCCGTCGACGCGGTGACGCTGGCGCTCAAGCTTTAGGGGCCGCCGTCGCGAAAGGGTTAGATTCCTGGGCTATCGTGCGCCTCTTTACCGGCGCGGAGCCGGAATTCCGGGTCGATTTTTCAATGGGAACGCTGATTTTCAATGGGAAGCCTTAGGGCCGCGGCCATTCTCGGCGGATTTTTCACGCTTACCGTGCCCCTGATGCCGGTGCAGGCGGCGCTCCTGCGCGTGTCGCCGCGTGGCGCGCGCCGGTTTCCCAACTGGTATCATCGCCAGGTTTGCCGATTGCTGGGCGTGCGGCTCCATATCGAAGGTGCGATCGCGCCGGATCGGCCGGTGCTGGTAGTCGCCAACCATACGTCGTGGCTCGACATTCCCGTGCTGTCGGCGGTGGCGCCGCTTTCGTTCGTCGCGAAAAAGGACGTGGCGCGCTGGCCGTTCGTCTCCACCCTCGCGA
>DAOMQQ010000260.1:0-3545 GCA_035445405.1 Hyphomicrobium sp.
TCTCGAAGGAGGGCCACCTATAAGAGAGGCGGCCGCGCCGATCAAGGGCGATCTTTAGTGAGGGAGCCCCGGTTAAGGCTCGGTTCCGCCGGGCACGACATCGACCCTGCGCACGACGGCCCCGCTCGCCACGTCCACGACCGCGATCCCGGCCCCCGCCGGCCCTTCATAGTGGACGGCGAGCCGGTCCCCGGCGAGAGAGACGGACCTCACGACCGCGCCCGCCGGAAGGGCCAGCCTGGCCGCCTCGACGGTCTCCTCGGTCGCAGACGCAGGCGACGCCGCCTGTTGTGCCGCAGGCTGCGACGAGAGATAGATGATCCGAAGCACCACGGCGACAATCCCGGCCACGATGAGCAGCCCGAGAAACACCACGATGAAAACGAGCGTCCGCTCCGTCCGCTTGCGAGCAGCGGCCTCGGTGGCCTGCTGGGTCATGCCGACGTCCCGGCGGACAGTTCCCGCGTCATTCCGATCCCTCCTGTCTGAAGCCCCTGCTCTAACAGCATCGCGCCGCCCGACGCGAGAGAAAATCCGCTGCAGCAGGGAAATGCGCGGGACCGCACCATGAGCAACGCGGGCCCCAACGCCAACGACACGGCAGGTCTTTCAGCCGACACCCGCGACGTTACCGCCACTGCCGACGACGTGGGCCAGCGGCTCGACCGCGTCCTCGCAACCCATATCGCCGACCTCAGCCGGGCGCGCCTTCAGGCGCTCATCCGCCAGGGACACGTGACGGGCCCTGCCGGCGTCATCACCGATCCGGGCGCCAAGGTGAAGGAAAACGACAGCTTCCGCGTCTCGCTGCCCCCGCCCGAGCCCGCCGCACCCGCGCCCGAGATCATTCCGCTGGCCGTGGTGTACGAGGACCCCAACCTGATCGTCATCGACAAGCCGGCAGGCCTCGTCGTGCATCCCGCCGCAGGCCATGCGACGGGGACACTCGTGAACGCCCTCATTGCCCATTGCGGCGACGAACTGTCCGGCATCGGCGGCGTGAAGCGGCCGGGCATCGTCCACCGCTTGGACAAGGATACGTCGGGCCTGCTCGTCGTCGCCAAATCGGACGCCGCTCACCGCGGCCTTGCCGAACAGTTCGCGGCTCACGGCGAGGACGGCCGCCTGACGCGCACCTACGAGGCGTTCGTATGGGGGCTCCCTGACCGGCGCGTCGGAACCATCGACGCCAACCTCAGGCGCAGCACCGCCAATCGGACGCGCATCGCGGTCACGCGCGGCGACGGCGGGCGCCGCGCCGTCACCCATTACGAGATCGCGGAAACCTTCACGGATGCCGACGGCAAACCGCTCGCGTCGCGCGTGAAACTCAATCTCGAAACCGGGCGCACGCACCAGATCCGCGTCCATCTGGCACACATCGGCCACCCGGTCATGGGAGACGTCACCTACGGCGCAGGCTTCAAGGCCAGCGCGCAACGCCTGTCGGAACCGGCGAGGGCTGCCCTCGAACGCCTCGGCCGCCAGGCGCTTCACGCCGCCGAACTCGGCTTCGTGCACCCTGCAACCGAAGAGCCCCTCCACTTCACGAGTGCGCGACCTTCCGACATCGAAGCGCTCTACGAAGCGCTCAAAGACGCCACCCCGACACTTGCTAAAGCCAGCAGACGCAGCACAAAATCCAACGTTTCCAAACGGTAATTAGGCCGGCCGACGGATTCGGCGGTACGATTGCGTTAACGCATCGAAAATGGAAACCGACAACCGATCCACGCGTTGGAAAACGACGTAGAATAGGAAGCAGGTCACGCCGACCGCACCCCGCCGCACGGAGCGGTGGATGAGGCGGACACCCTGTAAAGACGGCGCTGAAGCGGTCATGGCCGCCGAGCGGCGGACCAAGCCTGGATCAGCTCGGTTTCAGGCAGAGACATGGGGAGCGCGGCAAATCCGGTCAAGCCGGAATCACCGCGTCTTGAGGAAAATGGCTACGAAATCTCTTCCGACGATTGCCAACGGTTCAGGCGGCCTCTCGCGGTACCTCGAGGAGATCCGCCGCTTTCCGATGCTGGAGCCGAACCAGGAGTACATGCTCGCAAAGCGTTGGCGCGAGCACGGTGACGCCGAGGCGGCGCACGAGCTGATCACGTCGCACCTGCGGCTGGTCGCACGCATCGCCATGGGATATCGCGGCTACGGCCTACCGATCGGCGAGGTCATCTCCGAAGGCAACGTCGGTCTCATGCAGGCGGTGAAGCGCTTCGAGCCCGATCGCGGCTTCCGGCTCGCGACCTATGCCATGTGGTGGATCCGCGCCTCGATCCAGGAGTACATCCTGCGCTCGTGGAGCCTCGTGAAAATGGGCACGACCGCGGCGCAGAAGAAGCTGTTCTTCAACCTGCGTCGCGCCAAGAGCCAGCTCCAGGCGCTGGAAGACGGCGATCTCAGGCCGGAACACGTCGAATCCATCGCCAAGAAGTTCGGCGTGTCGGAAGAGGACGTGATCTCGATGAACCGCCGCCTCGGCGGCGATGCGTCGCTGAACGCGCCGGTGCGCGCCGACTCCGAATCCGGAGAGTGGCAGGACTGGCTCGTGGACGACGGTCCCGACCAGGAAGAGCGCCTCGTCGAGACGGAAGAGCTCGGCCGGCGCAAGTCCTACCTGTCGGACGCCCTGTCGAGCTTGAACGACCGCGAGCGGCGGATCTTCGAGGCCCGCCGCCTGGCGGAGGATCCGATCACGCTCGAGGAGCTGTCCACCGAGTTTGGCGTCTCGCGCGAGCGTATTCGCCAGATCGAGGTCCGCGCTTTCGAGAAGGTGCAGAAGGCGGTCCAAAACGCCGCGCGCCTCGAGACCGGCGACGTCGCCTGACGGACGCCGACACCCGTCATCCCGGCTGAAGCGGAACACCGCTGAAAGCCGGGATCGACGCGCCCAGCGCCATTCCCGGCTCGATCAGTTCAGCCGCAGCCACTCGCGGGCGCTCTTTTGCGCGGCCGCGATGTCCTTCTTGGTCATCTCGCGCGAAATTTCGAGCCGGTACTCCTTGGCCTGCTCGTTGCCGCGCAGCGCGGCCAGATTGAACCATTTGTGCGCCTGAATGAAATCGACCTCGACCTCACGGCCGGTGCAATACATCAGGCCAAGCTGGAAGAGCGCATCTGCGCCGGTTGCGCCGACGACGTCCTCCGCGGAAAATTCAAAACGTGCCATCCCTGTTTACCTCTGGCGGCTTCTCCATCGAACATGGAAGCCCGCGCCCCGCCAGATTTCTCCCGGCAACACGCGGCTTCTGAGAAGAACCGTACGGTCCCCTCTGATGAAAAGCAGTAAACGGGGGAACAGCCCATTCGCGAACGGAGCCTTTCGAGGGCGCCCCGTTTCGGGTCAAACGGAAGACTTCCGGCCAGCTTGAAATCCAAGCTTAAGCATTCCGGAAACCCGTTGCTAACCCTGTCGGAAGAAGAGGTCTCGCGCTATTCCAGCGCGGTCGAAAGCCCCCGCTCCACCGCCTCCCGGCGCGAGAGCCTCGCCACCCACGCCTTGATGCGCGGAGTGTCGTCCAGGTTCTGGCCCTGCTTCT
>DAOMQQ010000261.1:0-3490 GCA_035445405.1 Hyphomicrobium sp.
CTTCGAGGATCTGCTTCGGCGTGGTGGCCTTGATGCCGCCTGCGTAGCCGGTGTGGCGGTAATAGACCTTGTCGTCCGCCTTGTTGCCGGTGAAGACGGCCTTCTCGGCATTGATGACGACGACGTTGTCGCCGCAATCGACATGCGGCGTGTAGAGGGCTTTATGCTTGCCCTTGAGGCGCGTGGCGATGAGCGCTGCGAGACGGCCCACGACGAGGCCTTCCGCATCGATCAACACCCACTTCTTGTCCACCTCGCCGGGCTTGGCGACGTACGTTTTCATATGGCGCTCCGGCCTGAATGGGAAATTGCGGCACGCCGAGAGACGGGCCGCAGAGAAAGAGGTGTGTACGCGAGCGCGCAGGCCTAGTCAATGCGTCAAGAATAAAATAAAACCACGCTATTACAATGAGATAATATATGAGGTAACAAATTACCACATATACGGTGCTTAGATACCTCATTAATTATGCGCAATCTCGTCTGAGCCGGCATCGTCCGAGCCGTGTGGACGACGGGTTCGTGTTCTTAGATCCGTCTCACTTGTGCTCCAGGAGTTCTGCATCTGGGCGACACGCCGGGAAACAAACGAATCGCATTTCCAATTGCGAAGGAGGTTTCGCTTCATGAGCACGTTGATTTCGCGGCTGCGGCCGCTCGTTCTGGCGCTGGGTGCCAGCTTGGCCGTCGCCGTCACCTGGTCGGTGGGCGCGGTGGCGCAGGAGGACTTCAAGCAGATCGAGCTGACTGACAGCATGATGACCTCGTTCATCGCCGCTCAAAAGGACTACGAGCCGCTGGCCAAGAAGCTTCAGGATTCAGGCGACAAGGTCGATGACGGCCTGACGAAAGAGCTCGACGACGTCGCCAAAAAGCATGGCTTTGCGGATTTCGCCAACTTCGAGGATGTTGGTGCCAACATCACGCTCGTGCTGGACGGGTATGACCGCGACAGCGGAACGTTCTCCGATCCGAAGACGCTGATGCAGAAGGAGCTCGAAGAGATCAAGGCCGACGACTCGATCCCCGCCAATGAAAAGAAGGAAATCCTGAAGGACCTGGAGCAGGAGATCGCGGCCGTTCCTCCCCTCCAGTATCCCTCGAACGTCGATGTCGTGAAGAAGCACCTCAAGGAGATCGAGGCGCTGCTCCCTGACGAGCCCGACGACGGCGAAGATACCTGACGCCACTCCGGGAGCTTCGGCGACTTGGGGATGGCACTTCAAAGGACCAACCCAATGAGCGCTGAAATGTCTTCGAACGAGCCGGCTCCGACCTCATTGATCGCGGGGGAGGGGCCGGTTCGCGTTTCACGGCCCGAGCCCGGCATTGCGCTGCTGACGCTCGACGCGCCTGCCCGGCGCAATGCGCTCTCCCGCGAAATGATGAGTGCGCTCGACGGCGCTTTGGCCGACGTCAGCGTCGATCGCGATGTCGCCGCCGTCGTGCTGGCGGCGAACGGGCCTGCGTTTTCGGCCGGCCACGACCTCAAGGAGCTCAGTGCGCATCGCACGGATCCGGATGGCGGCCGCGCATTCTATGCCGAGATCATGGCTGCCTGCGCCCGCCTCATGCAGGGGATCGTTCGTACGCCGAAGCCCGTGATCGCCGCCGTCGAAGGCGTGGCGACGGCGGCCGGCTGCCAGCTCGTCGCCACGTGCGATCTCGCGGTGGCCGCCGAGACGGCGACCTTCGCGACGCCCGGCGTGGACATCGGCCTCTTCTGCTCGACACCCATGGTGGCGCTCTCCCGCAACGTGCCGCGAAAGCGCGCCATGGAGATGCTGCTCCTCGGCGAGCGGCTTTCGGCGGAGGATGCGGCGCGATACGGGCTCGTCAATCGCGTGGTCGCGCCCGAGCGGGTGCGCGACGAGGCGCTCGCGATGGCGCGCGCGATCGCGGCCAAGTCGCGCATCACGGTCGCCATCGGCAAGGAGGCGTTCTACCGCCAGATCGAGATGCCGCTCTCGGAGGCGTACGAGTACGCCGCAGCCGTCATGGTCGAAAACATGATGGCGGCCGACGCCGCAGAGGGCATCTGCGCATTCCTGGAAAAGCGTCCCCCCGTATGGACGGGAGCGTGAGATGGAGCCGCGCATCTCGCTGCTGACGCTCGGCGTGGAGGACGTTGCGCGCGCCCGCACGTTCTATGAAAAACTCGGCTTCGCGGCCTCGTCTGCGTCCACGGACGAGGTGGCGTTTTTTGCGGCCGGCGGAGTGGTGCTAGCCGTTTTCGGCCGCGCGGCCCTTGCCAAGGACGCGGGCGTGCCCGATGCCGGTCTGGGCGGCGCCGGGAAGGCGGCCTTCTCGGGAGTAGCTCTCGCCCACAACGTGCGCACGGACGAGGAGGTGCCCGCCGTGCTCGCTGCGGCCGAGGCGGCGGGCGGCGCGATCGTCAAGCCGGCTGAGCGCGCGTTCTGGGGCGGGGTCTCGGGCTATTTCTCGGATCCCGACGGCCATCTGTGGGAGGTCGCCTGCAATCCGTTTTTTCCGCTCGATGCCGACGGGCGCGTGACACTGCCGTAAGGAGGCCCTCATGACCCACGTCAATCCGAATGACGAGGAGATCCGTAACATTCTCCAGGCGACGCGCACGATCGCGCTCGTCGGCGCCTCCGAGAAGCCGAACCGGCCGAGCAACGGCGTGATGAAATATCTGCAGACGGAAGGCTATCGCGTGATCCCGGTTAACCCTCTCCTTGCGGGCAAGACGCTGCTGGGGAAGCGCGTGGTCTCGGATCTGGCCTCGATCGAAGAGCCGGTGGACATCGTCGATATCTTCCGCAATTCGGCGGCGGCCGGGGATGCCGTGCGGGCCGCCATCGAGCAGAAGGACCGGCTCGGCATCGGCGCGGTATGGATGCAGATCGGTGTGATCAACGAGCAGGCGGCGCGCGAGGCGGCCGAGGCCGGCCTCGCTGTCGTCATGGATCTCTGTCTCAAGATCGAGCAGAGGCGGCTCATGCCCGGAGAGGCTGCGCGAGGATGAGGCGCATGACGCGTTCGGATTTTGTCGCATCTTGCGCCCGGTGTGGCGTGCTACAACATATCGGCCGACCGCAGAGGGGTGTAGGGACACCTCCCGCGCTCATCCGATGAAGACGACGAGGACGATCCAGATGCCGACACGCGGCGTCCAAAAAGTGCTTGAGCTCGATGTCGAGCATGCCGCGCGCACGCAGTTGCCGGTCATGCTGAACGGCGCCGAGGTCGTGTTCGAGGCGCGAGCCTACAAGGGCAACGATCCGCAGACGCAGGCCATGGCGCTCGTCAACCGCGGCGAGGGCGCGCTTGCGGGGGAGCTTCCGCTCGTGCGCGTCCATTCGGGCTGCGTCACGGGCGACATTTTCCATTCGCTGCGCTGCGATTGCCGCGCCCAGCTCGACAGCGCGCTGGAGCGCATCGCGAAGACCCCGAACGGCGTTCTCATTTATCTTCCCTATCACGAAGGGCGCGGCATCGGTCTCTACAACAAGATCAAGGCCTACGC
>DAOMQQ010000262.1:0-3489 GCA_035445405.1 Hyphomicrobium sp.
CTTAAGACGCGGGAGAGTAGGTCGTCGCCAGGTCTGCCGAAGCGTGACGCGAAACGTGAATTCATCATCCTCTTCACAAACTCTATTCAACACCGCTCGGGCTTAGGCTCGGGCGGTGTTTTCGTTTGTGCTGGCTCCTGCGGGTGTGTTGCGTCGCTTGGTGTGGGCCTCGTGTGCCGCCCATCCGCTGTCGTGAAGGCGCTGGTCGTCACGCTTCCGATCCAGGGTGTGCCGCGGGCGTCTTCTATCTGATCGGGGCCGGCATCGCTGGGCTTGCCGGCCGGAGCGGTTTCGCGCCTCGTCTGGAACCCTTGGATGTTGCGCTCGCCGGCAGGCTGTTGGCGGTCGGGCTCGTTGCGACCGCGGCGACGCGTGTGGCCGAAGCACGCGCACGCGCGTCACGCCCGAGACCGCGCGCGGAAACCCTCTGCAGCCTGGCGGCCGTTTCTGATATGTCGTCTTCGTCGTTTGTGCTTGCCGCCCGTCGGCGTGCTCGCCCGGAAAAACGAGGGATGTCGTGACCGCTCGACTGCCTGTTTCCTGCTTCATCATCGCAAAGGATGAGGCCGATCGGATCGGATACACGATCCGTTCGGTGCGCGCGTGGGTGGACGAAGTGATCGTGATCGACAGCGGCAGCACCGACGGCACGCAAGACCTGGCGCGAGAGCTCGGCGCGGTCGTCGTTCAGAACGCGTGGCCGGGATACGGCCAACAGAAGAGATTCGGCGAAGATCGGTGCCGGAACACGTGGCTCCTCAATCTCGATGCCGACGAGGAGGTGACGGACACGCTGCGCGCGGAGATCCACGAGCTTTTCGCGAACGGCGAGCCGGCTGCGGACGGATACGAGATCACGATCGTGAATCTGTTTCCCGGCGAAGAGCATCCCGGCCGATTTGCGCATGCGCTTTCTCCGGTGCGCCTCTATCGGCGCGACCGCGGGCGGTATTCGGCAAGCCCGGTCCATGACCGGGTCGCGTTTGAGGCGGATGCGCGTATCGGCCGGCTTCGCGGCACGGTGTATCACCGCTCGATTCGGTCGCTCGGCGACCAACTGGCGAAGCTCGATCGCTACTCGACCATGCAGGCCGACGACTTCATCGCTCGTGGGCGGCGGTTGTCGAAGATCCGCGTGTTCTCCGAGTTTCCGATCGCCTTTTTCAAGGCGTGGATCGGCCGGCGCCTGGTGCTGCGGGGAACGTATGGATTTCTCGTCGCGATGAACTACGCGATTTTCCGGCATATTCGCGTGGCCAAGATCTACGAGAGGACGCGCTGATCGGGTTCGGTAAGACGAGCGACGGCGGAACGCGGGCGGCAGGCCCTGTCAATCGCGCGGCTTGCTTCCTATCTAGGGCCTGAGAGAAAGGCTCCGCCATGCTGTTCCACCGCAAGAAGACCGAGATGCCCCGGCCCGAGGACGCGCTTCGAGGGCGGGCCGAGCCGCTCGAGACCGCGGAGCAGCACTTCGTTTTCGGGCGTCCGCTCAAGGAACCCTATCCGCAGGGTTTCGAAAAAGCGCTGTTCGGGCTCGGATGCTTCTGGGGGGCGGAGCGAAAGTTCTGGCAGCTCGGCGACGGGATCTGGACGACGGCCGTCGGCTACGCCGGAGGCTTCACGCCGAACCCGACCTATGAAGAAGTGTGTTCCGGGCGGACCGGACACAACGAGGTTGTGCTCATCGTCTTCGATCCCGCCAAACTCTCCTATGAGGATCTCCTGAAAGCGTTTTGGGAGAGCCATAACCCGACGCAGGGCATGCAGCAGGGGAACGACATCGGCACGCAGTATCGCTCGGGCATCTACGTATTCTCGGATGCGCAGCGGGATGCGGCGTTGGCCTTGAAGGCGGCTTATCAGGCCGGGCTCTCGGATGCCGGTTTCGGGGCGATCACGACGGAGATCCTTCCCGCGCCCGATTTCTATTTTGCCGAGGCCTACCACCAGCAGTATCTGGCGAAAGTGCCCCATGGCTACTGCGGGCTCGGAGGGACGGGTGTCGCCTGTCCCGTTCCGACCGGCGTCGTGCAGGGTTGAACCCCTTTCGCGCTCGAGTTTTTCACAGTGCGCGTGTGCCCTATCGCCGCGCGCGGTGCGATTTTCCCGTGACTTTTCCGACACCACCTTCCCGGCGTTTACGAAACCTGATCAATGGCTTCTGGCGGTGCACAATTTGGCCGCTATTGTGCATTGAATGTGCGGACAATCAGTAAACGAATGAGGTGGGGTCCATGCGGGCGGCACGAATTGCATTGGTTTTTTCAGGGCTCGCCGCAGCATCGGCTACCAAGGCGGAGCAGCTGCAACTTCCGCCCGAAGTGACGCCCGCGCTGCGCGCCGCCTGCGAGACCGATGTGCGCCGCCTGTGCATCGGCAAGGATCCGACCGTCGCCAAGGTGAAGAGCTGCGTCTTCCGCAAATACTTCCAACTCGGACGCAAGTGTCAGGTCGAGCTCGCGTCGCTCGGCTTCGGGCGCTGAGCTGACTGCCCGCATCTGCCCGCGTTCGTTTTTGTGCCTCAACACTTTCTCATGCCGCCCGGTTTCCGCCGGGCGGCGTTTTGCGTTTTGGCGGCGCGGAAGGCGATAATCGGGCGCCGCTCGACTTCACGTTCCCGTGATTGGGATTATTTCCTCGGAATACGGGGAAATATCACTCTCGCTGTTCTGGTATAACATCCCTACGGTCAGCGTGCTGTTTGGGAGGTTCCGCGGGACCGATCGGTTCGAGGCGATCTGCTGAGATTCCCATGCGGCGCTTGTTCTTGGAAGTCAGGGAGCAGAACGCGCGGCCGGACCGCTGGGATTTCCGATAACGACCTCACGGCTCGACCAAGAGGCAGCCACGAGGCTCGACCGCGTCGATAAGCACAAAGCGCGCAAGCGAACCGATCTCAGCGAGCCTTGAATGGCTCGGGAGCGGACGACGGCGCTTGGCCCGGATCTTTCGAGATCAAGTCTCTTAACTAGGAGAGGAGACCGAACGACATGAAGCATAAGCTTCGCCTTCTTACAGGCGGCTTCCTGGTCGCGATGCTGGGCCTTACCGGCCACGCGTTCGCGAACGAGGAAGTCGAGAAGCGCGCGGCCGACCCCAATCAGTGGGCGTCGCCGGGCCGCGACAACGCGCTTACACGCCACAGCCCGCTCTCGGACATCAATGCCGAGAACGTCGGCAAGCTGCAGATGGTCTGGTCGCAGTCGACCGGCGCCCTGCGTGGCCACGAAGGCCAGCCGCTTTTCATCGACGATGTCGGTGGCAAGCCGATGCTGTTCTTCGTCTCGGGCTGTCCGAACATGGCTCAGTGCAACATCGCACAGGGCCTCGATCTTTCGGACCCCGACAATCCGAAGCAGGTCTGGAACTATGTCAAGACGACGGACCGCGATGAATCGGCCGTGCCGCGCGCCTGCTGCGACACCGTCAACCGTGGCCCGGCGTTCGCCAACGGCAAGCTCTACTACGGCACGCTCGACGGCTTCCTGA
>DAOMQQ010000263.1:0-3459 GCA_035445405.1 Hyphomicrobium sp.
AAGGGCAGCGGGGAGGGCGATGCCCCGCTGCCCTCAACCTTCGGGGAGAGATCGTTCGAGGAGATGGAAGACGGACCGTCCGTGTGCGCTGCTTCGGCGGGTCGGACGGAACCTCGGGGCAGGGCGAACGCGAGCAAGGCGGTGAGCGAGGCGCCGACCGCCAGGGCGAGGGCGGGCACCTCAACCGACGTGCCGAGCGGCAGGGCCAGGGCGCCCGCGTGAGCGAGCGCGGCACCCTGGAGCAGGCGGAGGGGCCTGCGGCCAGTCCGGAATGAGGTGAGCGCCGCGAGGATCGGTCGGATGGCGAGCGGCTGAGCGGTCAGGGCGCACGTCTCCCGTGGACGCGCCGACAGGGTCTGAGCCATCCCATCCTCCAAGTTCGAATTTTTGAGCTTTACGTGCGCGACAGAGCGACCAGGCGCACCCTTAGTTCACTGATTCGCCCGCCCTGTGTCGAGGGAGAAAAATTCAGGAGAGTCAGAGTTTTTTGGAGTGTTACTGATCCAGCATCTTAGCAACGATCTCGCCCACGTCGCGGGACAGAGTTTCGGCTTTCGCGATGCGCTGGAGCGCCTTCTTCGCGGCGACCCGGCGGCCGGCCTCGAGCGTGTTCCAGGCCCGGAAAGCCCCCAAAAGACGGGCCGCGATGGAGGGGTTGAAGCCGTCGATCTCGAGCACGCGACCGGCCAGGAAGTCGTAGCCCGCCCCGTCCGGCCGGTGGAACTGCACCGGATTTTGCAGCGCGAATGCGCCGATCAGCGCCCGGACTTTGTTCGGCGTCGTGAGGCTGAACAAGGGGTGGCGCGTCAGCGCCTTGACCTGGCCGAGAGCGGCGCGGAGCGGTGACTGCGCCTGCGCCGCAAACCATGTGTCGATCACGAGGTGATCGTCTTTCCAGCGATCGTGGAAATGGGCGACGGCTTCGTCCCTCAACGCGCCGGAGCGCGCCGCGATCAGCACCAGCGCGTGGGCTTCCTCTGTCATGTTGCGCGCGTTGAAGAAATGATCCGAGAGCCGCTCCACGTCTGCGGCCGTGCCGCGCGCGGTGAGCAGCGTGAGCGCCACGTTGCCGAGCGCGCGCCGCCCTGCGCTTTCGGCATCGGGCGAGAACGCATTTCTGTCGCGCGTCTCGCGATAGAGCTCTTCGAGCTCCGCGCCGAGCGTGACGCCGACGACGCGCGTGAGCTGGCGATGCGCGCGGAAGATGAGACCCGGGTCCACGTTGCGGCCGATCTCGCGCGCGATGTCGCTCTGGCTCGGCAGCTTGAGAAGCTCGGCCCGATAGGCGAGTTCGAGATCGGAAGCGCCGACGGCCGCTTGAAGCGCGCGCGCAAAGCCTGTCGCACGCTGCGTCGCGCGCTCGCCCTTCTTGAGGCGGCGCACCATGTCGATGAGCGTGCGCGTCGCAAACGTGTTGGCGGCCTGCCAGCGATTGAACAGGTCGCGGTCGTGCTCCATCAGGAACGCGAGGTCGGACTCCGAGAGGCTCACCGTGAGATTGACGGGTGCCGAGAAGCCGCGCAGCAGCGAGGGCACCGGCGGCGAGGGCACGTCGGCGAAGCGGAACGTCTCGGAGCGCCGCGTCATGTGGAGCACGCCGTCCTCGATCGCCTCGCCCGTATCGCTCACGAGCGGGATCTCCTGGCCGTTACCGCCGATGAGCCCGACCTTCACGGGGATATGCAGCGGCTTCTTGCGAGCCTCCCCCGGCGTCGGCGGCAGCACCTGCTCGATCTTGAGCTCGGCCGTCTTCTTCTGCCGGTCGTAGGCGAGCGCACACACGAGCTCGGGCGTGCCGGCCTGCGAATACCAGTGCTTGAAATGGGATAGGTCGCGCTTCGAGGCGCCTTCGAAGCAGGCGATGAAATCCTCGATCGTCGCGGCCTCGCCGTCGTGGCGCGCGAAATAGAGATCCATGCCGGCGCGGAAAGCCTCGCGCCCGAGGATCGTCTCGATCATGCGGACCAGCTCGGCCCCTTTCTCGTAGACCGTCGCCGTATAGAAGTTGTTGATCTCGATATAGCTCTCGGGCCGCACGGGATGCGCGAGCGGCCCCGCGTCCTCCGCGAACTGCGTGGCGCGGAGCGTGCGCACGTCCTGGATGCGCTGCACGGTGGCCGAGCGCTCGTCGGCGGAAAACTCCTGGTCGCGATAGACGGTGAGCCCTTCCTTGAGGCAGAGCTGGAACCAGTCGCGGCACGTGATGCGGTTGCCCGTCCAGTTGTGGAAGTATTCGTGCGCGACCACGCTCTCGATGCGCGCGAAGGCGTCGTCGGTGGCCGTTTCGGGCGACGCGAGCACCAGGCGGTCGTTGAAGATGTTGAGGCCCTTGTTCTCCATCGCCCCCATGTTGAAATCGGACACGGCGACGATGTTGAACACGTCGAGATCGTATTCGCGCCCGAAGCGCACTTCGTCCCACCGCATGGAGCGCTTGAGCGAATCCATCGCCCACGCCGCCCGCTCTTCCTTGCCGTGCTCCACGTAGATGTTGAGATCGACCTTGCGCCCCGACGCGGTTTTGAACGTGGAGCCGATGCGCCCGAGGTCGCCGCCCACCAGCGCGAACAGATAGGACGGCTTGGGATGCGGATCGTGCCACACTGCGAAGTGTCGCCCGCCCTTGAGGCGCCCGCGCTCGACCGGATTGCCGTTTGCGAGCAGGATCGGCGCCAGCGCGCGATCCGCTTCGATGCGGCAGGTGTAGGTCGCGAGCACGTCGGGGCGGTCGGGGAAGAACGTGATGCGCCGGAAGCCCTCCGCCTCGCACTGCGTGCAGAACACGCCGCGCGAGCGATAGAGCCCCTGCAGCGCCTTGTTCGCCTCCGGATTGACCGTCGTCTCGAGACTGAGCGTGAACGGACGAGCCGGAACCTTATAGATGACGAGTTCGGTTTCGGTGAGATCGTAGGCGCGCTCGGGAAGCGTCTTGCCGTCGAGTGCAATGGTGTCGAGCGCGAGGTGCTCGCCGTCGAGCGCGAGCGCAGCAGCGCCCTTCTCTGCGGCCGGATTGCGCCGGATCTTGAGCTGGGCCTTGACGCGTGTCGCCTCCGGATCGAGCGCGACGTCGAGATCGACATGGTCCACGAGGTAAGCGGGCGGCCGATAGTCTTTGAGGCGGCGGGGGCGTGGCGGCGCGGTCTTCATCGGAGCTCCGGAACGGCGACGTAAGGAGGCGGCGCCGTCCCTGGATCAGAAAAAACGGCGCGGTCGATTTCGCGTCCGACATGGCATGAGCCGGACCGCGAAAGCAATGCCGGAGAAAGTCGCGGCAGACCCGTGCTGCTTATCGGTTGAGTGCGAGCACTAGCGTGCGCGGGTTGCCGCCGTTCTCCGAGATGTAGTTCTGGAACAGCGTGTTCAGAAACGAGGTCATCTCGAAGCCGATGATCTCCGCGTCACGAACCTTGAAGGCGCTGCCGCGCCGCACGATGCGCCAGCGCACGTCGTAGCTGGTGC
>DAOMQQ010000264.1:0-3458 GCA_035445405.1 Hyphomicrobium sp.
CGATGCCGCTCGGGCTCGACCTTCAGGGCGGCGCGCATCTCCTGCTCGCCATCGACCAGAAGGACATCCGCCACGACTGGCTGACCAACCTGCGCGAGGATGCCCGCCGCTCGCTGCGCGATGCAAAGATCGGCTTCTCCGCCATCGGCATTTCGGGCGAGGCGCTCCAGGTTCGCCTCGTGAAGCCTGAGGATACGGATCAGGCGTATGAGGCTCTGAGAAAGCTCGTGCAGCCGATCGGCAATCAGATTCTCGGCACGACGGGCGACGACATCGAAGTGCGGCGCGGCGCGGAGCCGGGCGTCATTCTTATCCAGCCGACGGCGTTCGGCATGCGCGAGCGTCTGATTCACGCGACGTCCGCCTCCATCGAGACGATCAACCGACGCGTCAACGCGATGGGCACGGCCGAATCGGAAGTCGTGCAGCAGGGGCGCGACCGCATCCTGGTCCAGTATCCGGGCCTCACCGATACGCAGCAGCTCAAGGATCTCATCGGACAGACGGCGAAGCTGTCGTTCCATGCCGTGCATCCGACCGTCACGGCCGAGGAGGCGCAGACCACGCGCCCGCCCGTCGGGTACAGGATCTACCAATCGGGCGAGCGCGAGGACGATGCCGGCTATCAGCCGGCGTACGTGCTGCAGGAGGTGCCGGTGGTGCAGGGCGACGACCTCGTCGACTCCCAGCCCGCATTCGACAGCCAGACCAATGCGCCGATCATCACCTTCCGCTTCAATCAGTCCGGCGCGCGCAAGTTCGGCAACTTCACCAAGACCCACGTGGGCGAGCCGTTTGCCATCGTCCTCGACGACAAGGTGATCTCGGCGCCCGTGATCCGCGAGGCCATTCTCGGCGGCTCGGGTCAGATCTCCGGAAACTTCTCGGTCGACGGTGCGAACAATCTCGCCATTCAGCTTCGTTCGGGTGCGCTGCCCGCGAAGCTGACCATCGTCGAGGAGCGAACCGTCGGCCCGTCGCTCGGCGCGGACAGCATCGAGGCGGGCACGCGCGCGGCCGCGGTCGGCCTCGTGGCGATGGGCATCATTACCATCTACATTTACGGAACTTTCGGCGTCTACGCGCTGATCGGCCTGCTCGTGCACGGCATTCTGATCTCTGCGCTGATGTCGGCTGTCGGCGCGACGCTCACGCTTCCTGGCATCGCCGGCTTCGTGCTCACCATCGCGATGGCGGTCGATGCGAACGTGCTGATCTACGAGCGCGTGCGAGAAGAGATACGCGCAGGCAAGACGCAGGTCATGGCCATCGAGACGGGCTTCAGGCGGGCCTTCACGACCATTCTCGACAGCCAGCTCACGACGCTCGTTGCCGGAATGATCATGTTCTGGCTTGGCTCGGGTCCGATCCGCGGGTTCGCCGTCACGCTGTCGCTCGGCATCCTGACGTCGGTGTTCGCCGCGGTGACCGTCACGCGGCTCCTGTGCGCGATGTGGCTCAAGAACGCGAAGGCTGCTAAAGGCCGCCAGGTCGCCATTCCGATCTAAGGAAGGACATCAATGTTCCTCGTTCCCGATTTCAAGGGCCACGACATCTTTCCGCATCACCTCAATCTCCCGATCATGAGGTACAAGGGGCTTTGCTTCGGGCTCTCCATCGTGATGATGGTGCTTTCGCTCGGGCTCATCGTCATCAACGGCTTCAACTACGGCGTGGACTTCAAGGGCGGCTCGCTGATCGAGGTGCGCGCCAAGTCGGGCGAAGCCGATCTCGGCGATATGCGCTCGTCGCTCACGGCTCTCGGGCTCGGGAGCGTGCAGATCCAGAACATCGGCACGGCGGGTGACGTGCTGATCCGGATCGAGCAGCAGGAAGGCGAGGAGGAGGCGCAGCAGGCCGCCGCCAAGAAGGTGCTCGACTCGCTCGGCGAGGGCTACGAGCTTCGCCGCGTCGAGATCGTCGGCCCCGCCGTATCGAGTGAGCTCAGGATGACGGGCATCATCGCGGTGATCGTGGCGTGTATCGCGATCTGGGCCTACGTGTGGTTCCGTTTCGAATGGCAGTTCTCCGTCGGTGTTCTGTTGGGGCTTTTACACGACGTGCTGCTGACGGCGGCGGTGTTTTCCCTATTCTGGCTTCAATTCGATCTCGGCATTGTTGCGGGCCTGCTCACGGTGCTCGGCTATTCGATCAACGACTCCATCGTGGTGGCCGACCGTATTCGCGAGAACATGCGCAAATACAAGAAAATGCCGCTTAACGAGCTGCTCAATCTCTCGATCAACGAGACGCTGTCGCGCACCATGCTGACGGGTGTCACGACGCTCGTCGTGCTGTTTGCTTTGCTGCTCTTCGGGGGCGAAGTGATCCGCAACTTCGTGCTCTGCATGTTGCTCGGCGTCGTGATCGGCACCTATTCGTCGATCTTTATCGCAGCACCCGTCATCGACTATCTCGGGATCCGGCGCGATGCGATGGACGAGGAGCCGGCGAAGGCGTCGGCGCAGACGTCCTGACCGGCGGGGGCTTTGCCCATGAGCCCCCGCGCCCATCTTCCCCGGCAGGTTCCCATCGAGGCGTACGGCAACGGCGGCTTCCGCTTCGGCGGCATGAGTCATCGCGGATCCGTTCTTTGCCTGCCCACCGGCATCTGGGGCTGGGCGCCGCTGAGCGTCGACGCGCTGGACCGCGCGGCGCTGGAGCCTGTACTGGACCTCGGTTCGGATCTCTCCTTTCTCATCCTCGGCACCGGAGCGGCGCTGACGCACGCGCCGCGGGACGTGCGGATGGCGTTCGAGGCGGTAGGGCTTGGCCTCGAGGTGATGGACACGGGCGCGGCGGCGCGCACCTACAACATCCTGCTGGCCGAAGGCCGGCCGATCGCAGCCGCTCTGATCGCCGTGGAATGAGGGCCGGCCATGGGTACATCCGATCCGCTCACCGCGATCAGCGGCGATGTCCGGCCCATCTATGAAACGGCGCGGACGTTCGAGCGCGATCGCTACCTTGCGGCGCTGCTCGCACCTGCGGAGGCGCGCGACGATCTCGTGACGCTTGCCGCCTATCTGGGCGAGCTTCAGCGCATTCCGCTGCTGGCGCACGACGTCACGATCGGGGAAATCCGCTTCCAGTGGTGGCGGGATGCGCTTCAAGCGCCGCCCGGCGTTGCGAGCGGGCATCCCGTTGCGGATGCGGTGCGCGAGCTTGCGGCGCGGCGCGGGATCCCGCCGGAGGTCTTGCTGGCGCCCATCGAGGGGCGTGCGCGGGAGCTCTATGAGGACGGCATCCGCGACGAGGACGAGCTCCTGGCCTACGCCGACGAGACGGAGGGAAGCGCGTTCCGCATCGCGCATGCGCTGATCGGGGGCTTCCCGCCCTCCGAACGCCCGGAAATCTCCCAAAATGCGGGCCGCGCTCTGGCCTTCACGCGGCTTGCCCTCACCTTGCCACAGCATCTTGCTCTTGGTCGTTTGCCGCTCCCGGCTGCGTTCGTGGGC
>DAOMQQ010000265.1:0-3454 GCA_035445405.1 Hyphomicrobium sp.
CTGTAGCCGTAGGACAGCTTCGAGACGAACAGATAATCGCCGATCAGCAGCGTCGATTTCATCGAGCCCGACGGGATATTGAACGGCTGATAGAAGAACACGCGCACGACCATCGCGATGGCCAGCGCCTGGATGACGATCTTCGCGGTTTCGGTCCAACTCGACCCCGCAGCCTTGGAGTTCGTGTCCAGGCTCATTCTCCTGCTCCTTGGGCCCGTCCGGGCCGGCCGGGGGCGTGTTCAACACAGCACGCCCGCTATAGCGATTAAGCGGGCTGGGCGCAAACCCGTGGAATTCGGGGTGGGCTCTTCAACCGAGGGGAGCACCGATCGGAACCGCCGAGATAATCACCACCGCCTCGGCGAGCGGATAATCGTCCGTCAGGGTCAGGTCGATGCGGGCCACGTAACCGTCCGGAACGAGGCTTGCCAAGTGCTCGGCCGCACCGCCCGTGAGCGCCAGCGTGGGCCGGCCCGACGGCAGATTGATGACCCCCATGTCCCGCCAGTATATGCCTTGACTGAACCCCGTTCCCAACGCCTTGGCGCAGGCCTCCTTGGCCGCGAACCGCTTGGCGTAGGAGGCGGCGCGCGCCCGGCGGCGATCCGACTTCGTCCGCTCGACGTCGGTGAAGACGCGATCCAGGAAACGATCGCCGAAGCGCATCAGCGTGGCTTCGATGCGCCGAATGTCGATGAGGTCGTTCCCGATCCCGATGATCACGCGCTGACCCGGCCGGCGACCTTGTGGCGCGCCTCGTCCATCAGCGCACGCATGCGGCGCACCGCGCCGTGAAGGCCGCCGAAGATGGCTTCGCCGATGAGGAAATGGCCGATGTTGAGCTCGACGACTTCCGGCATGCGGGCGAGCGGCGCCACCGTGTTGAACGTCAGCCCATGGCCGGCGTGCACCTCGAGCCCGCGCAGCGCGGCTTCGGTGGCAGCCGTGCGCAGACGCGCGACCTCCTGCGCGGTTCCCGCGGCGTCATCGTCGGCTGCGTACTCGCAGTACCGGCCCGTATGCAATTCGACGATGTCAGCCTGCAAGGCGGCCGCTGCGTCGATGGCGGCAAGGTCGGGCTCGATGAAAAGCGACACGCGAATGCCGGCCTGCTTGAGCTCCGAGACGACGGGCTCGAGCGCGGCGCGCTGGCCCACGACATCGAGGCCGCCCTCGGTGGTGCGCTCCTCGCGCCGCTCGGGCACCAGGCAGCAGGCGTTCGGCACGTGGCGCAGCGCGATCCGCAGCATCTCCTCCGTCGCGGCCATTTCGAGGTTCAACGGGCGCGTGAGCTCGCTCTTGAGGCGCGCGATATCCGTATCCGAAATATGGCGGCGGTCCTCTCTCAGATGTGCCGTGATGCCGTCGGCGCCGGCTTCGACCGCAAGGTGGGCGGCGCGCAGCGGATCGGGATGGCGCCCGCCGCGTGCGTTGCGGATGGTGGCCACATGGTCGATGTTCACACCGAGCCGGATGGTGCTCTGAGGGGCCGGCGTCATATCCTTATTCACCTGCTTTTGCGGGGCCTCTGGGCCTCCGGCTGATCATTCAAACACACGTTCCACCTTGGTGACCACCGCTTTCGATTTCAGACCATTAACGATCTGATTGAGGTGTCCAAGGTCCCAGACGTCGAGCCCGATGCGCATGTCCATGAAATCGGACGCGCGCCGGATCATCTTGATATTGTTGATGTTACCACCCGCTTGACCGATCACGTCGGCGATCTCCGCGAGCGCGCCCGGCCGATTGGGCGTCGTTACGACGATGAGGGCGGGGAAGCGCTGCGGATTGTCGGGATCCACATCCCAGGCGACGTCGATCCACCGCTCGTGCTCGAACGCCTGGAGGCGGGGCGAGTGGATCTGAAAGACGCGGATGCCCTCTCCCGGTGCGAGGACGCCGACGATACGGTCGCCCGGCACGGCGCCGCCTTCTTCGAAGAGAACCGGCATGTCGTCCTTGACGCCACGGATCGGCACGCCGCGCACGCGGCCCGTCGTGGTCTCAGGTTGAGGCTCGGCGCTCGGCGCGGACGGCGAGGATCCGCCGATCCGTAGCTTGTTGCTGGCCGCGCGCGTGAGCCGCAACCACCCTTTCATGGTCTTCGACGGTTGCTCCTCGACGCGGGCGGGCGGCGCGGCGCGCGCTGCGGCGGCAACCTCGGGCGCGACCGCACGCACGACGTCCTCGACCTTGACCTCGTTGCGCGCCACGGCGGCAAGAACATCATCCACCGACTTCTGCGAGAGACGCGGCAATGCCTTGCGCAGGCGTTCGTCCGTATAGGCCTCACCGATGCGGTCGAAGGCCGAGATCAAAAGGCGGCGGCCAAGCTCAGCATACTGGCGGCGGATGGCATCGCGCGCCGCGCGGCGGATGGCGGAGCGGGCGCGGCCCGTCACGGCCAGGCTTTCCCAGGCGGCCGGCGGCGTGTGCGTCTTGGAGGTCTGGATCTCCACCTCGTCGCCGTTGCGCAGGTGCGTATCGATCGGCACGTGGCGACCGTTGACATAGGCGCCGACGGCGCCGTTTCCGATGTCGGTGTGCACGGCGTAGGCGAAATCGAGCGGCGTCGCACCCCGGGGAAGCGCGATCAGCCGGCCCTTGGGCGAGAAGCAGAACACCTGATCCTGGAACAGCTCCAGCTTGGTGTGCTCCAGGAACTCCTCGGGGTTCGAGCCTTCGAGCAGGGTTTCGACCAGCCGCCGCAGCCACTGGTAGGGCCCGCTTTCCTTGTCGGAGAAGACGAGGTTTTGCGAGGCGCCGTTCATCTTCTGCGTGTTCTGCGTCTCGGCGTGGCGCGTGTCCTTGTAGAAGGCGTGCGCGGCGACGCCGTACTCGGCAACGTCGTGCATGGCGCGCGTGCGGATCTGCAGCTCCACGCGCTGGTGGCGCGGCCCCACCACCGTCGTGTGGATCGACTGGTAGTTGTTCTGCTTGGGCGTCGAGACGTAATCCTTGAAGCGGCCCGGCACGGTGCGCCACGTCGTATGGGCGACGCCCAGCACGCGGTAGCAGTCGTCGATGGTGTCGACGATCACGCGGAATGCGTAGATGTCCGAGAGCTGCTCGAGGCCGATCTGGCGATTGGCCATCTTGCTCCAGATCGAATAGGGCTTCTTCTCGCGCCCGTTCACCTCGGCCTCGATGCCGACGGCGGCAAGCTTCTGCTGCAGGGCGGAGGCGATGTCGTCGACGAGGCCTTCGTTCTTCGCGCGCAGCTCGTCGAGCTTTTCCGTGACGGTCCGATAGGCTTCGGGATTGAGCCAGCGGAAGGCGTGCTCCTCCAGCTCGTCGCGCAGCGCCTGCATGCCCATGCGGCCGGCGAGCGGCGCGTAAATCTCGAGCGTTTCCTCCGAGACGCGCTTGCGGCTCGCGGGCTTCATGTGCTCGAGCGTGCGCATGTTGTGGAGACGGTCCGCGAGCTTCACGAGAAGGACGCGGATGTCGC
>DAOMQQ010000266.1:0-3438 GCA_035445405.1 Hyphomicrobium sp.
GCGACTCTGGCCCGGACGCCCTCTTTCGCGAGGGCGAGCACCCGGTCGGCCGCGGCTGCGGCGTCCGCCGTCCGCGCAATCAACTGCGCAGGGCCTGCCGCAACGAGGCCACTTTCGGGTTTGAGCTCAGCAGTCGACATGGGTTCAATTCCTCCGCTCGATGCGCTCCGCGACAATCCGTCCGCGCGCCGGCCTCTCGGTTCGGCCGTTTCCGGACGCCATCTGCAAATTTCCGGGCGTCTCCGTCAAGCCATAGTCGTGGACGCGCGCCACAGGATCGCACCGCACGGGATATCCCTAACGCTCATGCCGTTTTCGATTCCGCATGCACAATCGAGCCGCCGTAATGGACCTCGCGGCTCTCGATGGCTAGGGTGCTCGCTGAAACCTTGCATCCGCGACCCTCGATCCGCCTGCCTATGAAGCGTTTTCGCACCGTATTCTCCGCTATTTACCGGCTCTACGAGCATTCCGGCTTCGCCATGGCTGGCGCGGTGGCGTTCGCGTTCGTGGTCTCTCTCTTTCCGTTCTGCATCTTTCTCGGCGGGCTCGCGGGCTTGTTCGGAGGGCGCGAGCTCGCGGCGGAGGCCATCCATCAACTGTTCCAGAACCTGCCGGCCGACGTGGCCGAAGCGCTTGTGCCGCAGGTGGAAGCCATCATGGGCCGCACGCGTATCGATCTCCTGACGTTCGGCGGGTTTCTCGCGCTGTTCTTCGCGACGAGCGCCGTGGAGACGCTGAGGGCGGCGCTCAACGGCGCCTATCGCGTGGTGGAAACGCGCTCATATCCGGCCTGCCTGGGGCTCAGCATGCTGCTCGTGCTGGTCAGCGCGGGGTCGATGCTCGTCCTGACCTGGGCGGTGGTCGTGGGGCCCGCGTTCGCGGCGCAAATGATCGAACCGTCCTGGGTCAAGACCCTGCTCGATTCGACGTGGCTCGGGCCGACGGCGCGCTACACGCTCGGCGGGGTGGTGATCGGCGCGCAGCTTCTCGCGTTTCACCTGTGGCTCGCAGCCGGAAAGCGCAGCTTGTCCGACGTGCTTCCCGGCGTCGTGTTCTCTGTCGTGGTCTGGCTCACGATCGCCGGCCTCTATTCCTATTATCTCTCCATCAGCAATTACGCGCGCTTCTATGCGGGCCTCTCGCAGCTCATGATCGCCATGATCTTCTTCCAGGTGACGGCGGTCATCATCATCCTGGGCGCGGAGCTCAACCGCGGCATCATGGAGTTCAAGAAGCTCGCGAACGGCACGCATCCCGGCTTCATGCTTCCGACCCACGACGGAAACGAGCCGTAGAGCCGCGGAGGAGCAGGCACGAAGCCGGACGCGGATGTTTCTCGCGTGCCCGCAATAAAAAAGCGCGGCACAGGTGCCGCGCTTTTCATGTCGTATGAGATCGTGACGCGCTCAGTCGGCGCCGAAGCGCGCCTGGCTCGCTTCGAGAACGTCCTCGAACGTACGCAGGCCCGTCGTGGGGGCGGAGACGAGAACCGCCATGTTGCCCGGCTTGTGCTCGTTTCTCATCATGCGCATGTGCGCCTTGGGGATCTGCGCCCAGGAGAAGACCTCCGACATGCACGGATCGATGCGCCGCTCGACAACGAGCTTGTTGGCCTGGCTCGCCTGAGCGAGGTTGGCGAAGTGAGAGCCTTGCACGCGCTTCTGGTGCATCCAGAGGTAACGCGCGTCCATCGTGAGATTGTAGCCCGTGGTGCCGGCGCAGATGACGACCATGCCGCCGCGCTTCACCACCTGCACCGAGACGGGGATCGTCGCCTCGCCCGGGTGCTCGAAGACCATGTCGACGTTCACGCCCTTGCCGGTGATGTCCCAGATCGCCTTGCCGAAGCTGCGCATCTCCTTCAGCCAGTCGTTGTACTCGGGGCTGCCGACCTTGGGGAGCTGGCCCCAGCACTTGAAGTCCTTGCGGTTGATCACGCCCTTGGCGCCGAGTTGCATGACGAAGTCACGCTTGTCGTCCTCGGAGACGATGCCGATAGCATTGGCGCCGGAGGTTGCGCAAAGCTGCACCGCGAACGATCCGAGGCCGCCCGAGGCGCCCCAGACGAGCACGTTGTGGCCGGGGCGCAGCACGTGCGGACGGTGGCCGAACAGCATGCGGTAGGCGGTTGCGAGCGTCAGCGTATAGCAAGCCGCCTCTTCCCAGGTGAGGTGCTTGGGACGCTCGAGGAGCTGGCGGTCCTGCACGCGGCAGAACTGCGCGAAGCTGCCGTCCGGCGTCTCGTAGCCCCAGATGCGCTGGCTCGTGGAGAACATCGGGTCGCCGCCGTTGCACTCTTCGTCGTCGCCGTCGTCCTGGTTACAGTGAATGACGACCTCGTCGCCCACTTTCCAGCGCTTCACCTTGGACCCGACGGCCCAGACGATGCCCGATGCGTCGGAGCCTGCCACGTGGAAGGGGTTCTTGTGGACGTCGTTGATGGGCGAGATGGGCACGCCCATCGAGGCCCAGACGCCGTTGTAGTTCACGCCGGCGGCCATCACGAGGACGAGCACGTCGTGGCTGTCGAGCTCCCATGTGGGGAGAACCTCGACCTGCATGGCCTTGTCGGGCTCGCCGTGCCGCTCCGCACGGATGGCCCAGGCATACATGTTCTTCGGCACATGGCCGAGCGGCGGGATCTCGCCGATCTCGTAGAGGTCTTTCTTGGCTTCGACTACCGCGGGCGCACCCAGATCACTGGCTGTGCTGCTCTTGGATGCGGCGCTCTGGCTCGACATGCTCTCGTCTCTCCCTGACGCAGAAGATGGATCGGAAGGCGTGGCCGATGCTGCCCCCGCGGGCCCGGCTCCCGTACCTTTCGCCCCGTTTCAAGCACTTTTTGGCACCGCAATAAAGAGCTTGTCTCAGGTTCGCAAGCAAAGGGTCGCTGCGCCGCAGGCCGCGCGAATGCCCGAGACCCGCGTTCTCCGGCTTTCGGCCGCCTCCGGCCCTCATCAAGAGTTAACGATCGGATGCTAGAAACGTTCTCCCCTCAGGGACTTGTAGAGCCAGCACGAGGTCGAACGCGATGTCTCTGGAGCCCATTCTCGACATAGTGCGCGGGATCGCGATGGCCGACAGCATGAGCTATTGGCTGATCGGCACGCTGACCGCCGTGGCGTTCCTCCTGATGCGGGCGATGCTGCCCGTGAAAGGCCTCGCGTACGTTTTCGCGCCGGCCATTTTCTGGGGCGGGCTCACCGGCCTCTATGCCGCGCGGGAGCTCGGCATCGTCGTGACCAGCGAGAAAACCGTCCACACCATCGTGATGTCGACGGCCGGCATGATCGTGGCCCTTTTCCTGATGATGTGCCTCGTCCGGCTCGCAGATAGGGCCATGCGCGCCACCAAGCCGGTCACCAACTCGGCCGCCCGCGCCTAGAGCGTGATCATTTTCGATTGAATCGGGATCACGCTCTATCTCTTTGGTGA
>DAOMQQ010000267.1:0-3402 GCA_035445405.1 Hyphomicrobium sp.
ATCCGTTGGCTTCGCCTACGCTGGTTCGAATCCAGCTCCCTCCACCACCAATCCTCGCTTCCTGAACGCACGAGAGATGGTCACGACGGTGCTCTCCGGGCATCGGCGAACGTCGTGTCCGCGCCCTCGGCCTCAGTCCGCCCACTCCGGATCCGTCGTGAACACGATCGTAAGCCAGCGGTCGGGGCTCTCGTCACCGAGCGCGTGGCCGATCTCGTCGCGAAGATCGTCCCACTCTTCGAGTTTTTTAGCCGGCCAGTCCGTCGGCACGATGAAATAGAGCTCGATCTGCCGGCCGCGGCCGACCCGGGCGACGTACGCTCTGTAGGACACGAAGCCGTAGCGGCCGACGATCTCCTGCGCCACGGTATCCACGTGCTGCTTGAGGTCGGTCGGCGTCACGAGCAGCACGTCGGCCAGCGCCTGCTTGACCGTGCCGGCGGGGATCGGAAGGATCGCGAGCGACACGACGGCCAGGATGGCGGGATCGATGTAGGGCGAGAGCCACGCGAGCGCCGTACCCTGGATCAGATAGCCGAAGACGAACGCGGCGAGCAGGGCTGCCGTCAATGCGGCCGACATCATCCAGGCCTTGGCGTCGAGGCCGAGAAAGTCCGACCGGATGGTCCGGTTGGCACGGCGGACGAGGAGCGCCATCGTCAGCGCGGCAGCGAGCGTGACGACCGCATAGACGATGGCGTGGCTGAATTCGAGCTCACGTCCGCCGGTCAGAAGACTGTCGAGCGCGCTGATGAGCGCATAGATGGCCGCGCCCATGAGCAACGTGCCGCTAAGACCCAGCACCATCGGCTCGAGATGCCAGAAGCCCATCGTGAAGCGATTGACGAGCTGGCTTTCTGTGGGTTTTGCCGACGTCGAGGCGGCGATCAGATTGGCGACCAGCAGGGCGAGGACGGTCATGCTCGCATCCAGCAGCGAGTAGACGCCGTCGAACACGATCGCGAACGAGCCGGACAACAATCCGAACACGATCCCGAGGCCGGCCAGCAGGACGGTGACGCCAATGGAGACGCGGAGCACGGCCTGTTCGGTTTTCAAGTGAGCCTCTCTGCAAGGGCCGCGGGTCGGGCGCTTCCGGCCGAACTGGCCAGGAGCGCAAGGGGGCAAGGATCGTGCCCGCGCTGGATCGGATCGCGGGAAAGATAACCGATCGAAAGCTGGTTTCAGTCCAGGCCGGGATATAATCCCCACCTGTTCTGCCATGACACGGCAGGTGAGGTGCGCGAAGAGCTACCCCAAATAACAACCGTTATAGGGAGATGGCCTCGTGAAGCGATTGATGCTCGTGGCGGGACTGCTGTTCGGAATGACCGCGACGGCCCACGCCGATTGCACGGCTGAGGTGGACCAGGCTTTTAGCAAATTGCGCGGCGGAAAAGGATTTCGCGTCGAGACGAAGATCGTCCACGAGCAGCAGGGCACGCTGGATATGATCGTCGATTACATCCTGCCCGACCGGATGCACCAGCGTGTCCGCATGGGCAACAGTCCGGCCCTGATGGAAACCGTCGCCATCGGCACCAAGGTCTGGTCCAACCAGGGGCAAGGCTGGACGGAGGTGCCGCAGAATTTCGCGGAGGCGATCGTCGGCCAGCTCAAGGAGCAGGTATCGCCCTCGACGAGGAATACGCTCAAGTACGAGTGCCTGGGCGAGACCGAGTTCGAGGGCAAGTCCTATCGCGCTTACAAGGGCCTCCTGCCCGTGCCGGTCGAAGAGCGGCCCAAGGGCGCGCCGGAGCAAGCGCCTCAGCCCGACAACGTGCAGACCGTCTACATCGACAAGGAGACGGGGTTGCCCGCGCGAAATATCGTCACCAAGCCCGACAAGCCGGACGAGCGCGTTTTCGACAGCACCTTCTCGACGCCGACGAACGTCGTCATCAACGAGCCGGGCTGACGAGCGGCGCAACGGCCGCGCTGCCGATAAAGAAAGCGCGGGGAGCACATCGCTTCCCGCGCTTTTCTGTCGTCGAACGACGCTGAACGTTCGCGAGGTCAGTCGCGATTGCGCCGACCGGAGGGGCCCGGCAGATGCTGGATCGCGATCCGCATCAGCTCCGGCAGGCTGCGCGCGCCGAGCTTCATTTTGATCTGCGATGTCGTGTTGGCGACGGTCTTGTAGCTGATGTTGAGCTCTTCCGCGATGACGCCATAGGACTTGCCTTCAGCGATCAAGGAAAGCGTCTGCAGCTCGCGAACGGTAAGGGCCTGCAGCGGGCTCTGGTTGAGGCGTGTCTCGCTGAAGGCGATCTCGGACGCCACCTCGTGGCTGAGATAGGGCTTGCCGCTCCGCACGGTTTGGAACGCTTTGAGAAACTCGTCGGACGGCGCGTCCTTCAGCAGATAGCCGGTCGCGCCGGCTTCCAGCGCGCGGCGGATGATCATCGGATCGCTGTGCATGCTGAGCACGAGGATCGGTGTCTTCTTGTCGTGCAGCCGAAGCCTGCGCACGAACGACAGCCCGCCGAGCGCGGCTGTCTTGATGGAGAGATCGACGATGATCACGTGCGGATGATGCGCGCGATACTGCCGATAGCCGTCGGCAAGCCCGCCCGACTGGAGCACGCGGGCGACCTCGGCTTCCTCTAGAATGCGCGCGCATCCCTGCAGCACGAAGGGATGGTCATCGATGATGAGCACGCGAAGTTGCTCGGCGCTTTGCATGGCTAGTCCCATTGATCGTCTATCCTCGGCACGGTCACGAACGTTTGCCGCCATAGCGGGCTTTGAGATCGGCGAGCGCCTTTTCGCGCGTTACCTTCGCCGATCTCAGATTGAAATAATGCTGAGTCACCGCGCCAAACCCTTCCGTCATTCCAACGTCGTTTGCAATGCCGGTGAGGTCGTCGAGAAGCGCGGGCGCGCTCTCCTCGATTCCGAGCGGCGCGAGCATATCGGAGAGTTGAACAGCGCGGTTCGCGATCATGCGCTCGCTTTCCCGGTAAACCGCGTGCGCCGCGTCGAGCCGCGCGGCCACCCGTCGAACCTCCGGATCGTCGACGGGGCGGACGGTGGCCTCGTGCCGGCTGACGAGCCACTGCGCCGGCGCAATTTGGTGACCGAGATCGAGCCACTTCACCTGATGAGGCGCGGTCGCGGCGCCCGCCGGCTGGGCCGTGTTGGTGCGCGTGTCGGAAGGTTCGTCGCTGCAGGCGCCGAGCGCGCCGCCCATGACGGCGCACAGTGCGATCAGCGCAAGGCGCCCCCTCAGCGGAGCGACAGCAGCGGGAAGTCGATCGTTAAGCACGTTTGCATCCGTTTCATCAGCATTCCGGCTCGCTCAAATCGCGAACTTTGCTTGAAGATGAACACCACAAGACCGGCAGAAGCGTCGATCACAATAACGTTACATCGTTACGTTTTTGCCTGTTGTCCGTGCAC
>DAOMQQ010000268.1:0-3382 GCA_035445405.1 Hyphomicrobium sp.
AGCTTCTGCTCGGCAATGCGCAGCTTGCCCTCGACTTCCGCGGTGAGTTGATGAAGCGCGCCGCGGTCATAAACCGGCATCGCGGGAGAGAGCAGAGCGAGCACTTCGCCGGCTTTCACCTTCTTGCCGACGTAAGAGACGCCGCCTTCTGCGAGCTCGACCTGCCCTTCCATCGGCGCTTGCACGCGCCCTTCGGAAGAGGGATCCGCAACCACCGTGCCGATGAGCTGGGCAGCAGGCGTCACGCGTTCGACCGCGGCGGGCGATGTCCTGACCTGCAAGAGCCGCTGCGACGGCTTGGGGAGATAGACGTCGCCGGTGGGAAGGCGCACGGGCGCGCTTCCACCCGCCTGGGCGGCGGGCGCCGGGGGCCCATGATCGTGGCCTTCGTGCGCGCGGGACGTCTCCGGGAGCGACGCCGAGAGGGCGACGGCCAGCAGGACGATGCCGGCGGCGTGCCGCGTTTCGCGATCGCGCGGGGCCGTGGGCTCGACGGCATCTTCCTCCTTCCGTGGTGCATCGGGAGGAAGGCTCAACGGACGGAACGCGAACGCGACGAAGAAGCCGGCAAGCGCAATCAAAAGCACGGCGATCCACGTTTCGGGGCGGGCGAGCGCGTCCGCCCACGCGAACGCAGCGCCATGCTCCTCGGTTGGGGGCTCCGGAACGACGAGGCGGCCCGCCAGAAGATCCGCGATGTCGCCCGCGAGCACCGTAAACGTCAGCGCACGGCTGCCGGGCTCGTGAACCCAGTCCGCGTCGAGCGCATAGACGCCGTCGCCCTTCGGCTCGGCTTTGGTGGCCTCGATCCCTTCGCCCGCGACTTCGATGGCTGCGCCGTCCACCGGCGCGTTGGTGTCGCTGCGATCCAGATAGATCGTCAGCGTGCGGCCCTCCGCGACAGCGACCAGCTCGACCTCGAACCCTGCGGCTTCGACCCGCGGAAGAGACGTGGTTTGCGCGGCCGGAGCCTCACCGTGGTCGCCGTGGGCGCGGGCGACATGAAATGGAGCGGCTGCGGCGACAAAGGCCGCGGCACCGAGCAGTGCCATGCCAAGACGGGTCATGCATCAATCCTCGTGAGCGTGGGGAATGAGCAGGACCGATGCGGGAATGTCCGGCGTTGGCTCCGTTCCGGCCTCTTGCGAGAGCCGCTACGGCAGGAGCCCCGTGCGAACGCGTCGGTCGGTCCTGATCATGAAACCTCACGACCGCACGGCGACGTGCGGACCTGAGGCCGGATCAGGCCGCGGCGCTCGGCGGGCGAAGCAGAGGATAGAAGAGCTGGCCAAGCGGAAGGGGCGCGGCGGCTTCCGACACGCGCGTGCTGGTCGTGTGGCTCAGCTTCAGGCCGTAATCGCCGGCGGGGATCGCCATCGAGGCGCAGCAGTGGGCGTGCATGTGAGGGCAGCCGTCGCAGTCGAGAAGGCTGAAGATGCCGTCCCGATCCACATCCGAGAGATCCGCGACGGTTTCCGCCGCAACGGCGTGATGGGCCCCGGAGGGCGTCTCACTTGCCGCGGCATGCACATGCGTGCCGTGATCGTGGCCCGCATGGTCGATGCCCGCGAGCGCGCCCGTGTCACCGCATGCCAAAGCCCCGCTCAGGCTGCCGGTGGCGAAGACCACCGCAACCAAAAACACGCGCAGAAACTGGCTCATCATGCGGCGCATTCTTCAAGCAAAGCCGGAAGATTCGAGCGGGGTCAAGGCGAAACTAAGCCAGCCGCGTGTCCGCGCGCCTCTCTGCCCGGCGCGCATTCCCCCGCGGCGGAGGCGTGCGGCTGCCGGAACCAGCGGCGCGCGGCGGCGTTCCTTGCCCACGTGCGCCGCGGGGGCGGACGCCGCCCCGCACCCTGTCTTCCGAGCATCGGCCCCAGAGCACCTGCCTATGTCCGTATTTCCAGAATGGCCCCGAAATCGGCTTCTCCTCGCCCTGCCCCCGCGCATCCGCACCGAGATTCTCGCGTCGGCTGAGCGGATCTCGTGCGAGCGTCATCAAGTCCTAACGGATGCGGATCAACCGCTCGAGCACATCTACTTTCCCGACAGCGGCGTAATTTCCGTGGTTGCCGTTTATCCGGACGGAACCGTCATCGAAATGGCGACCATCGGACGCGAAGGCGGAACCGGGTTTCAGGCCGTGTTCGGGGCCAAAATATCGTCGGCGCGTCTGCTCGTCCAACTGCCCGGCACGGCGGCCCGCCTCCCGCGTCGCGTGTTCGCGGAAGCGATGGACGATATTCCGGCCTTCCGTTCCCTGATGTATGCGCACGTCCACGCCTTTCTCGAGCAGGTCATGATCTCTACCGGCTGCAATGGTGCGCACAACCTCACGCAACGGCTCGCACGCTGGCTTTTGATGATGCGCGACCGGCACGACGACGACACGCTCCTGATCACGCAGGATCTTCTCGCCGAAATGCTCGGCGTGCAAAGGCCGACGATCACCAACGCCATCCATGCGCTGCGGCGCGCTGAGCTGATCCAGTGCGGGCGGCGGCGGGTGCGGATCCTGGACAGGGAGGGCCTGATTGGCGCCTCGTGCGAGTGCTATCTGCTCACGCGTGCCCGCATCGCCCAGCACCTGCCGCAGACCTATCCGAATTAGGATTGCTTTTGTAATCTACATGACAGACAGAAAGGTTCGAGGCGGACAAAACTGCGGGCCGCATCCCGGATGCGCCAATTCTGGCGCAGGTGCTATCGAGTCCACGATCCATGCCCATACGTAAATTGGTCGAGCGCGGCTCTTACGCGCCGGAAACATTAGCCGTCATTTTCGAGGCGTTCGACACCGCGTGGGCCGAAATCGCAGGCCGCTTCGGAACCGATGACCCGGCCGCCCTCGAACTTGCCCGCAACAGGCTGGCGCAGGCCGTTCTCGCCGTTGCCAAGTCCGACGCGTCCGATGTCGCGGGGCTGAAGCTCGAGGCCATTGCGGCGTTCGATCAGATGTCGCCCTTCAAGGGCAGCCTCTAAGGCCCGCTCGCGCCCCTTCTCACTCGTCGAGGATCGGCACGAAACCGCCGAAGATCATGCGCTTGCCGTCGAACGGCGGGGTTTCGCCCTGCGGTTTCATGCGCGGGTCGGATTGCATTTTCTGATGGGCGGCGTCGCGGACCTCCTTCGAGGGGTATTCGAGCCAGCTGAAGACGACCACTTCGTCGTCCTTCGCTTTCACCGCGCCGCGGAAATCCGTGAGCTTCCCTTCGGGGACGTCGTCACCCCAGCATTCCACGACACGGGTGGCGCCGAATTCCTTGAACATGGGCGCCAGGCGGGCGGCCAGCTCCAGGTACGCCTCCTTGTTGGCCGCCGGTACGGCAACGACAAATCCTTCGACGTATTTCATGAGGTCTCTCCCTGATGCGGCCTGGCC
>DAOMQQ010000269.1:0-3380 GCA_035445405.1 Hyphomicrobium sp.
CGGTGTCGATCAATGCAGCATTCGCGCTTCCGGCAATTGAATCGAATGTAAATCATCTCGTTTTCTCTCAGAAATTCGCGGTGTCTTATGAATTTCCCGTGGCGTTTACCAGAGATGTTTTTGCAGCCTCCAACACAATCCTTGCGGAATTGATCGCGGCGCGCCTTCGCGAGACCGAGACGCGTGTGAATTTCGTGGTGGATGAGGGCGTTGTGCGGGAGATGCCCGATCTCTCAAAGCGGATCGGAGACTACGTCGCGCTACACGCCGGGCTCACGCTCGCCGGCCCGATCACGGAAATCGCAGGCGGCGAGGCGGCCAAGAACGATCCGTCTCTGGTAACGGATCTGCAGCGCAGTTTCGTCGAGCGCAACCTCGACCGCCATTCCTATGTCGTCGGCATCGGCGGCGGCGCGATGCTCGATCTCGTGGGATACGCGGCGGCGACGACCCATCGCGGCATTCGTCACATCCGCATCCCGACCACTGTCCTGGCACAGAACGATTCCGGCGTCGGCGTGAAGAACGGCATCAATGCATTCGGCGCCAAGAACATGCTTGGCACGTTCGTGCCCCCGCACGCCGTCGTCAACGACTCCGCGTTCATCGACGTGCTCCCTGGCCGCGAGAAGCGCGCCGGCATGGCGGAAGCCGTCAAGGTCGCGCTGATCCGCGACCGCGCGTTCTTTGAGTGGCTTGAAGAGAAAGCGGAAGCCCTCGCGCTGTTCGCGTCCGAACCGCTCGAAAAGCTGATCCGTCATTGCGCACTTCTCCATATGCGCCAGATCGCCCACGGCGGCGATCCGTTCGAGCGCGGCAGCGTGCGCCCGCTCGACTTCGGTCATTGGGCGGCTCATAAACTCGAGGTGCTCTCGAATTACGAATTGCGCCATGGCGAGGCGGTCGCCATCGGAATTGCACTCGATACCCGCTATTCCGTGCTCGCCGGCCTTCTTCCGGCGGGCGACGATCTGCGCGTGGCGCGGCTTTTGACGCGGCTCGGCTTCGCGCTTTGGCATCCCGCGTGTGAGCTTCGCGATGACAATGGCCGCCGGAAGCTGCTCAAGGGTCTGGAGGAGTTCCGCGAGCATCTCGGCGGCGAGCTTACGATCACGCTCCTGTCCGAGCTCGGCACGGGCGTCGAGGTTCACACCATGGACGAAGGCCTGATCGGCGAAGCGATGGCGTGGCTGCGCGACAGAGAGGGTGTCTGATGCAGCTTGCGCTTCCGGGCAATCCCCACCTCACGTACTGCACGAACATCCACGCCGGAGAAACCTGGAGCGACATCGAAACGGCGCTCGCCGACGCGCTCCCGCGGGTGAAGGCCGGCATATCGCCCGACCGCGCGATGGGCGTCGGCCTGAGGCTTTCGGCCCAAGCGGCGGAGGAACTCGCCGCGCCGGCCGTGCGCGCGCGCTTCAGGCGCTTTCTGGACGAGCACGATCTCTATGTATTCACCGTCAACGCCTTTCCCTACGGGAATTTCCATGGCGCGCGCGTCAAGGAGCGCGTCTACGAGCCGGATTGGCGCACACCGGAGCGGCTGGGGTTCACGTGCCGCGTGGCCGATCTCCTGGCCGATCTCGCCCCCGACGGTATGGAGGCGAGCATCAGCACGGTGCCGGGCGGATTTCGCACCAACATCGCAACGGCGCCCGACGTCGCGCGCGTTGCCGAAGGATATGCCCGCGCCGCAGCCCACCTGAATGGCATCCGGCTGCGGACTGGAAAAACCGTCACGCTCGCCATCGAGCCAGAGCCTGCGTGTTTCCTCGAGACCACGGGCGAGGCTGTGCGCTTCCTTGAGGATCACCTCTTTCGCGGTCCGGCGGCAGAGCTGTTCGCGCGGCTCGCAGGCATACCGGCGCGCGAAGCCGAGGCGCGCCTGCGCCGGCATGTCGGGCTCTGCTTCGACGTCTGCCATTCGGCGGTGGCATTCGAGGAGACAATCCCCATGCTCGACGCGGTCCACGGCGCGGGCATCGCTATCCCCAAGCTCCAGCTCAGCTCAGCGCTTCGTGCGACGGGAGAGGCGGCGCATTTCGAGCGCCTGCTCGGGCGCTTCGACGACGGCATCTATCTGCATCAGACGGTGGAGCGGAATGGGGGGACCATCACGCGCCACCTCGATCTGCCCGATGCGTTCGGTGCGGCCCGCCGTGGCGAAGCGGGCGGCGAATGGCGCGTGCATTGCCATGTGCCCGTCTTCCTCGACCGCTTCGATGCACTGGAAGCCACACAACAGAACCTGCGCGACGCGTTGGCGCTCTGCCGCAAGCGTGCCGTCTCGCCTCATCTCGAGGTGGAGACCTACACCTGGAGCGTGCTGCCCGACGGGGTGAAATCGCCGGAGCTTGTCGGCGACATCGTGCGCGAGCTCGCATGGGTGCGGACGGAGCTCGGCGCGTGACCACCATCATCGCGCTCGTGCGCCTCGCTCGCGTCTCCAATCTGCCCACCGTCTGGAGCAACGTTCTCGCCGCGTCCGTGCTCGCAGGCGGGCTCGCGAGCCCGAGTCTGGCCCTGGTCCTCATCGCCATGTCCGCGCTTTACGCTGGCGGCATGATCCTGAACGACGCCTTCGACCGCGAGATCGACGCGCGAGAGCGGCCGGAACGCCCGCTTCCCGCAGGCGACCTCACACCGGCAACAGCGTGGACCGTGGGGCTCGGCTTGCTCGTGCTGGGTGTCGGCCTGTTGGCCACATTTGGAGTCCGAAGCGCAAGCGCGGCTCTGGCGCTCGCGGCCGCGATCCTGATCTACGACGCATGGCACAAGGGTTATGCGTTCGCGCCCGTGGTGATGGGAGCCTGCCGCGCGCTGGTCTACATCGCGACGGTGCTGGCGGCCGGCGCCGCCCTGTCGGGCCCCGCGCTGGCGGCAGCCATCGCGCTCCTTGGATATGTTGCAGGCTTGAGCCTCGTCGCGCGCGGCGTGGGCGTGCAGTCTCTCGTGCCCCACTGGCCAGTCCTGCTCCTCATCCTCCCGATTGCCGTCGCGCTTCTCACCGGCCAGAGTGACCCCTTGAGCCTTCTCATGGCCGGCGGCGCTGCCGCGGTGATCGTGCTGGCGGTCAGCGGCCTGAGATCGGGCACCGCGGATCGGCGCGAACGTTCCGTCGGGCTTCTGATCGCAGGCATCGCCCTGGTCGATGGCACCGTTTCCGCGGCCCACGGCAATGCGGCCTTAGCGCTGGTGTGCGTCGGATTATTCGCTATGACATTGGCGCTGCAGCGCATCGTTCCAGGCACCTGAGGCTGAGAGCATGACGACATCCTCCTCTCGGACGGCCGACGTCGAACGGTCCATGCGTCTGCTCGGCGAGTGGCTCAGTCCGCGGCTTGGGTCTGCTGCGGCGGCGTGGCTGGAGGCGCAGT
>DAOMQQ010000270.1:0-3344 GCA_035445405.1 Hyphomicrobium sp.
CTATCAGCCTGAAGCGTGAATCATCGGTCTCACCAAAGAGATAGAGCGTGATCCCAATTCAATCGAAAATCATCACGCTCTAGAGCTCTGTTTCGGCCTCGCGCTTCCCCTTGAATCCCGTCGCCAGCACGTAGAGTTCGGCGCTGTCGGCCCGGCTCGCAGGCGGTTTCACGTGCCGCACGGTCTGGAAGCGCTGCTTCAGGAAATCCAGAAGCTCCCGCTCTGTCCCGCCTTGAAATACCTTGCAGAGAAACGTGCCGCCCGGCGCCAGCACGTCTCCCGCGAAATGCGCGGCCGCTTCGGCGAGCCCCATGATCCTGAGATGGTCCGTGCGGGAGTGTCCAACCGTCGGCGCCGCCATGTCGGACAGCACGGCATCCGCCGCACCGTCCCGAAGCTTGCTCCGGATCCAGGGCTCGGCCTCGGGATCCGTGAAATCCAGCATCGCATGCTCGACGCCCGCCAGCGGCTCCATCTCGAGATAATCGATCGCGATCACCTGCCCGGTCCCGCCGATCGAGCCGACGCGGTCCGCCGCGATCTGGCTCCAGCCGCCCGGCGCTGCGCCGAGATCCACGACGCGGTGCCCCGGCTTCAGGAACCGATGCTTGTCGTCGATTTCGATCAGCTTGAAAGCCGCCCGCGAGCGATAGCCCGCCCGTTTCGAAGCGGCGACATAAGGATCGTTGAGCTGGCGCTCGAGCCAGCGCTGAGACGAGGCCGTGCGGCTCCGCGCATTCTTGAGGCGGACGTTGAGCTGGCGTTGACCGCCCGCACCCTCGATCGCGCTTCCCGTCGCCTTGCCCTTACCCTTGGGCCCGCCACCGCGCCCGGATTTGCCTTTCATACGCATGGCGCTACCCCGAACGCTGCCGGCGACGGCGCCGGCCTGCGCGATAAACTCCATCCTCGCTCATGAGCGTGGCGAGGATGCCCTCCCGCAACCCGCGGTCGGCAACGCGCAGCCTCTCGGCCGACCACGTCCTGAGGATCGCTTCGAGGATCGCGCATCCCGCGAGCACGAGATCCGCCCGCTCGTGCCCGATGCATGGCTCCGCAACGCGCTGCTCGTAGGTCCGCGACAGCAAGCCGTATACGACCGACTGGATTTCGTCGATGTCGAGCCAGCACCCGTCCACCCGCTGGCGGTCGTAGCGCTTGAGACCCAGATGAATGCCCGCAACCGTCGTCACCGTGCCCGATGTCCCGAGCAGATGCACGGTGCCGCCGTTCGCCATGGCATTGAACCCGTGCAACGCCTCGAACGGACGAATGAGCGACAGCACGAACGCCACCATATCCTCGAAGCTCTCCTCCGTGACGTGATGGCCGCCGAAGCGCTCGGCCAGCGTCACCACGCCGACCGGCAACGAGGTCCACGCCGTGATATCCGGCTTGGTGCCGATACGGGGGGCGCCGTCCCGCGAAGGCGCCGCACCACCCCCCCGACGGGACACATCGAGCCAGATCAGCTCGGACGACCCACCGCCGATGTCGAACACCAGCACATGGTCGGCCCGTGCGTCGATCAGCGATGCACACCCCGAAACCGCAAGCGCCGCCTCCGTCTCCCTGTCGAGAACTTCGAGCTTGAGCCCGACCTCCTGCTCCACGCGATGAAGGAATTCCCGTCCGTTGCTCGCCACGCGGCAGGCTTCCGTCGCGACGCAGCGCGCCCGCTCCACGCCGTTGCGCCCGAGCTTGGCGGCACACACCCGGAGCGCCTCGATCGTACGCCGCATGGCGGCATCCGAGAGACGGCCCGTCTGCGACACCCCTTCACCGAGGCGAATGATCCGCGAGAACGCATCGACCACGCGGAAACCGCGCCGCGAAGGGCGGGCGAGCAGAAGGCGGCAGTTGTTGGTACCGAGATCGAGCGCGCCGTAGACCGGGCCGCGGTCGTTCGTCTGGAATCTCCGACCGCCGTTCTTGCGCGGAGCCGGGCGTCCGTTGGCGCCGGCCGCCGTCCGGTCGGCATTCCAATCCCTCGCCTTAGCGGGAAAGGGCTTGGCTTCGCGGTGGGGAGTGCTCGGGCACTCGTCGTCCGTAAGCTCTGGCACGGTTTCATCATCCCCAGCGCCTGGATCCGGAAGGCCGGCGGAATGGACCGCGGGGCCACCTCTCGTCAGGCGAGTCTCTGGCTGCATCTGGTTACAGTGTAGCAGCCAGGACCGGGTGGTAAAGAAAAAGCACGCCCTTTTGGTGTATAACGGACAGCCTGATCGCCCCGCGACGGCACGGCGGCAATACCGTCGAAACTTCCACGTTTACAGAGACTTCGAGCGGTCCCGCCATGCTGCCATTCACCCCCCGGGCCAGGAGTTTGCGCACAGTCCTCACGCTCGTGGCGACCGCGGCCCAATCCCTAGGCGTCCACGCCGACGACACCGGGCAGACCGGCCCGGCGTCCGTCGCAGCACCTTCCGCACGCCTCGCCCACCTCGTTGCCGCCTACCCGGACGCGCTCGAACGGATCGACGGCAACGGCCTGATATGGCGGGACGGAACCCGCATGGCGCTGGACGACGGCACCGGCCCCAAGACGTTTGCCGCCTGGCTTGCCGCACCCGATATCGAAGATACGCTCGCCATCCCCTACCCGGCAGGCGCTGGCCCGATAGAACCGTCGCGCGAGAGCGACCCTGGTCGCGCCCGCAACAGCGCGTTCTTCGACAAGATGTATGGCGACTGCCGCAAAGGCGAGGTCCGCGGCAAGCTCCGGCAGGTCGTCTGGCTTCCCACGAAGAGAGGCCAGCGCCTCTCCGTCACAACCGTCAACGGCGTGGCCGATCGCCTGGATGCCATCTCCAAAGAGCTCGACGCGCTGCCCGCCTCACTCGACAAGTATCTGGTCCCCGCAGCGGGAACGTATAATTGCCGCACCATCGCCGGCACCGACCGAATCTCGGCGCACGGCTACGGCATCTCCATCGATCTTGCGGTGAGCCAGAGCGACTACTGGCGGTGGGGGGCGAAGACACCCGGCCCCATTGCCTACCGCAACCGCATTCCTCTTGAGATCGTGCACGTTTTCGAGCGCCACGGCTTCATATGGGGCGGCCGCTGGTACCACTACGACACCATGCATTTCGAGTATCGCCCCGAGTTGCTTCCGCCGCTCGCGCCCCTCGACGAACCCGCCGACGCCGCCTCGTCCAAGCCCGAGAAAAAATGACGGCGCCTGACGCCGTCCCGATGTTGCACGCTCGCAGGCGAGCTGTTATACGGCCCCACTCGGCTGGCCATGCCAGCCGCGGTCCCGGCTTTGGGGGATCGTCTAATGGTAGGACTGCAGACTCTGACTCTGCCTGTCTAGGTTCGAATCCTAGTCCCCCAGCCAA
>DAOMQQ010000271.1:0-3339 GCA_035445405.1 Hyphomicrobium sp.
TACGGCAACGGCGGCGCGAGCGTGTTTCGCGTCGCACCCGACGATACCAACCTCGGCTCGCTGGTCGAGTTGTTCCAGACTGTCTTCCGCGAGCCGTTCATGGTGCAGGAGTACCGCCCCGAGGTGCGCGGCGGCGACAAGCGCATCATCCTCGTGGACGGCGAAGTCGCGGGCGCAATCAACCGCGTGCCGGCCGAAGGCGAAACCCGCTCCAACCTGCACGTGGGCGGCACGGCGGAGCGGACGGAGCTAACCGAGCGCGAGCGCGAGATCTGCGCGCGCCTCGCCCCCGAGCTCAAGGCCCGCGGCCTCATCTTCACCGGCATCGACGTGATCGGCGGCTTTCTCACCGAGATCAACGTCACCTCGCCCACCGGCATCCGTCAGGTGAAGGAGTTCGGCGGCGCCGACATCGCAGCGCTCATCTGGGACGCCATCGAAGCCAAGGTCTCCGCGAAAACGCGCTGACAGCGTATCAGCGTAACCCGCGTCATTCGCCGCTTGCGGTCCGCTTCATGTCGGCACAGCCCGCCGTCGCGTCCTCGCCGGATTCGATGTAGCAGGCGCTGATCCGGTCAGGCGCGAGCACGCGTCCGTGGTTGTAGCCCTTGCTGTCGGATGCGACCCACGTGAAGGTCTCGTTGTCGGGATAGATGATGCCGAAGAAATGCTTCGTGCCCTCGGCATAGGTGAAATGCCCACGAAACCGCCGATCCCGCTGCTCGGTGATCTCCACCGTCTTGGTGCCCCAGTCCCGATACCCTTTCTGGTCCGAAATCGTCCGGTTCTCTCCGACCCATTTTCCGACCAGATTGGGGATCTCCTCGTCCGCGAGCGCGCGCCCGGCAATCGTCAGAGACATCACAACCGCGAGACAGGATCCCGAAATCGCGGCAAGGCGGCAGAGCAGCGAAGCGCCCATGGCATATCCTCATAAAGCCGGAGGAGACGCCGCCTCATCGAGGGGTCGCTTGGACCGGCTAGACCATGATCGCTTCAGGCCCTATCAGCCTGAAGCGTGAACCATCGGTCTCACCAAAGAGATAGAGCGTGATCCCGATTCAATCAAAAATGATCACGCTCTAGATCGGCGTCTCCAGAAGATGGTGCTTTATGAGATCATCGAGGCTTCTTGACCAGCTCTCGTCGTCGCTGCGAACGTCCACACTCCGCACGAAGGTCACTCTCTGCGAATTTACGTTCGCCAGGTAGACATTCATGTTGAGGATAAGGTTCGAAACTTTTTGCACGTTGATCCAGGCAACCACGTCGCCACCGAGCTCTCTGCCGTAGGTGATTTCACAGCCGCCGCAATCGCCGATGGCTCGATGCTGGTCGATCCGTGCACGCACGGCCGGGGGAACGGCGACGAACGTGAAGCGGCCGGTTGCGGCCAGCCGATCCTGGAATTGCTCTTGAATCGCAGCGATGCGGACCTGGTCGAACGTGTCCGCGTCGATGGATACGGCATCCGGACCGCGAAAATCTACGACTAGAAACGCCACGGACTTGCGCACCTGCTCCTCGGCCCCGTCGCTCGCGGCGGCCGCAAAGAAAATCGCGACGGCGACCAGCGGGATCCACCCGAAATGGCTGGCGATCCGGTTGGCGCGGGGAGCGTCGGGGCCCATGCGCGTGCTCCGTCAGCGATACGAGACACAAGGTTGTCGTAAAAGCACTCGAGGAACCCGGACAACGTGCCAGATCCGAAAATGATCCCTCGCCCCGTCATAAAACTTTTCGCCGGCGGGCTGCTGGCCCAACCGGCGGTTGCGATGAAACGTCCCTCCGCCTACGCTCTCTGAACGGAGAGACGGGAGCCTACCGGGATGTACGGCACCATTGCCACCATGGCGTTCGTGGGTGTCGAGGCGCGCCCCGTGGAAGTTCAGGTGCGCATTACGCCCGGCGCCCAGGCGTTCATGATCGTCGGCCTGCCGGACAAGGCGGTCGCCGAAAGCCGCGAGCGCATTCGCAATGCGCTGCACGCCGTGGGCCTCGGGCTCCCCTACAAGCACGTGACGATCAATCTCGCCCCCGCCGACCTGCCGAAAGAGGGCAGCCACTTCGATCTTCCCATCGCGCTCGCGCTCATGGTGGCGATGGAGGCCATCGCACCCGACGCGATCGAGCGATATGCGGCCATCGGCGAACTCGCGCTCGACGGCGCCTTACGCCCCGTCCCCGGCGCGCTCCCGGCCGCGATTGGCGCGCACGCCATCGACAAAGGGCTGATCTGCCCCGAGGCCTGCGGGCCCGAAGCCGCCTGGGCCGGCGAGGATGCGGACATCCTGGCCGCCGCGCATCTCCTCTCTCTCGTCAATCACTTCAAGGGCCTGCAGGCCCTCTCCCGGCCGAAACCCGCGCTCACCCCGAACAACAACGGTGCCGTCCTCCCGGATCTGCGCGACGTTCGCGGCCAGGAAAGCGCAAAACGCGCCCTCGAGGTGGCCGCCGCCGGTGGCCACAACCTCTTGATGATCGGCCCCGCAGGCTCCGGAAAATCGATGCTCGCCCAGCGGCTGCCGTCCATCCTGCCGCCGCTCGCGACGGAAGAGATGCTCGGCATTGCGTAGCAAACGCACCATCCCAGGATATCAACAAGACACCCATTGTTTTTGATTAGTTTTTTTCGTTATCCACCGCTCGCTGTGGATAATCCTTGAATCTTGGGGATGAGAAGATGGGAGGGATGGTGCGATGAGCGCGAATCGCGTTTTCTCACTCTCATGACCCAGTCTGAGCAAATCCTAAGTCGATTGAACGAACGCAGGGCCGCTCTTTCCAAGAGGCGGCAGGATATCGCGCAGGCCATTGCGGAGTTGCAGGCCGAAGACGCAGAACTGGCTCGGCGCGATGAGGCACTTCAAATCACGGCACAAACACTGCCGGAACTTCTCGTAAATGAAGAGCGTGAACCGCAGTCGATTGGCAGCATGGCTGCTAACGTGATTGCCTCTATTGAGCCGGAGCCGGAACGTAAGAAGAGGAAGCCGGACGACATCCCGCCAATCCTGCAAATGGCCGATGAAGCGCTTGCCCATTTCGAGGCGCAAGGCACTGCGTTGGTCACGGCGCGGGATATAGCGAATTTCATGCGGGCTCGGTACTGGCCCGAAGCGAAGGCCGATTACATCCAAGGGCAGCTCTGGCGGGCGGCAAAACGCGGCGATCTGCTCAAGAAGGGAAGCCACTACTGTCGGAAGAATAATCCCCGCCCGATTTCACGGGCGCAAAATGCAGAAGGCCCCGCAACCGAGGTCGCGGAGCCTTCTCAATCGCAAGGCGAAACCGGCTGATCCCCGGTCTAGCCCAGGGGGGATCTGGCACCTGTTTGGC
>DAOMQQ010000272.1:0-3337 GCA_035445405.1 Hyphomicrobium sp.
TCCTCGACGCCCGCGACCTCGGTCATGAAGCGCACGCAGCGGGTGCAGTGGATGCAGCGCGTCATCGCCGTCTTGATCAGCGGGCCGATGTACTTCTCCTCGACCGCGCGCTTGTTCTCCGCAAAGCGGGAGCCACCCGAGCCGTAGGCGATCGCCTGGTCCTGCAGGTCGCACTCGCCGCCCTGATCGCAGATCGGGCAATCGAGCGGGTGATTGATGAGAAGGAACTCCATCACGCCTTCGCGCGCCTTCTTCACCGTCTCGCTGCGGGTCGAAATGATCTTCGGCGAGTTGTCGCGATTGGGCGGCAGGTCGGCGACGCCCATGGCGCAGGATGCGATCGGCTTCGGGCTGCCCTGAACCTCGACGAGGCACATGCGGCAGTTGCCGGCGATGGACAGGCGCTCGTGGTAGCAGAAACGCGGGATCTCGGCGCCCGCCTGCTCACACGCCTGAAGCAGCGTGAGGCCGTCCTCGACCTCTACGAGATTGCCGTCGATGATGAGTTGCCGCGTCATTCGGCAGCCTCCCGGTGAGCCGCCTGATAGGCGTCGATGCGCCGCTCGATCTCAGGGCGGAAGTGGCGGATGAGACCCTGCACGGGCCACGCCGCCGCATCGCCCAGCGCGCAAATGGTGTGGCCTTCGATCTGCTTCGACACATCGAACAATTTGTCGATCTCGCTCTTTTGCGCTTCGCCGCGGGCCATGCGCTCCAAGACGCGCCACATCCATCCCGTGCCTTCGCGGCACGGCGTGCACTGGCCGCAGCTCTCGTGCTTGTAGAAGTAGGCGATCCGCGCGATGGCCTTTACGACATCGGCGGACTTATCCAGCACGATAATGGCCGCCGTTCCGAGACCGGACTTGAGCTTCGTCAAACTGTCGAAGTCCATGCTCAGCGTTTCGCATTCCTCCGCCGGGATCAGCGGCATGGACGAGCCGCCAGGAATCACCGCGAGCAGGTTGCTCCAGCCGCCACGGACGCCGCCGCAGTGCTCGTCGATAAGCTGGCGGAGCGGGATGCCCATCTCCTCCTCCACGACGCACGGCCGGTTCACGTGGCCCGAAATCTGGAACAGCTTGGTGCCCGTGTTGTTGGGCAGACCCAGCGCCGCAAACCAGTGTCCGCCGCGCCGCAGAATGTCCGGCACGACCGCGATGCTCTCGACATTGTTGACCGTCGTCGGCGCGCCGTAGAGGCCGACGTTGGCGGGGAACGGCGGCTTCAAGCGCGGCTGGCCCTTGCGGCCCTCGAGGCTTTCGAGCAGCGCCGTCTCCTCGCCGCAGATGTAGGCGCCCGCGCCGTGCGCGATGTAGAGGTCGAAGTCCCAGCCGTGGACGTTGTTCTTGCCGATGAGCTTGGCCGCGTAGGCTTCGTCGATGGCGCGCTGCAGGCGCTCGCGCTCGCGGATGAACTCGCCGCGGATATAGATGTAGCTCGCATGCGCGCGCATCGCGAAGCCCGCGAGCAAGGCGCCCTCGATCAAGAGATGGGGATCATGACGCATGATCTCCCGGTCCTTGCAGGAGCCGGGCTCGCTCTCGTCGGCGTTGATCACAAGGTAAGAGGGCCTCGGATCCGACTTCGGCATGAAGCTCCACTTGAGCCCTGTCGGAAAGCCCGCGCCGCCGCGGCCGCGCAAGCCCGAGGTCTTCACCTCCGAGATGATCCAGTCGTGACCCTTGTCGATGAAGAACTTGGTGCCGTCCCACGCGCCACGCTTGCGGGCTCCGTCGAGCCCCGAGTCGTGGAAGCCGTAGAGATTGCGGAAGATCCGATCCTTGTCCTCAAGCAGCATGGACGGCTATCCCTTGGATTTGTCGCTCTGACCGGGGGCGGCGCTTCCGCCCTCTGCGAGTTCCGGGAAGCGGGCACGCCAGCTTCCGACCGCCGATCCGTCATAGAGAGCCGGGTCGACCAGCGTGGTCGGTGGCCCTTCCGGGGCCGAACTCACGCGGCCCGTCTGCGGTCCCGGCGTCGGCACGCTTCCCCGCTCGAACGCGGAGATGAGCTTTTCCAACGCTTCGGGCGTCAAATCTTCGTACGTGTCCTTCCATACCTGGACCATCGGCGCGTTGGCGCAGCAGCCGAGGCATTCCACCTCTTCCCAGGAGAGCGATCCATCCGCCGAGAGCGTGTGGGGCTCCTCGGAAATGCGTCGCTTGCAGACCGCGATCAGCGCTTCGGCGCCGCGCAGCATGCACGGCGTCGTGCCGCAGACCTGTAGATGGGCCTTGGCCCCCACGGGCGAAAGCTGGAACATTGTATAAAAGGTCGCGACCTCATAGGCCCGGATATAGGCAACGCCGAGCATGTCCGCCACATAGCGAAGCGCGGGCTCGGGCAACCAGCCGTTCGACTGCTCCTGCGCGCGCCAGAGCAACGGTATGATTGCAGATGCCTGCTTACCTTCCGGGTACTTTGCAATCGTCTCTTGCGCCCAGGCCATGTTTTCAGGCGTGAACGCGAATTCGTGCGGTTGATCGGCATGAAGGCGACGGACGGCCATAGCATGGCTCCCTGAGCGGCAAGACCCCGCGAGGAATACAGGAAGCTGCACGGAAAAGATCTGAGCCGGCTATGGCCCGATCATCCGCGGCCTCTCCATGCGACACCCCCGCTCTGGTCGTCCTGTTCCACTACGTCTATCGCAGCGCGAAAGCAAGCGCACACGGCAGCGCGCCCCGCCAAGACGCGCCTCAAAAAGTCACATCGCTTGACCTTCGTCAGGTGAGAGGCGCGCTCAGCCAACCGGAAACGAGGAGTACGGTCGCGATCGGCGCGAGGAAGAGAGAGATTTGCGAGCCGACGCGCAAGAATCCGGTCCAGAAGACGGCGAGCAGCACGCCGAACAGCACGATGACCCAGCCGCCCCCGTCATCGAGGCCGCGGGTCGTCGCGAACCAGATCGCGATACCGGCGGAGACGAGCCCGAACAGAACCGGCAGGGCGGGGAAATCGATTTGGAGTGCCCCCATCGGCCACCCGTGCCGGCGGGCAAAGTAGCTGTATGTCGCAAGCGAGAGCCCCCATCCCAGGGCGGCGACAGCCAATAAAAACAGATTGTCGAACATGACGCAGTCTCCCCTCCCTCTGGCAGTCGCGCGGATTGTTGCAATAATTCTGTCCGTTCACCAGCCTAAGTTAAGAAGCCGGTTAAAGGCGTGGGCGCCTTCTCCCAAGCAAATTCGACGCGCGCCACCTCAAGCCTTGCCACCCCCTTGGCGAGACGCCATATTCCGCCCCGGAGGCTGGCGACGGACGGGTACGTCGCCAACCGGGTCAGGTCCGGAAGGAAGCAGCCCTAACGACAGGTGCACGGGTCGTTCGTCAG
>DAOMQQ010000273.1:0-3323 GCA_035445405.1 Hyphomicrobium sp.
GAAGCGCCGTGACCAGACCGCCAAAATCCCGCACAGGTTTCCTCGTCGCAGGACCATAGCCCTGGTTCGGCAAGCCCGTCGGCCGAGCCAGGGTTAGCCTTTCACATCCTCAAAACCCGAAATCGTTGATCCCGGCAGCCGCTGTGCGCCGGGCATTGGAGCTTGCGATGTCATCGACCCAAAGCCACCTCACGGCGAAGGATTCCGCCTACCTGCAGTCGCTGTTGAATTCCAAAGACCAGGATGAGGATTTCCTCGCCCTGCTTCGCCGGAAGCTCGAAAACGCCAATCTGATGCTCGACCACACCGTCGACCGCCGCGTCGCGACCATCGACAGCCGCGTCGAGATCAGCATCGGCGGCGGGTTCACCGAGGAGCGCATCCTGACCCGCGACGAAAAGGCCTCGAACCCCGGCAATGCGCTCCCCATCACGACGCCCCGCGGCCTCGCACTGCTGGGTCTCAGGGAGGGCGAGGTGTTCCCGTTGCGCAAGCCGAACGGAATCATCGAGCCGATCAAGCTGATCAAGGTTGTCTATCAGCCCGAAGCCGCTCTACGCAGCGAGCCGGCGGGCTCGGTCGTTCAGTTCCAGCCTCACTGGAAGAAATCGCTGAACGCCGGCGCGGACGTGCTGACCGACAACGACGATCCGGGCCCCGGCGCCGCCTGATCCGTCACCGAACCGAGACGATCCCCCGGAGGCGCGCTTGCGTGCCCCGGGGCGGAGCCCGTACCGCAACGAGCGCGGAGCCCGTACCGCAACGAGCGCGGAGCCCGCGTTGAGGAAGAACGTCAGCCCCGCCGGCAGATGAGCCGGCCGAACAGCAGCGCGATCAGGGGCGGCACGGCCGCCAGCAGGCCGAAGAAGACCGCGTGCCTCAGCGTGGCTGCGTTCAAGGCCTCGATTGTCGCCGGATCGTTGGCCGAAACGTCGAGCGGCAGGTACGGCGCATTCATGAACCCGTAGTATGCGACGCCGCCGGTCCAGATCAGCGACAGCACGAGCCACACCGGAAACGAGAACAGCCTGCACATTCGAAGCCTCCACGGAAGACGCGCAAACGTTCCGTGATGACCGTGTGTTATGTCAAGAAAAACGGCGACATGTCCGCAAGGAGCCAGAAGAAGATATCTGTAGTCTGGTGCCCGGCTACCTTAAGGGCAACGGCGCGGTCTCCTTCACGGTGCGGATGACGATATTGCTGCGAATATCCTTGACCATCGGCAGCAGAAGCAGCTTACCCAACAAGAACTGCTCGTAGTGAGCCAGATCCGGCACGACGACCTCAAGCAGGAAGTCGGTTTCTCCCGACAAGAGGTGGCAGGCGACAACCTCCGGCATCTCGATGAAAGCCGCCTGTATCGCTCGTGCATTCTCATCACGGTGGCCGTCCACCTTGATGCCGACCATGACCGTAAGCCCCAAGCCGACCTTCGCCCGATCGAGTAGCGCACGGTAGCCCTTGATTGTGCCGTCCTGCTCCAGGGCCCTCATGCGCCGCAGGCAGGGGGTGGCTGACAGTCCGATCCGATCGGCCAGATCGGCATTGGTGATGCGCCCATCGGCCTGCAGTGTGGTCAGGATTTTCCGATCGAGATCGTCGAGAGATATTGGCATAATCCACTTTCTCTGACGCAACGTTTAGCAGAAGACACTACGTTCGCCAGAATCCGAAGTCTAGGTCGCAAGGACATGCTCCGCCCGTTCGTGCGATCACTGCCGTACGGCGCGGGGCTGGCGGGCGGCGCGCGAAATGATGCTTTCCATCGGGAAGCCAGTCCCCTGTTCCGCGGCAAGGATCAGCCCGGCGTTGGCTTCCTTCATTATACGGAGGAACGACCAAGGTCGCGCACGGCGGTGAGCGCGCCATCATTCATGAGGCTGAAATGAACTTTTCTCAGTTCGTCGCTGGCGGTAGCCGAGCAATAACGGAAGGAGCCGTGCTCGAGCGTGTCAGACGCGACCCCGAACTCACCCTCGATCCGCATATCCTCAACGGTGGCTTTGTCTACGATGCAAAAGCCCGCGGACGATTAGCGGAAATCCACGTCGACTACATGAGATTGGCGCGGAAGGCGCGCCTTCCGATCCTCGCGTTCACCGACACCTGGCGATGCTCCCAGCGTGCGATTGATGCCTCGCGTTTCAAGGAACGGGCCGTCAACGAGGATAATGTTCGCTTCTTGACCGAGCTGCGCGCGTCTTTGGGGGAGGGCTCGCCAATTTTCATCGGCGGGCTCGTTGGTCCATCGGGGGATGCTTACAAACCCGAGATCGGTCTCGACCGACGCTCCGCTTGCGACTTTCATCGCCCGCAAATTCTCGCACTCGCATCTGCGGGAATCGATTTTCTGCATCTGGCGACGGCCCCTAACGTTGAAGAGGCCCTGGGGATCACCGATGCGATGGCGGAAACAGACCTGCCTTACGTGATCAGTTTCGTGATCCGCCGCACCGGCGTCGTGCTCGATGGAACACCCGTTGTTCAGGCCATGGATCGGATCGAGGCCGAGACCGCCCGTCCTCCTGCCGGCTTCTCCATCAACTGCGTCCATTCTCAGGTGCTGGAGACGGCGTTGGACACGATCACGACCACGCGCCCGGAGACATGCGGACGCATCCTGACTTTCCAGGCCAACACCGCCGACGCCGAGGTGGAAGAGCTGGACGACAGCGAAGTGCTGGTGACCGAACCGGCGGAGGATTTCGCGGATCGCGTCGCGAGGCTGGGGAGCCGGTTCGGTCTGCGTGTCCTCGGCGGGTGCTGCGGCACCGAGGGGAGGCACATCGAGGCCCTGACAAGCAAACTGACCGGCGAGGAGAACCTGATCTGATGCACAGGCACTTACGCCCGTACAGCGAGAAAGCAACGCGATGATCGATATTGCTACACTTATCAAGGGCGCGCTCGTCGGCGCGGCTGGAACCGCGCTGCTGGATATCTGGGCGCTTTTCCTCGCCCGCGTATGGAACGTGCCGGCGACAAATTGGGCAATGGTCGGCCGATGGCTCGGCCATATGGCTCACGGCAAATTCCACCACACATCGATGAGCGCCGCGGAACCCGTGACGAGAGAACGCGCGATCGGGTGGATTGCGCATTACGTCATCGGCATCGGGTATGGCCTTCTTCTTCTCGCGCTTTGGGGATCCGCGTGGCTAACGGAGCCGAGCATCCTCCCACCGCTCCTCTTGTCGTGGGCGCTTTTGATCGCTCCATATTTTTTGATGATGCCGGGTATGGGCATGGGCTTCGCTGGCTCCAAGACGCCAAAGCCTGCAATCACACGCATCAAGAGCGTCGTGTCCCACTCGGTTTTC
>DAOMQQ010000274.1:0-3303 GCA_035445405.1 Hyphomicrobium sp.
TCTGCGTGAAATCGTCGGCCTCGCCCTTCGGCTTCTTGAAGCCCTTCCACTGCGCATTGAGGCGACGCGCACGCGCGTCCGTCCGCTCGACGATGCGCGCGGCCCTGCCGCGACGGCCGCGGAGGTAATAGAGCTTCGCGCGGCGAACCTTACCGCGACGCAGAACCTCGATCTCGGCGATGTAGGGCGAATAGACCGGGAACACGCGCTCCACGCCCTCGCCGTAGGAAATCTTGCGAACCGTGAAGCTCTCGTTAATGCCGCCGCCGGCGCGGGCGATCACCACGCCCTCGTAGGCCTGAAGGCGCGAGCTGCGGTTCTTGCCTTCACCCTCGACGACCTTCACCATCACCTTGACGGTGTCGCCAGGAGAAAATTCGGGAACCGAGCGGGTCCGGAGCACGGCGTCCATCTGCTCGCGATCGAGCTCTTGAATGATGTTCATTTGTTGCGCCTTTTTGCTTATGCATCATGGGCAGAGGAGCCGCACCCGGAGAGACTCCGGCAGGTACGGTTCATGCGGCTCCCTTAGGGAGCAACCCTTGAAAGGGGAATACTGGCCGCGGGCTATAGCCGAAAGGCCGGCGCCTGTCGAGAGCGATATCGTGTGAGCTGAGGTCCGCGGCCCTCGTCCGCGCTGTAGCACCGCGCCCCACGCACCTGCTCCACCCATTGACCCTGCCCAAGCCCGAGACACGCGCCCGGAAGCAGAGCAATCGCCCATGTTCGCCCGGATGGGAGAGAATTATAGCCAATTATTCAATTGGTAAGGGTGAAAAGATAAAACTGTATCTAAGCAAAAGCCCCGACTCCCATATCGTGAATGGAATTCCCCCATGCCGCGCCTTTCCTCCGCCCTCCACGCCATCCCCGGACTCCACGACATCAAACTGAAACACAAGGTCGTCGCGCTCATCTCGTTCCTGGCGCTCGTGCCCGTCCTCGGCGCCATCCTCTCCTATCAAAGCCTCTCCGCACAGGGCGCCGCCCAGGAGTTGGCGATGCAGGCGCGGACTGGCCAGACCTATCTCGAGCGGATCAACGGCCTCGTCTACGCCGTCGTCATGGACTCGCGCGGCATCTACATGTCCGACACCTGGTCTTCGGCCCGGCCGTACGGCGAAGGCCTCCTCAAGAACCTGTCCGAGCTGGAGCGCACGACGGACCTCTGGGCCGGAACGGTCGTCGAGGAGCAGCGCGAGGAATTTGCCAAGACCAAAGGCACGATCGGCGAGTTCATCGGCTTCCGCACCGAGCTGGTGCGCCTCGCCCGCGAGGCTTCGCTGCCCGCGGCGCGCCAGTTCGGCGACAACGACGCCAACCGGGCCAACCGCCAGGCGCTGAACGAGCAGCTTCGCAACGTCTCGAGCCACTACGAGACCTTTGTGGAAACGACCAACGCCGCTTCGGAACAAGCGCGCGACACCGCGGTTCGCACTGCGATCACGATGGGGATCATCTCGCTCCTCACCTTGGCCGCCGGCATCTGGCTCGTCATCCAAAACCTGGCGCGCCCCATCGAGCGCATGACGCGATCGATCCTCGAGGTCGCCTCCGGCCGCACCGACGTTGAAATTTACGGCGCCGGCCGCCACGACGAGATCGGCGAGATTGCGGGCGCGGTCGAGGTCTTCAAGCAGAACCTTCTCGAAACCGAGCGCCTGCGCGCCGAGCAGATCGAACGCGACAAGCAGGCCGCCGCCGAGCGTAAGGCGGAGATGATCCGTCTCGCCAACCAGTTCCAGGAAAGCGTGGGCCGCATCGTCGAGACGGTCTCGTCCGCCTCCTCGCAACTCGAAACGGCAGCGGGTCAGCTCACCCTCAATGCCGCCTCGACGCAGGAGCTGTCCGGCACCGTGGCCAGCGCGTCGGAGCAGACATCGGTCAACGTCCAGGGCGTCGCCGCGGCATCCGAGCAGCTTTCCATGACGGTCCAGGAGATCGGCCGCCAGGTCCACGAGAGCAGCAGCATCGCCGAAGAAGCCGTTCGCCAGGCGTCCGAGACGAACGCCAACGTCGTCGAGCTCGCCGAGTCGGCCGAGCGCATCGGCGCCGTGGTGGAGCTGATCAACCAGATCGCGGGGCAGACCAACCTGCTGGCCCTGAATGCCACCATCGAAGCGGCCCGTGCGGGCGATGCCGGCAAGGGCTTTGCGGTGGTCGCGCAGGAGGTGAAGGCCCTCGCCGCTCAAACCGCGAAGGCGACGAGCGACATCGGCAACCAGATCCTGAGCATGCAGACCTCCACGCGCAACACCGTGGAAGCGATCAATCAGATCGCCTCCACCATCAATCGCATCTCAACGGTCAGCGGTGCCATCGCGGCCGCCGTCGAGCAGCAGGGCGCGACGACGCAGGAGATCAGCCGCAACGTGGTCGAAGCCGCCAAGGGCACGAGCGAGGTCGCATCCTCGATCACGGCCGTGAGCCAGGGCGCGTCCGAAACCGGATCCGCATCCTCGCAGGTGTTGGCATCCGCCAAGTCGCTCTCGGGCGACAGCCGCTCGCTCAAGTCCGAGGTGGACCGCTTCCTCGCGACCGTTCGCGCCGCCTAGCGCGGCAAGAAAAAATAACCCGACGCCGCAAACCATTGATGCGGAATCGAGATCGGATCGGGCCGGCGGAAACGCCGGCCCGATTGCATGTGTTCGCCTTCCGTTCGCCGTAAACCGTTGCGAGTCCTGAGCGCGTGGGAGGCGTGAATCGCGCACGCCCGCGTTAACTGAAATTTAACAGCCCCCGTTTACCGCTCGTTAAACATGGGACTGCCTTTCAGCTCGCGTGGGCCTCGCGTATCATGGGATCCCTCGCGTTCGTGGTTCGTCAAAGTGAGTTGCGTCGAATGGGTGTGCGTCGTCGTGGTGTGCGTGCGGCTTCGGGAAGCCGCGCGGTTTTGGCTCGGGATCGGGCTCTGGCCGCAAACAAGATCCTGGTGGGGGATTGCGTCGAGCAGCTCGGCAAGCTCCCGGACAAAAGCGTAGACCTCGTCTTCGCCGACCCTCCCTACAATCTTCAGCTCTCGACCGAGCTTCTGCGTCCCAACAACACGCGCGTCGACGGCGTCGACGACGCCTGGGACAAGTTCGCCTCCTTCGAGGAGTACGACCGCTTCACGCGCGCCTGGCTCGCGGAATGTCGCCGCGTGCTGAAGCCGGACGGCGCGATGTGGCTGATCGGCTCCTACCACAACGTCTTCCGCCTGGGCTCCGCGCTGCAGGACCAGGGCTTCTGGATCCTGAACGACGTCGTCTGGCGCAAGGTGAACCCGATGCCGAACTTCCGCGGCCGTCGCTTCACCAACGC
>DAOMQQ010000275.1:0-3274 GCA_035445405.1 Hyphomicrobium sp.
ACGGTTTCGAGGATACGATGACGAAGAGCTTTCTTTCGGCGCGGCCGGAGGGCGGCGAGGCGATCGGCACATATGCCTCGCGCGACGAAGCGCTTCAGCATGCGCGGACGCTCTGCCCCGACGAGGACTGAGCGTTCACGGCGGTTCAAGGCCCGGGTGCGAGATATTTGAGGGCGGCCGACGAGACGGCGCCGCCGACCACGCACGGAATTCCGAACTGGACCTGGCCTGTCGCAGCCGCGGCGACGCAGCCGAGCGCGAACGTCGTCTGCCCGACCTGGCCCCACCATGCGAAATTGCGGGAGCTTTCGGGGCCTCTTGCCTTCAGCTCCTCGACGGCGGCGACGGCCTCCTTGCGGATCTTGCCGGTCTCGAACGTCTCGGCGGCTTCGATCACCTCGCGCAACGGCGTGCGGACCTCGGCGGGCTGTCGGTTCATCTCATCGTGCAGGATGTCGAGCAAATCCTTCTCGCGCGACGCGTTGGTCGCCAGCGTCCACTTCGACATGGAGCCGATGGTGAGCTTCTCGACGCTGTTCTTGTCCGCGCTCCATGCGAGCGTCGCGACGATGCGGCGGACGGGCTCTGGGTTGCCGGTTGCGAAATAGTAGCCCCAGAGAAGGTCGATGACGTAGCCGTCGTCGGGCTCGAGCTCGGCAAGCGTCTTGCCGTCGCCGTAGAGGTAGCGGCGGATCAGGACCATGCGCGCCGGCATCCGCTCGACGAAAAGGCCCAGCAGGCCTTTCCAGTCCGGCAATCCCGAATAGGCGATGGCACGGATCAGGACGACCTGATCCTCGGGCGGCATCGGGAACATGCGGGAGACCAACTGCTCGGCGCGCTCCGGATTGGCGCCGATGACGCCGGCGATGAAGCCGATGTAGACGCCGGCGGAATCGAGTTCCCGGAACAGACCGAGGTTGCCCATCGCGCGGACCATGTCGGGTAGCCGATCGGGCGTGGGCGCCTGGCGGTAATCGTTGATCCATTTCAGGATCTGCTCGGAGCGGGTGATGTCCGGCTGTGCCGGGGCCGCCCGTTTGCCCCGATCCTGAGCGAGGGCCGGGGTCAGCAGCAGGGCGGCAACAATGACTGAAAACACAACTCGCATGGGGCCTCGCCTCCCGGGAGCAGCCGGGTGCCGGTCGTCGGTCGCGCTCAAGGCGCGGGGTGCAGGTTTCGGTTTTCCTCCAATGGCACCAATGTCCTGGCGGTTTTGTGGCGGACGGCCCGGTGCGGCGCTTGACGGGCCGGCTCCGGCCGCCAATGTTCGGCCCATGTCAGACACCGACGACACGCCCCAAGACCGTCCGGCTTCTGCGCCGCCGGGTGCGGAGGAAGCGTTGCCGCAGGCCGCCGTCAAAACGGGGCCGGAGGTCATCCAGGGTTATCTGAAGACGCTGGGCACGGGCCCCGGCGTCTACCGGATGCTGGATGCGGCCGGGACCGTCGTCTACGTCGGCAAGGCGCGGAACCTGAAGGCGCGTGTGACGAGCTATACGCGGCTTGTGGGGCTGGCGAACCGGACGCTTAGGATGATCCAGTCCACGGCGTCGATGGAGTTCGTGTCGGTTCGCACGGAAGCCGAGGCTCTGTTGCTCGAAGCGAACCTCATCAAGCGCTTTCGTCCGCGTTTCAACGTGACGCTGCGCGACGACAAGTCGTTTCCCTACATCCTGATCCGGCGCGACCAGGATGCGCCGCAGATTCTCAAGCATCGCGGCGCGCGCACGATCAAAGGCGAATATTTCGGGCCGTTCGCCTCGGCAGGCGCGGTGAACCGTACGATCAACATGCTGGAGCGCGCGTTCCTGCTCAGGTCGTGCTCGGATTCGGTTTACGAGAGCCGGACGCGGCCCTGCCTGCTGCACCAGATCAAGCGTTGCGCGGCGCCGTGCACGGGCGAGATCAGCCTCGAGGATTACAGCCTGCTCGTCGACGAGGCTGTGCGCTTCCTGAGAGGCGAGAGCCAGTCGGTGCGGGAGATGTACCAGCGGCTGATGGAGGAGGCGGCGGAGAAGCTCGAATTCGAGCGGGCGGCGATGCTGCGCAACCGGCTTTGGGCACTCGCCCACGTCACGGCGGAGCAGGCGATCAACCCGGAAGGCGTGGAGGAAGCCGACGTGTTCGCCGCCTACCAGGAAGGCGGGCAGACGTGCATCCAGGTGTTCTTCTTCCGCGTCGGCCAGAACTGGGGCAACCGCGCCTATTATCCGAAGGCTGACCGATCGCTCGCGGTCGAGGAGGTGCTGGATAGTTTCATCGCGCAATTCTACGACGACAAGCCGGTGCCGCGCCTCGTGCTGCTTTCGCACGGGATCGCGAACCGCGAGGTGTTAGCGGAGGCGCTTTCCCTCAAGGCCGACAGGCGCGTCGAGATCCGGGTGCCGCAGCGAGGCGTGAAGTCGGGCCTCGTCGAGCATGCTCTTTCGAACGCGCGAGAAGCGCTGGGACGGCGGCTTGCGGAGAGCTCCTCTCAGCGGATGCTGCTCGCGGCGCTCGGCGAGCGCTTCGGGTTGCCGCGCGCGCCGCGGCGTGTCGAGGTGTTCGACATGAGCCACATCATGGGCACCAACGCGGTCGGCGCGATGATCGTCGCAGGACCGGACGGGTTTGCGAAAAGCGCCTATCGGAAATTCAACATCCGCTCCGAGACGCTCACGCCCGGCGACGACTACGGCATGATGCGGGAGGTGCTGGAGCGGCGCTTCCGGCGGCTCGCGGAGAACGAGGCGGAAGCGCCCTCGGAGACGCCGTCGGATGCGTTGTGGGAGGACGTGGCCGAAGCCAGCGGGGCTGCGGAGGAGGAAGAGGACGCGGGCGCGTTTCCCGATCGGCCCGATCTGGTGCTGGTTGACGGCGGCGCGGGCCAGCTCACGGTTGCACGGGAGGTGCTGGCGGAGCTCGACCTCGCGGACATCGCGATTGCCGGCGTGGCCAAGGGGCCGGATCGCGATGCGGGCCGCGAGCACTTTCATATTTCGGGCCGCCCGTTCTTCATGCTGGAGCCGCGCGATCCGGTGCTCTATTTCGTGCAGCGGCTGCGGGACGAAGCGCACCGCTTTGCCATCGGCACGCATCGCGCGAAGCGCGCGAAGTCGCTTGGCGCCAATCCGCTCGACGAGATCGCGGGGATCGGGCCCACGCGCAAGCGCGCCTTGCTCAAGCACTTCGGATCCGCGAAGGCCGTCTCGCGCGCAGGCGTGGAAGATCTGCAAGCGGTGGCCGGGATCTCGGCCGAGATGGCGCGAAAGATTTACGATTTCTTCCACGA
>DAOMQQ010000276.1:0-3273 GCA_035445405.1 Hyphomicrobium sp.
GCGATCAGCTCGATCTCGTACTGCTGACGACCAAGCTCCTTATCGATGGCAGACGCGATTTCGGGATCGGTCTCCGCGAGCGGCGCATTAAAAAAGCGGGTGGTCGAATTAGACATCAGGCGTTCCTCGTTGGTAATCGGCTCTAATCGGTTTTTTAAGGTGGGGCGACGCTGGTCGGAAACCTTGGATATAGCAATGTGGCCGCCCCCCACTTTCCCGGAGCGACGGGGCAGCGGATTGCGGAGCGAGCCTCACAGGCGCATGGCCTTACCATGCGTCACCCACGACAAACAAGGAAGCGACCGTCGCACTCAATTTTTGCTGTGCAGCGCAGCAATTGCGAAGGGTGCGAATCCCGTCGGAAGCCGGGGCGAACGCCCGCCATCCCCGGAAGACTCATGAAAAAAGCCCTGAAAAACAGCGTGGAAAGTCGCTGCGCTATTCGGCCGCGAGTTTACCGGTGCGTCCTACGGCAGCCGGGCAGGCCGCCCACAGCGTACCGAGCGCCGCCACGAGATCGGCCATTTGCGCGTCCGTGTGATACGGCCCCGGCGTGAGACGAATGCGCTCAGTGCCGCGCGGAACGGTCGGATAGTTGATCGGCTGCACGTAGATGCCGTAGCTGTCGAGCAGCCGGTCGGTCACCTCTTTGCAGTGAACCGGATCGCCGATCAGGACGGGCACGATATGGCTCGGGTTCTGGAACACCGGGAGCCCCGCGTCCTTGAGCAGCCCCTTCAGCGTGCGGGCACGCTCCTGATGGCGTGCGCGCTCGAGCTGGCTTCCTTTGAGGTGACGGATGCTCGCAACCGCACCGGCTGCGATGGCGGGAGCCAGCGACGTCGTGAAGATGAACCCCGGAGCAAACGAGCGAATGGCGTCGCACAAATCGCGCGTGCCGGTGATGTAGCCGCCCATCACGCCGTAGCCCTTGGCGAGCGTCCCGTTGATGACGTCGATACGATCCATGACGCCGTCGCGCTCGGCGATGCCGCCGCCGCGCGGGCCGTAAAGGCCGACCGCATGCACTTCGTCGAGGTAGGTCAGCGCGCCATACTTATCCGCCAGATCGCAGATGCCCGCGATCGGCGCGATATGGCCGTCCATCGAGTAGACGCTCTCGAAAGCGATGATCTTCGGCGTACCCGACGGGATCTCGCGGAGCTTCGCCTCAAGGTCGGCAAGGTCGTTGTGGCGGAAGATCTTCTTCTCGCCGCGCCCGTTGCGGATTCCCGCAATCATCGACGCGTGATTCTTCTCGTCCGAGATGATGACGCAGCCCGGAAGAAGCTTCGCGAGCGTCGAGAGCGCCGCCTCGTTGGCGACGAATGCCGAGGTGAAAAGGAGCGCCTGCTCCTTGCCGTGTAGGTCGGCGAGCTCCTGCTCGAGCTCGACGTGATAATGCGTGGTGCCCGAGATGTTGCGCGTGCCGCCCGAGCCGGCCCCGACGGCGTCGATGGCCTCGTGCATCGCGGCCGTCACCTTCGGGTGCTGGCCCATGCCCAGGTAGTCGTTGGAGCACCAGACGACGATCGGCCTCGACCCGGCGGCGCTCACGTGCTCGGCGGCAGGAAACGCACCCCGGCGGCGCTTCACGTCGGCGAACACCCGGTAGCGACCCTCGTTGCGGATCGTATCGAGTGCGGCCTTGAAGTGCCTCGCATAGTCGACCATCAGCGTGTCCTCGAACCCCAGTATTTCCGGTATGCTCTTTTGTATTTGCCGCTCTTCTAACGGCATGTGAGCGTTAATGCCAGCATCTCCCGGAAAATGTTACAGTGCAACGGTTGTTATGTCGCGCTGGCGCTTGCATTTTCTAGCCCGGAACTCGCCTTTTAACCCAACCGGCGAGAGGCATCCGAGACTCTGCTTCATGCCTCGCTATGAGGGGGCATGGGCGCTCTTCCTGCCTTGACGTAGATCAAGATTGAGATCCGGCGCAACCACGTCAAAAACGCGCACATGGACCACGATCGCTTCGGATCCTACCAATCCGAAGCGTGAATCGTCGGCCTCGCCAAGAAGACCGCGATCGCTTCAGGCCCTATCAGCCTGAAGCGCGAATCGCCCGGCGCACTAAGAGCCAACGATCGCTCCGAGTCTATCCGCGCGGAGCGTGAATCATCGGTCTTGCCAAAGAGATGGGAGAGATCGATCCGTCTCCGTAGGATCAGTAGGAGGTCGCGATTTCCGCCACGCCGTCGCGATTGTAGAGGTCGCGGCGGAATTGGATCGTCCCATCCTCTGTCGCCCACGCGGTGATGTAGACGAAATGCAGCGGCACCTGGCCCGCGAGCCGCACGTCGGCACGTTCGCCGGTTTCCTTCATCTTCTCGACGCGGGCCTGATCCCAGCCGTCGTTCTGGCCCAAAAGCCAGTAGGCCAGCCGCTCGATGTTGTGGACGCGAATGCAGCCCGAGCTGGCCGCTCGGATATTCTGCCCGAACAAGCCGTCCGTCGGGCTGTCGTGCATGTAGACCGACTCGCTGTTGGCGAAGTTGATCTTCACGAAGCCGAGCGGATTGTCCTTGCCCGCGGGCTGGCGGTACGAATATCCGCGCGGCGCCGCGCTACTCCAGTCGATATTCGCCGGATCGAGCTTGCGCCCGTTGCCGTCGTAGGCGTTGATGCCCGTCTTGACGAGCAGGTTCTCGCCCTTGGCCTGCGCCGCACGCGCCTGCGGGATCAGGTCCTCGCGGATCACGGTCGGCGGCAGCCGCCAGATCGGATTGAAGTTCATCTCGTAGATGTTGGAGCGCAGGATCGGCGTCGGCCGATCCTTCATGCCCACGACCGCCGTATGCCGCGAGATCACGCGATTGAGCGCCACCGCCTCGACCTGCGCCGAGGGAATGTTCACCACCACGTAGCGCCGGTGCGATTTCGTCGTCTGAGTCAGCGTCGAGAGACGCGTCAGATTGGTCTTGAGCTGCTTGAGACGATCTTCGGCCGAGACGTTGAGCGCTGCGATCGTCGCCCTGTCGAGACGGCCGTTCGGCGTCAGTCCGTTCGTGGACTGATAGGCCTTGAGGGCCTCGACGAGCGTGCCGTCGAGCACATCGCTCCGGCTTCCGCCGGCCGCAAGCTCGCCGGACACGGCAAGCCGGTCGCGCAGCATGACCACGGCGAAGCTTTGCTCGCCGGGCTTCACCTGCTCGTCCGGCAGCGTGGGCCATCCGCCCGCCTGAACGATCTCGGTATAACGTTGGATCGCGTTCCGCGTCGCTTTCACGTTGGCCGGCGAGAGCGTGGGCAGCCCCGGCTCCGGATTGC
>DAOMQQ010000277.1:0-3273 GCA_035445405.1 Hyphomicrobium sp.
TATGACCAGTGCATAAAAGCCTCACACGTCTTCAATCTGCTCGATGCGCGCGGTGTTATTTCGGTCACAGAGCGGCAAGGCTATATTCTCCGTGTGCGGGAACTCGCCAAGGCGTGCTGCGCCGCGTGGCTCGAGACTGAAGGAGGCCGTTCGTGACCGACACTCATCTTGGCTTGATCGTGACCGCCGTTCCGGCGCTCATCATCGGCCTGATCCTGCTCAGCCGCTACAAGCCGGTGCTGTGGATGTACATCGGCGCCGTCGCGATCGGGCTCGGCTATCTCACCGTGCAAGGCACGGTCGAGGACATCGGAAAAGAGACGCGCACCTATCTGCCGGCTGAGAAGGCCGCCGAGCCGCTCGTCGCGCCGGCGCCTGCCCCGGCTGTTGCGCCCGAGCCCGTGCCGACCCCGCCGGCTCCCGTTCCGGCCCCGTCGCCATCTCCCGCGCCTGAGACAGCGCCTCAGCCGTCTCCCGCGCCGGCACCGGAGACGCCTGCCGAAACGTCGCCGTCGCCTTAGAGCCGTTCCAGTTCTATTGGAATGGCGGAACGGCTCTAAGCTTTTACTTTCTCGTGCTTCTTATCGGAAAACCGGTTCCCACTTTTCCGGAAGCACTCTACGTCGGCGCGACGCTCGTCTCTTACGGTTTTGGGCCGAGGGCACGTTCTCAGCGTGCCCTCGGTGTGTTTGAGCGGTTGCCCGGCCCCTGCCTGCCCCCTATTTGTCTTGCGGCCGCGCACCACCATTCGAAAGGCATTCCTCCATGGCTGAACTTCTGCTCGAGCTCTTTTCCGAGGAGATCCCGGCGCGGATGCAGCAGCGGGCGGCGGAGGATCTCAAGCGCCTCGTAACCGAAGGGCTCAAGGCTGCGGGGCTCGAGGTCGGGGATGCGCACGCCTTTGCGACGCCGCGCCGGCTCGCGCTCGTGATCGAGGACGTGCCCGCGCAGGCGCCGGACGTCAGCGAGGAGCGCAAGGGGCCGCGCGTGGGTGCGCCTGAGAAAGCGCTCGAAGGCTTCTTGAAGTCGGCCGGACTCAATTCCATCGACGAGGCCGAGGTCGTCAAGGACGAAAAGAAGGGCGACTATTACGTCGCCCGCATCGAGCGGCCGGGCCGTGCTGCAGCCGCCATCACGGCCGATGTCGTCGCGCAGGTGCTCGCGAAGTTTCCGTGGCCGAAGTCCATGCGCTGGGGCTCGGGCACGTTCCAGTGGGTGCGGCCGCTCAAGTCGATCCTCTGCCTGCTCGACGGCATGATCGTGCCGCTCGAAGCGGCGGGGCTTCTGGCTTCGAACACGACGTGCGGGCATCGCTTCCACGGCAACGAGACGTTCCAGGTGCTCGACTTCGAGGACTACGTGAACAAGCTTGCCGGCCACGCGGTGATGCTCAACGCGGAAGAACGCGCCGACGAAATCCGCGAGCAGGCGGAGCAGCTCGCGTATGGCGCACAGCTCGAACTCATTGCGGACGAGGCCTTGCTTCAGGAAAACGCGGGGCTCACCGAATGGCCCGTGGCGCTGATGGGCAGCTTCGACGAGAGCTTTCTCGCCGTGCCGCCCGAGTGCCTCACCACGTCGATGAAAAATCACCAGAAGTGTTTCTCGCTGCGCGATCCCAACACCAAGGCGCTCGCGAACCGCTTCATCCTCGTCTCGAACCTGACGGCACCCGATGGCGGCGCCGAGATCGTGTCCGGCAACGAGAAGGTGATCCGCGCGCGTCTGTCGGATGCCAAGTTCTTCTGGGACCAGGATCTCAAACGTCCGCTCGACGAGATGGCGCGCGAGCTCGAGAGCATCACGTTCCACGAGAAGCTCGGCTCGCAGAAGGCGCGCATCGAGCGCATCAAGGAGCTCGCGTTCGAGATTGCGGGCGCGGTGGATGCCGATCCGCAGGATGCGCGGCGGGCAGCCGAGATCGCGAAAGCCGATCTCGTTTCCGGCATGGTGGGCGAGTTCCCCGAGCTGCAGGGCCTGATGGGCCGCTACTATGCCGAGAAGGCCGGCGCGAAGCCCGAGATCGCGCGCGCCATCGAGCTGCATTACAAGCCGAAGGGGCCGACGGATGTCGTGCCCAAGGCCGAGAACGGCGACGCGGTGGCGATTGCGGTCGCGCTCGCCGACAAGATCGACACGCTGGTCGGCTTCTGGGCTATCGACGAGAAGCCGACGGGCTCGGGCGATCCGTATCAGCTTCGCCGTGCGGCGCTCGGTGCCATCCGGATCGTGGTCGAGAACGATTTGCGCGTGCCTTTGCTGCGCACGTTCGATGCCGCTTACGAGCAGCTCAAGGCCGCCGTCTCCGAGCGTGGCAACCTGTTCCTGTTCTCGAAGGTTGCGAACGGCGAGACGCAGGACGAGGCGATGCGCTCGACGTGGGCCGATATGGGTGAGGATGGGGGATGGAACCGCGTGTCCGTCTGGTCGGTCGAGACGCCGGATGCGTATCTGAAGGACAGGGAGAAGGAGATCCCGCAGGCGGCTCTGGTCGGGACCTACACGGTGCCGTCTCTGGTCAACACAGACCTCCTCTCGTTCTTTGCCGAGCGGCTCAAGGTCTACCTCAAGGACAAGGGTGCGCGGCACGATCTCATCGACGCGGTGTTCTCGCTCGGCGGGCAGGACGACATCGCGCTCATCGTGCGGCGCGTCGAAGCGCTCTCGGAATTCCTCGCGACGGACGACGGTGCGAACCTTCTCGCGGGCGTGAAGCGCGCCTCCAACATCCTCGCCATCGAGGAGAAGAAGGACAAGCGGAGCTACGCCGGCCCCTACGATCTCAAGATCCTCAAGGAGAACGAGGAGCTGGCGCTGGCGGCGGCGATCGAGAGCGTGAAGCAGGACACGGTGGCGGCGCTCAACGTCGAGAACTTCAAAGGCGCCATGAACGCACTGGCCGAGTTGCGCGCACCTGTCGATGCCTTCTTCGACACGGTGACCGTCAACGATGCCGATGCGGCACTGCGGGAGAACCGTTTGCGGCTGCTCTCCGAGATTCGCGCGGCTACGCTAACCGTTGCGGACTTCTCGAAAATTTCAGGTTGAGCCACGTCCGGCTAGGGTTAAGTAATTCCACGTACATCCAAATTCGCGCGATTCGCGTACCATTCCTGCTTGTGCGCTCCTCGTTTCTCATGGGGTTCGGAATGGAAACGGCCACGCTGCAAAACAGGTTCAGCCTGACCAAAGACGGCAAATACCACGACGCCACGTTTAGCGTCGAAGGCGATACCGTGTCTGTGCTGTACTGGGCGCGTCAGGGCGTCGTTC
>DAOMQQ010000278.1:0-3249 GCA_035445405.1 Hyphomicrobium sp.
TTCCGGGGCTCGAAGAGATGCGCCAGATCATCGGCGAGATCGAAAGCGGCGAGGTCGATATCATCATCGGCACGCAGATCGTGGCCAAGGGGCACAACTTCCCGCTGCTGGCGACGGTCGGCATCGTGGACGGCGACCTCGGCCTTTCGATGGGCGCGGATCCGCGCGCGGGCGAGCGGACGTTCCAGCTTCTTCACCAGGTGACGGGCCGCGCGGGGCGCGCCATGACGAAGGGGCGCGGGTTCGTTCAGACCCACATGCCCGACCATCCAGTCATGGAGGCGATCATCTCCGGCGACAGAGAGAGCTTTCTCGACCGCGAGATCGACATGCGCCGGCGCGGCCTGCTGCCGCCGTTCGGGCGTCTCGCGGCGCTCGTCATCTCGGCGCGCGACAAGGATCTGGCGGAAAAGTTTGCCCGCGAGGTCGCGCGCAGGGCGCCGCCGTCGGATCGAATCACGGTGCTCGGACCTGCGGAGGCGCCGATTGCGGTCGTGCGCGGGCGGCATCGCTGGCGGCTTCTCGTCAAGGCGCCGCGGGATGCGAACATTCAGGATTATCTGAGGGCGTGGGGCGAGGCGCTGCCCCGGATTGCAGGGGACTTGCGCCTCGCCGTCGATGTGGATCCCTACAACTTTCTGTAGGGCCGCGGTGAGATCACGCTTTTCGGGTCAGCGGAGATACGGGCAAAGGCGCCGCTGGCCGTTGTTGTGCAGGAAGGTGCCGGTCCGGCGATCGAACGACCGGTAGCGGGCGGCACAGCGCTCGACGGCGTCGTCGTCGTAGGACGCGATCGGCTCGTCATAGTCGTAGATCGGCGCATCGTAGAAGTCGTCATAGTAGTAGGACGGGCCCCAGGCGCCGTAGAAATAGGGTGCGCCAAATCCGATGCCGCCGCGCCAATGGCGATGGTGCCTGTGATAGCCACGGCGGAATCCCGGACGCGTCCCGGCCCAATGGCGACGGCCAGCGCCGCGGGAGAATCCGGGACCACCACGTCGGAACCCAGGGCCACGCATGCCGGGGCCACCACCCCTGAACCCTCTGCCGCCCATGCCGGGGCCGCCTCCGCGGAAGCCGCCTCGTGCGCCAGGGCCGCCGCCCCGTCCCTGCCTTTGGACCTGAATCAGCGGAGAGCCGACGTGGCTACCGGACACCGCTTTCGCCGCCGCAGGGGCGGCGGGAGCGGGCGCGGCAACCGCGGGTGCTCCAAACGGCAGCGCCATCAAGGCAGCCGCCGCCAACAAACGTGAACTCCTCATAACTTGCTCCAATTCTCACGCCTTAGGCGGCGTGCCATCTCGGTTATTCTTCGTTCTTCGTCATCCCCGGATCGGCCAGAACGGCGTCTGGGATCCCTGTTTCCCATGTGGGGCCTCCCGTCAGGGAATTCTACGAGCAACCCTTTGGGTTCCGTCATTTTCGGCCGGTTTGGTGGAGAGGGCGGTGAATGGCCGCGGAAATGCGGCGTTCAGGCCCGCCGACGCCGGTTGATGCGTCGATGCGCCCATGATACAGAACCGCGGGTTTTCAGTCGGGGGGCGGCGCAGAAACATCGGCGTGGCCCTAACGCCCTGATCACCTTTCTCAAAGAAATGAGCTGTGGCTTCGGCCGCGGGGCTTTCTACAACCCCTTGAGCACGCGAGATTTCTTGACGTGGCGACAGAAGAACCCATCGTGGCCGGAGTGGCAGGCCGCTACGCAGCAGCGCTGTTCGATCTCGCCCGCGAGGAGAACACGATCTCCGAGGTCGAGCAGGATCTCGAAAAATTCAAGCAACTTTACGACGAGAGTCCAGAGCTCCAGCGTCTGGTTCGCAGCCCGGTGATCGCGGCTGACGATCAGGCGCGCGCGCTCGGCGCCGTGCTCGACAAGGTGGAAGTCGGAGCGCTCGCGAAGAATTTCTTCGCGCTGGCCGCCCGGAACCGCCGACTGTTCGCCGTGCCCGACATGGTGCGCGCGTTCCAGGGGCTGGCAGCCAAGGCACGCGGCGAGGTGACGGCAGACGTGACGAGTGCGCTGCCTTTGACCGACGCTCAGGCCGAGGCTCTCAAGGCTTCGCTCAAGGCGGCCGTCGGCAAGGACGTGACGCTTCAGACGCGCGTCGATCCTTCGCTGATCGGCGGCCTCGTCGTGAAGCTCGGCAGCCGGATGGTCGATTCGTCGCTCAAGACGAAGCTGCAGAACCTGAGCCTCTCCCTCAAGGGGGGGCACTAGAGAGTTTCCAGGGAGGGCGCGGATGCCGCTGCCTCTCCTTTTACGAGATCCGCGTGGCGGGCCTTCGGGCGCGCCCAAAAGAACACACAAGAGAAAACGCCCAAAGACACGAGGTCAACTGATGGACATCCGGGCTGCAGAGATCACCTCGATCCTGAAGGATCAGATCAAGAACTTCGGCAAAGAAGCCGAGGTTTCCGAGATCGGACAGGTGCTGTCGGTGGGCGACGGCATTGCGCGCGTTTACGGTCTCGACAACGTTCAGGCCGGTGAAATGGTCGAGTTTCCCGGCGGCATCCGCGGCATGGCGCTCAACCTCGAAGCCGACAACGTCGGCGTCGTGATCTTCGGCGACGACCGCACGATCAAGGAAGGCGACACGGTCAAGCGGACCGGCGCCATCGTGGAAGTTCCCGTCGGCCGGGGTCTGCTCGGCCGCGTTGTCGACGGTCTCGGCAACCCGATCGACGGCAAGGGCCCGATCAAGGGCGAGGCGATGAAGCGCGTCGACGTCAAAGCGCCCGGCATCCTTCCGCGCAAGTCGGTGCACGAGCCGATGGCGACCGGTCTCAAGGCGGTGGACGCCCTGATCCCCGTCGGCCGCGGCCAGCGCGAGCTGATCATCGGCGACCGCCAGACCGGCAAGACCGCCATCATCCTCGACACCTTCCTCAACCAGAAGGCGGTCAACGCCGGCACGGACGAGAGCGCGAAGCTCTACTGCGTCTACGTTGCCGTCGGTCAGAAGCGTTCGACGGTCGCTCAGTTCGTGAAGGTGCTCGAAGAGCGCGGCGCGCTCGAGTATTCGATCGTCGTCGCGGCGACGGCATCCGATCCGGCGCCGATGCAGTTCCTGGCGCCGTTCACCGGCTGCACCATGGGCGAGTACTTCCGCGACAACGGCATGCACGCCGTGATCGCCTACGACGACCTCTCGAAGCAGGCCGTCGCCTATCGCCAGATGTCGCTGCTGCTTCGCCGCCCGCCGGGCCGCGAAGCCTACCCGGGCGACGTGTTCTATCTCCACTCCC
>DAOMQQ010000279.1:0-3239 GCA_035445405.1 Hyphomicrobium sp.
ACGACACGCTCTACGGCCTCGGCTCGGGCGTGTGGACGCGCAACGGCACGCGCGCGTATCGCTTCGGCCGCGCGATCCAGGCCGGCCGCGTGTGGACCAACTGCTACCATCTCTATCCGGCGCACGCCGCGTTCGGTGGCTACAAGCAGTCGGGCATCGGCCGCGAAACGCACAAGATGATGCTGGACCACTATCAGCAGACCAAGAACATGCTGGTCAGCTACAGCCCCAAGGCTCTGGGCTTCTTCTAAGGCTCGGCCAGGCTTTAGAAGCGGTTCCCTCCAAGACAGCGCGGCCGCAAGGCCGCGCTGTTTTCCTATCGCCGTTCCGATTTTGGTGGAATCGCGGAACGGCTCTAAGCTTTTGCTTTATCCGCCACTCTCACTCCGATCCGGGATGACCCTATGACCGACGCACGTCCGACGCTCCGTTCCCTGCTTGCCCTCCCCGACACGCCTGCGCCGCTCTCCAAGTCGGCGCTTGTGCTGATCGACTGCCAGAACACCTACCGCGAAGGCATCATGCAGCTCGAAGGCGTCGAGCCCGCGCTTGCCGAATGCGCCAAGCTTTTGGAGCGTGCGCGCGCGGCAGGCACCCCCGTGATCCACATCCGGCACGACGCGGGGGCAGGCTCGCCCTATGACGTGACGGCGCCGATCGGCCAGATCTCCGATCCCGTCGCGCCGAAGGATGGCGAGAAGGTCATCACCAAGGCCTATCCGAGCAGCTTCGAGGGCACGGATCTCGATGCCGAACTCAAGCGGCTCGGCGTCGAGGACCTCGTGCTCGCCGGCTTCATGACGCACGTGTGCGTGAACTCGACGGCGCGCGCCGCGTTCAACCACGGCTACCGGCCGACGGTGGTGGCGAACGCGACAGCGACGCGCGCACTGCCGAACCCAGTCGGCGGCACGGTGCCGGCGGACGCGGTGCATACCGGCGCGCTCGCGGCGTTGGCCGATATCTTCGCGATCGTGGTACCGTCCGGAGACAAGGTTCCGGCATAGACGGACCACAAGGGAGGTCAGGATGGTCGAGCGCGTCACGGCAACGCCCGAAGCCCAGGCGATGATCGAGAAGCTTGCGGGGCTGCATGGGCCGCTGCTGTTCCATCAGTCCGGCGGGTGCTGCGACGGCAGCGCGCCGATGTGCTATCCGCGGGGCGAGTTCCGCGTCGGCGCACAGGACGTCTATCTCGGCGAGATCGCCGGGCAGCCCTTCTACATGGGGGCTGCCCAGTTCGACTACTGGCAGCACACGCATCTCATCATCGACGTGGTGCCGGGCCGCGGCTCCGGCTTCTCGCTCGAAGCCCCCGAAGGCGTGCGCTTCCTGACGCGCTCGCGCGTCTATACGGATGCCGAATACGAGGAGCTGGAAAAACTCGGGCCGCCGCCGACGGGCGCCGAGCGGCCGGCTGCGGCTTAGGGCTCGGCCAGACAAGCACCAAAACAAAACGGCGGCCGATCCGGGCCGCCGTTTTTCTATTCAGAAGCCCCGTTACTTCTTCGGAGCGACGATCAATTCGGAGACCATCGTGGGCAGGTGCGCCGAGCAGACGATGCTGTGACGGCCGGGCTTGTCGGCGGTGAACGTCACGCTGTGGACGTGGCCGCGCTTCAGCTCGAACGACTGGCCATAGGCTTCGATCGTGGTCGGGTGGCTCGCGCCGTTGATGCCGACGAATTCGAGCGTCACCTCGTCCCCTTCGTCGACGAAGATCTGGCGCGGCTCGAATACGTAGACCGCGACTTCCCAGCGTCCGGTGTCGTCCGGCTTCTTGAGCACGTATCCGCCGCCTTCGGGAAGCGGACCGGGAAACGGCTCCTTCTCGACATTGGCACCGCCCTTGGGCTCGACAGCGGTCACGACGATGTGCCGCTTGGCAGGCTCGGCGAGCGATTGGGGTGCCAGTGCGCCGACACCGAGGGCGATGGCGATCGCGGCGCGACCGAGCGACGACATCGAGATCATTGGGATACTCCGTGAGGGATCCTGACGATCCTTACCGCATCCGATCGACTCTTCCGTGTCAAGACGCGCTCCCGACACGAAGGTTCGCGCCGTCAGCCTTTTTTCGACTTGCTTTTTTTGGAGCCGCCCGAAGTCGTCCCGCTGCCTTCGAGCACGAGGTCAGGGCCAACCTCGGCCATCTCCTTCAGAGCGGCCTCGGCCTCTGCCGCGGTGGACTTGCCGGCCATGTCCGTCTTGAGCTGCTGCAGCGCCTTGAGCGCCAGCGGGCTCAGCCCTTCGCCGCCGTGATCGAGGTGCTCGAAGATCTGCTTCTTCATGCGCGGCTCCCAGAAGAGGCGCACGTGGTTTGCGATGCCGGGCACCGCCTTCTCCTCGCCCTGAGAGCGGAAGAAGTTGGTGATGTCGTTGGCCATGCGGATGAGCGTCTCAGCGGGCGAGGACATGCGATAAAACCTCCTGGCGGTCGCCGTCGCCAGTCTCAGCGGCCAGCGTGATGCGTTCTCTGTGGGTGAAAATCTCGAAAGCGTCGGAGCGCGCGATGGCGACCAGCGTAATCCCGGCCTCCTCGGCGACGCGGAGAGCAAGCGCCGTCGGCGCGGACACCGCGACGATGATCTCGGCTCCCATCATTGCCGTCTTCTGAACCATTTCGACGGAGACGCGGCTCGTCAGCACGACGAAGCCTTTCGTCGGATCGACACCGGCTGTCGCCACTGCGCCGACCAGCTTATCGAGCGCGTTGTGCCGGCCGACGTCCTCACGAACGGCGGCGAAGGCGCCTGCGCCCGCATCCCAGAACGCGGCTCCGTGCACCGCGCGGGTGGCGACGTTCAGCGTCTGGGCGGGCGACATGGCCGCAAGAGCGCGCTGGATCTCGGCCGGCGTCGTGGTCGTGGAGCGCCCGACGCGGCGGGGCTCGGCGACGGCCGCTTCGAGGCTGTCGACCCCGCACAGGCCGCACGACGTGGGACCGGTGATGCGGCGACGGCGCTCGACCTGTTTGCGGCCGGCCTCGGGCACGAGCCACATGCGCGCTTCGAGACCCTTCTCGTGTTCGACGATCTCGAACTCGCGGATCTCGTCGCGGGCCGCGACGATGCCCTCCGTGATGGAGAAGCCGACGCCGAAATCCTCGAGGTCGGCCGGCGTCGCCATCATCACCGCGTGCGTCGTGCCGTCGTAGACGAGCGCGACCGGCACCTCCTCGGGAATGAGGCGGCTCGTGTCTTCCGCGCGGGTCTCGCTGACCCGGCGAGACAGCACGC
>DAOMQQ010000280.1:0-3223 GCA_035445405.1 Hyphomicrobium sp.
ACCGAGCCGAAGCGGGCCGCGGCCATCAACGTGCTCAACGACTGGCAGCGCAATATCGAGACGCTGCGCATCGCCAACAAAACGACGGTGCGCCTTTCGCAGGGGACGCTGCTCGAATTCGGCGCGTTCAACGTGGACCGCCACCTCGACCATCCGATCTACCAATGGCTCGACTATCGCTATGACGACTACGGCGGCTTCGCGCGCCTCTCGGACGACAGCGTCGTCGCTGGGTTCCGCAATCGCTTCATCGCGGGCGTGAACCTCCATAACGGCACCGTGGACGTCAAACACTTCGGCAACGGCCCCAACGCGGCCAAGCTCGGCCTCGTCAGCCACACGGAGAACCGATCGGAGAACGTGTCGGTCTACGCCGAGAACAGCTTCTTCGTTCTGCCGGACGTCGCGCTGGTTGCGGGGCTGCAGTTCCTCCACGCCGCGCGCGACCGGGACGTTTTCTTCGGCACGGAACAGGGCGGGCGCAACACGTTCGACGTCTGGAGCCCGAAGGCCGGCATCGTGTGGGACGTCGATCCCGGCTGGCAGATGTTCGCCAACGTCTCGCGCAGCGCGGAGGTGCCGAGCTTCGGCGAGAACGCCGTCAGCGGATCGGCATTCGCGGCGAAGCTGCAGGAGGCCACCACCTACGAGATCGGCACCCGCGGCCGGCGCGAAACCTATCACTGGGACGTCGCGCTCTACCGCGCCGAGATCGACAACGAGTTGCAGTGCCTCACCATCCTCGTGCCGTTCCCGAACATGTGCTCGGTGACGAACGCGGACAAGACGGTGCATCAAGGCCTGGAACTCGGGTTCGGCGCGGCGGTTCTGCAGTCGCTGCTCGTCGATGGGCCCACCCCCGACAGGCTGTGGCTCAACGCGGCCTATACGCTCAACGACTTCCACTTCGACAACGATGCCGTATGGGGCGACAACGAGCTGCCGGGCCTGCCGCGGCATTTCCTCAGGGCGGAGCTGATGTACCGCCACCCGTCGGGCGTGTTTTTCGGCCCGAACGTGGAATGGGCGCCGTCCGCCTACTTCGTGGACAACGCCAATACCCTCAAGACCGAGGGCTATGCGATCTGGGGGGCGAAACTCGGCTACGAGGGCGAGACGTTTACGGCCTACATCGAAGGACGAAACCTCGCGGATCGTGCCTACATCGCGTCCGCCAGCGTGTCGGGCAACGTCGGTGGCTTGGACGGCGCCTACTTCGAACCGGGCACGGGGCGCGCACTCTACGGCGGCGTGCAGGTGAAGTGGTGAACCTCATGCGCACTCTGAAACACGCTCCGCCTTCTCTCCGCCGCGGCCCCCATGCTCCGGCGCATTCGTCCTCATCCCATCCCCATCCTCAGGAACAGGCTTCGATCATCATGAAACGCTCATTCTCATCGCGAACAGCGGCAACTCTTGCGCTCTTTCCTCTCGTCGCTCTGGCCGGCGGGCCTGCCGGCGCCCACGTCACGCTCGAACAGCGGGAGGCGGCCCCCGGCGCGGCCTATAAAGCCGTGCTCAAGGTTCCGCACGGCTGCGGCGCGTCGCCGACACAGGCCATCCGCGTGGAAATTCCGGAAGGCTTCTTCAACGTGAAGCCCATGCCGAAGCCCGGCTGGTCGCTCGATACCGTCAAGGGGCCCTATGCCACGAGCTATTCGCTGCACGGGCGCACGCTGACCGAAGGCGTGAAGGAGATCACCTGGGCGGAGGGGAACCTGCCCGACGAGCACTACGACGAGTTCGTGGCGGCAGGCTTCCTGGGCAAAGAGCTGGCGGGAGGCTCTGCGCTCTATTTCAAGGTCACGCAGACGTGCGCCGAGGGCGAGCGGCAATGGGCCGAGGTTCCGGACGGGACGGACGGTCAAAAGCTCGCGTCTCCCGCGGCCGTCCTGCGCCTCGCGGCGTCCGGCGACCATACAGGGCCGAAGGATGCAGGTGGCACGGCCAAGAGCGGAGCGCTTGCGATCGAGGGCGCGTGGGCGCGCGCGACGCCGCATGGCGCGAAAGTTGGGGCAGGCTATCTCACGATCCTCAACACCGGCAGCACGGCAGACACGCTGATCGCCATCTCGGCGCCTGTCGCGGGGAAGAGCGAGGTCCACGACATGACCATGACGGACGGCGTGATGCGGATGCGCGCGCTACCCGAGGGCATCGAGATTCCGGCGGGCGGCACGGTGACGCTCGCGCCCGGCGGCAAGCATCTCATGTTTATGGATCTCAAGGAGCCGCTCGTTGCCGGGGCGAGCCTGCCGGTCACGTTGACCTTCAAGAACGGCGGGACCGTCGAGGCGACATTCCCGATCCGGCCGATCGGCGGCGATAAAAAGGATGGCGGCGCGGCCAAGGACGATCACGATCATCACCACCACCATTGAACGCGCAGCATGGACCCGTGCGTTCGAGGGCGGGCCGAATTCGGTCCGCCCTTTTTTCTCAGCCGTGTGCGGATGGCGCTCGGGCGCTCAGTCCCAGCGCCTGCGCGACATCGTCTCTTTGAGGGCGATGTCGCTTCCGCGCCAGCGAGCCACCGCGCGGCGACGGCGCTCAAGCTCTTCCGTCCAACCGCAATCGAACGGAAGCGGACGGAACGAGCCCGTCTCGGCGTGGACGGCCGAGCGGGGTTTCAGCGGCAGATAGGTGACGTTGCTGGAAGGCTGCGGAGAGGATGGTCTCGGAGGTATGGCTGAGTAAGACATGAGGCGATGCTCCATACACGCTTCAGTTTCTCAGGACTTCGGCCGGGACGTCATTGCGTCCGACCGCCCCCCGGCGGTTCAATCCCCCATCTCTCATGTTCGCCGATTTCCGGCTGTTGGAGTCCAATCCGGGAAGACGGCAAGAATGCGGCAAACGCCGCGTGCGCTTGATCACAAAACAAAGCGGCGGTCGCTTTCGCAACCGCCGCACGATCAAAGAGACGTGATCGACTGGATAATCTGACCGAGGAATTGCGCGCCGGATCCTGAAATCCGATGCGATCGCGCTCGTTAGATGATGTCGATCTCAGCCGGCAGATACGAGGTCACCTCGAGGCCGACTTCCTGCTCGCGAACCGAGGGCTTCATCCAGGTCTTCATGGGTCAATCTCCTTGGGTTGGCGGCGGGGATCGTCGCCCGCCTATCTTATGAGGAGGAAGGTATGAAGTCGGGACGGACTTCGCCAATCGTTTTTTCCGCGACGTCCAATAAGTGACCCTGATGCTATGGTGTAACATTG
>DAOMQQ010000281.1:0-3218 GCA_035445405.1 Hyphomicrobium sp.
CTTCAATGATGCCTTAAATTGTCGGCTGTGAGGCCGGGCTTCCTCAAAACTTCTCCGGTAGCGTCGCAACCATCGAGGTCATAGAGGCCTCATCCGCGTGTGTGACCGGAGTCCATCAGCATGTCCTTGTTCAGGATTGCGATCGTCCTTTCGCTCGGAGTGGCCGTCATGCCGTCCGATCGTGAGCAACAGGAAGAGCTTTATGCCCGCGCCGCCACCGCGGCCCATTGGACGCTGACGTTCTGCGACCGTAACGGGCGTACCTGCGAGGTTTCCGCAGGGCTTTGGGATGCGTTCCTCAAGAAGGCCGAGTTCGCAGGAAAGCTCGTCTACGACGTCGCGATCCATACGGCAGGGCCGGAGGACGCCAGCCTCAAGGCGATCCCGGCATCGTCCGATGCCCGCGGCACGCTCAGCCCCCGCGATCTCGAACCCGACTGGCGCGGCGCGCAGCAAGAGCACGGCGTCTGATCGCCCTTCCGTCCGGCGATTTGGCCGACGCGCGTCGTCTCGACACTGCCGCCGGGATCACTGCAACCCTTGCTAACGCCGGCCCCCCGCGCCTATGTCCTCCTATCGGCACGTGAGCGCCGCCCTTGCTGCGGCGCCGGAGGACATTTGCCTATGACACTTCAGAATCTCCAGTCCGACTTCGATCTGCTCGACGACTGGGAGGATCGCTACCGCTACATCATCGAGCTCGGCCGCGCCCTGGCTCCGATGCCGGATGCCCTGAAGACGGAGGCCACGAAGGTCCGGGGCTGCACCAGCCAGGTGTGGCTCGTAAGCGAAGCCGACGCCGCATCGGGCGAGGCGGCAGGTCCGGCTCTCCGGTTTCTCGGCGACAGCGACGCCCATATCGTACGCGGCCTGATCGCCATCCTTTTCGCCCTCTACGACGGCAAGCCGGCGAAGGACATTCTCGCGACCGAGCCCGAGACCGTCTTCCATGCGCTCGGCCTCAAGGACCATCTGACGCCCCAGCGCTCCAACGGCCTCGCCTCGATGGTCGAGCGTATCCGTGCGGATGCGCGCGCCGCGCTCGCATCGGCCTGACAGGCTCATCTAGAGCGTGATCATTTTCGATTGAATCGGGATCACGCTCTATCTCGTTAGTGAGACCGATGATTCACGCTTCAGGCTGATAGGGCCTGAAGCGATCATGGTCTACCCCGGGTCGATCGACGGGCGATAGTCGCTCGCCCCCCAGTGTCGCACGTGGGCTGCGCGTGGCGCGGCCGGGACCTCGCCGATCAATCCATAGTGCCGCGCGAGCGCCGAGAGCGCGATACCGAGCACGAGCTTCGCAGACCGTTGCGGCCAGCGTGCGCGCCGTTCGATCTCTTCCAATCCTTTGAGATGCCCGCAAACGTCGATCAGGATACCGGAGAGCTCCGGGCCCACGGCGTCGAGCGCACGCCGGACGCGTTCGGCCGCGGCGATCACGTTGTCGGCCTGATCTGCAACGTGCGCCCCGCGCCGGCCGCCGCCCGTGGTGGCTGTCACGCTCCAGCTCTGTGTGACGTTGGGCGTCATCTGCGCAAACCAGAAATCCGCACGCAGCCTCTCGCCCGCATGGAACTCGGCCTCCCCGATCAGCGGGTTGCCGTTGCGGTCGCGGCGTTTGAACAGCCAGGCGAGCGGGCTTTCGGCCGCGTTCCTCACCGGTCTGGCGCGATCGGCCAGAGGCGCGCGAGCTTTCCGCGCCGGCTTGGGGCGCGTGTCGCAAGTAGTCCGTCGTGTCATTGGAGAAGCTCCCCGGATCCTCAGTCGTCAGGATGAAACGATCATCGACAGCGGCCGCTGCCTCACCATGGCCGGGACGATCCATTCCATGAGTTCGAGCGCGCGGTCGAAAACCGGATCGTCGCGCTTGTCTTCGATTACGGCACACGCGTGCGCGACGGTCGTGCGATCGCGCGCAAAGATCTGCCCCACCTGGGTCAAGCTCAGGCCGCAGGACACATGCGCGACGTACATCGCGACCTGACGGGCCAATGCGACGGGCGCCTTTCCGCGCGAGGGCTTCGAGAGATCGGCTTGCGGCACGCCGAAGATGTCGCTGATCGCGCCTTCGATGATGCGCCTCAACCGCGCGGCCTCGCTGGCCGACGGCCTTCCCTGCGGCGTCGGCGCGGTGCCGCACCACGTCTCCCAGCCGATCTCCCGCTCGCGCGCGAACCACGGCTCGGCAGCGTCGGCTTCCAGGCTCCGGAAGGACGCGTGAAGGCTGGAATGGGCTTGCTCGATACCTGATCTGAGGCTCATGAGATGCTCGTGTTCGACCCTGCGGGCCACCCGCGTCCGTTCCAGGATCATAGGCACGGAACGGTCTGGCCTTGCGTCAAACCTAGCGGAGCGGTGAACGGCGAGGATAAGTCGGTAGCCTCAGCAACGATCGGCCGCGACCTCGCAATCCCCGCCTCGCGCGCGGCATGGGACAGTGCGTCCTCACTCCGAGGAGACGCCTTGCCGATGCGGTCCGATTTTCGAGCCCCTCCATCCGACTTTGATGCGCAGGAGTCCGCGCGCGAGCGTGCTGCCGAACTCGCACGCCTCGTGCCGCTTTGGCCCACCGAGATCGCCGATACGTCGCCCGCCGGCCGCACGCGCCTCGTCGCGACGCTCTATCGGGCGCTCAAAGCCGAGCGCCGACGTGGGGCCGCCGGCCACTGGAGCTACGACCTTGCGCGTCATGCTGCGCTTCTCGCCGCCTGGCGACGGGAGCGCGCCGCGTTGAGCATGCGGGACGCTGCCGCTCCATGCGGCGCAGTGAACCCTCGAACAAAAAAAGCGTCGGCCCGTTGAGCCGACGCCTGCAATCCGGTGCGCGAAGGCGCCTTACTTCTCGCGGCGCGTGCCGAGACCCATCTTCTTGGCGAGGTCGGATCTCGCACGCGCATAGTTCGGCGCCACCATCGGATAATCGTGCGGGAGGCCCCACTTCTCGCGATATTCCTCCGGCGAGAGATTGTAATGCGTGCGGAGATGACGCTTCAGGGATTTGAACTTCTTGCCGTCCTCGAGGCAAACGATGTGGTCGGGCATGACCGACTTCTTCACCGGCACCTTCGGCCTCAATTCCTCACGCTCGGGCTGCGGGCTCGACCCCGTCGCGCGGCTCAAGGCCGCGTGCGTTTCATTGATGAGTTGCGGCACGTTCTCCGCGCCGATCGTATTGTTGCTTACGAACGCCGACACGATCTTCGCTGTCAGCT
>DAOMQQ010000282.1:0-3184 GCA_035445405.1 Hyphomicrobium sp.
CGGCGGTTATCGCCCGGTCGCCGAGATCAACATCACGCCCATGGTGGACGTGATGCTGGTGCTGCTGATCATCTTCATGGTGGCAGCACCACTCATGATCGCCGGCGTTCCGCTAGAACTACCGAGCACCGCCGCAACACGCGTGAGCCAGGCCCAGAAGCCGATGGTGGTTTCTCTGACCGGCGAGGGCGAGCTTTATGTCCGCGACGAGCAGGTCACGCAAGACGGACTGATACCGAAGCTGCGCGCACTACGTGAGAGCGAGGGCGACGCGGTGGTCTATGTCCGCGCCGACAAGAAAAACGCCTACGGAGACGTAATGGACGTTCTGGGTCGCGTGGGCGAAAGCGGATATGGCCGCGTCTCGCTGCTGTCCCAGCCCCGGCCCGCGGACATGCAGCAGTAAGCACAGGATGGAGACCCGGTTTCCCCGATGACCCTGCGCGCCGTCACATGGCTGTTCTCCGTCGCGCTGCACGGCGCGCTCGTCGGCGTCCTGCTGATTTCGCCGGGCGGGGCCGCGCTCGACGAAGGCTCGGGTGAGGACACGTTCGTCGTCGAGCAGGGGATCGCGCTCGACGGCTTCGCACGCATGGGCGAAGCCGAGGTCGACATTGCAGCCGTCGAAGCCCCGCCGCCGGTGCTCGCCGCCGCCGCACCGATCGAGGAGGTCAAGCCGCCCCCACCTGCAGAGGACGTCCCGCACGTGATCGGCTCGGAGTTCGGACCCGAGCAGGAAGACGTCGTGCTGGCGCCCGAGCCCGAAGAGCTGCGTGAAACGCCGGATGAGGTGGTCGAGCAGACCGAGCCCGACGAGATCAAAGAGATCCAGGAGATCGAGCAGGTCGCCGTCATCGAGCAGACGGAAATGTCCATCGAAGAGCAGCGCGCGACGGGCGCCAAGCAAGAGGGCGGACGCGCAACGGCCATCTCCGCCTATCGCGGCCGGCTCTACTCCCACATATCCCGCAAGAAGGTGAGCCCGCGCTCCAAGCGCGTGGGAACGGTCATCGTGCGGTTCACGGTGGGCCGGCAGGGTGAATTGATCTCGAGCGAGGTCACCAAAAGCTCGGGCCATCAGATCCTCGACGACGCCGCGATCGCATCGATCACGCGCGCCGCACCGTTCCCGCCGATGCCGAGCGAGGCGAACGACGGACCGCTCGTCGTCTCGATCCCGTTCAAGTTCTCGGTGCGCTGAGCGCACGTCACCCCAGGGATTGCACGCACTGTTCCGGCCCGCGTCGCGCCCGGAAGGCATACCTACACGCTGCGCGGCCACGGGCAGCCGACCGTCACCGAGGAGATCGAAGTCGCGGACGGTGACATCTGGGACCTGATGGTCGGACCGGACGGCGTGTTCACTCTGCCGATGTCTTGAGATTACGGGCGGCAGGTCGATAGAGACCTGCCGCTCTCTTTTCGATCAACCCGTGAACGGCACGACCGTCTGCCGCTGCAGGCCGAGCCCTTCGATCTCGAGCTCCATCACGTCGCCCGCGACGAGATACTGCGGCGGCTTCATCCCGCAACCGACGCCGGGCGGCGTGCCCGTCGTCACCACGTCGCCCGCTTCGAGCACCATGAACTGCGAAATGTACGAAAGCAGATACGGGATCGAGAAGATCATCGTCGAGGTCGAGCCCTTCTGCTTCAGCTCGCCGTTGACCTTGAGCGACATCGAGAGATTGTGCGGATCGGTGATCTCGTCGGTCGTCACGAGCCAGGGGCCGAGCGGACCGAACGTCTCGCACGCCTTGCCCTTCACCCACTGGCCGTTCCGCTTCGACTGGAAGCGCCGCTCGGAGACGTCGTTGCAGACTGCATAACCCGCGACGTAGTCCATCGCGTCCTTCTCTTCGACATACCGCGCGCGCTTGCCGACGATGAACGCGATCTCGACCTCCCAATCCATGCGATTGGAGTCCTTCGGATAGATCACGTCGTCGAACGGGCCGGAGACGGTGTTGCCGAGCTTATTGAACAGGATCGGCTCGGACGGGATCTCCTGTCCCGTTTCCTTGGCGTGATCGACGTAGTTGAGACCGATGGCGATGAAGCTCCATGGCCGCGCGACCGGTGCACCGAGGCGTACGCCTTCGGGCGCGAGCGGCAACGACGCCGGATCGATGGCCCGCAGACGAGCCAGGCTCTCGGCGCCAAGCGTGTCGCGGGAAATGTCGGCCACATGCGCCGAGAGATCGCGGATCTTGCCATCCGCGTCGACGAGACCGGGCTTTTCCGCGCCAATGGCTCCGAACCGTACAAGCTTCATGAGATCTCCCCCGATTCTACGCTATGGGTATGGTGGGCAGCAGGAGGCCGCCGATGTTCGAGGGCTTTACATCACACACCATCCCGGTGGGCAACGGCATTGACATCGCAGCCTCCGTCGGCGGCGAGGGCCCGCCGCTGCTGCTCCTGCATGGTTACCCGCAGACTCGCGCCTGCTGGCGCAAGATCGCCGCTCCCCTTGCGAAGAAATTCACCGTGGTGGCCGCCGATCTCCGCGGATATGGCGAATCTTGCAAACCTTCCGGCGGAGGCAGCCACGAAACCTATGCGAAGCGCACCATGGCGCACGACCAGATCGCGCTCATGCGCGCGCTCGGCTTTTCGCGCTTCCGCCTCGTCGGACACGACCGCGGCGCGCGCGTCGCGCACCGCCTCGCCCTCGATCATGCGGACGCGGTCGAGCGTCTGGCGCTGCTCGACATCTGCCCGACCGACACGATGTATGCCGCCACCGATCAGACCTTCGCAACGGCCTACTATCACTGGTTCTTCCTCATCCAGCCCGCGGACTTCCCGGAACGGATGATCGTCAACAACACGCATCGCTACATCCGCCACACCATTGCCTCCTGGTGCCGCACGGACGGCGCGTTCGACGAGCCGATCCTCCGCCATTACGTCGAAGCCTTCTTCGACCCGATGGCCATTCACGCGACCTGCGAGGACTACCGCGCCGGCGCGACCATCGATCTCGCGCACGACCGGGAAAGCGACGCGGCCGGCCAAAAGCTCGTCATGCCGCTTCTGGTGCTCTGGGGCGGACGCGGCATCGTCGGCAAGACCTTCGACGTGCCCGCCGAATGGCGAAAAAAATCGGCGGCGGAGGTCACGGGCCACGCCCTCGACTGCGGCCATTTTCTCCCGGAGGAAGCCCCCGACGAGACGCTGA
>DAOMQQ010000283.1:0-3168 GCA_035445405.1 Hyphomicrobium sp.
GGTTCGTCTGCTGAGCGTTCATGCCCGTCGCAGCAATCGCAAGCGCTCTCATGGAGGTGTCCTGACTTTCAATTCCCGGCCTAGATGGCCATACGGCTGACTTCGAGATACGAGGCGACGACCTTGTCGCGAATGGCGATAGCGGTCTGCAGCGACTGTTCGGCACTCATGACGGCCTCGACCACCTGCTGGGCCGTGGCCTGCCCGCGAACGCCGGCAACGGCGGTTTGCTCGCTAGCCCGCAGAGTGCTGATCGCATCGAGCGTCATCTGCCCCAGCACCGTGCCGAAGTCGGTCGGCAGGGGCTCGGTCCGAACAGGCGCCGTTTGCGGGGTCGGAGCAGGCGCAACGGGGGTCGGCTGGGCAAGCCCATACTGGCTCGCCGTGCCGACACTCGGAAATCGACCGACGCCGTCCAGCATCACGAGCTCCTGAGCAGATCGATGGTCATCGACATCATGGAGCGCGCCTGCTTCACGACCTGCAGGTTCGCTTCATAGGATCGGTTCGTCTCACGAATGTCCGCAAGCTCGACGAGCATGTCGACGTTCGGCAGCTTGACGTTGCCGTTCGCGTCCGCCGCCGGATGTCCCGGATCGTATTCGACGCGGAACGGCTTGCGATCCACGTCCACGCGATCGACCTTGACGAGCTTGGCCCCCATGGCTTCGTCCATGGCGGCTTGAAAGCTGACGGTCTTTCGCATGTAGGGATCGGCGCCGGGCGTATTGCCCGTCGACGACGCGTTCGCGAGGTTCTCCGAGACGATGAGCATGCGCCGCGACTGAGCTTCGAGGCCCGAAGCCGCCACTTTGACTGCAATCCGAATAGGATCGATCATGGCTTACCCCTTGGTCGATGCCAGCAGCATGCGGTGGAACACCTTCATCACGCCGGTGTTGCGCGAATAGGCGCCCGTCACTTCGCTCGCCTTGAAGAGCTGCTCTTCGAGACTCACGCTGTTTCCGGAATGCAAGACGGCCCACTCACCCTCTTCCTTCGTCTGGGCATCGCTTCCGGTGCCGCTCACGGGGCTCAAATGGTTGGCCTGCGTTTTCTGCATCTTGAGGCCCGTCGCGTTGAGGACGGCCTCGAACGGCTCGACGTCCAGCGCCTTGAAGCCGGGCGTGTTCACATGCGCGATATTCTGCGCGATCACCGACTGGCGCACGCTGAGCCAGCGGTTCTGCTGAGACGCGATCGAGAAGAAATTTGTAACGTCCATGGAGAAAGCGCCCCGCCTTGAGCCACTCTCCGTTGTAGGTCTGCAATCTTGTCCGAAGCTTGTGAGCGGCCGGCGAACGGGGCTGAAACCCTCGACGACTGAAAGTGTTAACGGCCTGCGCCCCGAAAGCCTCTATGCGCGCGGAACGAGGCCGCTTCCCGCAAGACCGGTGAAAAGCGCCTCGACGGCAATGGCGGCGAGCAGGATGCCGAACACGCGCATGAGAACCCTCTGCGCCGTAACGCCGAGGTAGCGGGACAGCTCGTGCGCCAGGAGAAGCAGCGCCAGCGTGATCCCCATCACGACGCCGAGCGCCCCGACGATCATGGCAAGCTCCACCGTATCGCCGCGCGCATTTGCGGCCAGCAGGATACCGGCACTCATCGCTCCAGGCCCGGCGAGCAACGGCGTCGCCAGCGGAAACACGGCGAGATCGTCCTTGTGTTGCGCCTCCGCCCCTTCCGGGCGCGAAAGCTTGAACACGCTCGTGGGGCGGGCGAACACCATGTCGAGCGCGATGATGAGCAGGATGATTCCTCCCGCCGTCTGAAGCGCGGGGATGGACACGCCGAGTTGCCGCAACAGCGGCCCGCCCGCGAGCGTCGAGATCACGAGGATCAGGCCCGCGATCCCCGTCGCCCTGAGGGCGATCCGCCGCCGTTGAGACACGGGAACGCCGGACGTGAACGCCGCGAACAACACCGCGGCTTCAATCGGCCCGATGGTCGCGAAAAACGTCGTAAAGCTTGTGAGCGCCGCACTCAGCATGAGCATACTCCGACCGCGCGAGACCGATCCCCCGCGTCGGACAGGCATAGCAGCTCGGGTTCGAAATCAGAAAACGTGCAGCCGCCCAACGGCGGGCCGCAAGGCGCGAGCGCCTGTTAGCATCCGCCGAGATTTGCTGCTAACAAGCTGAAATTTATGAGAAATATTGAAATTTCGTCGACTCGGAACTACTCTCTACCCGCGAACTTTGCAAGCCTCGGAGCCGAACGTTGAGCAAGCCCGACACCGATTTTGTCCGCATGCTTGCGGGCTACAGCCTGACCACCGCAGAGATCATCTACCGCCTGCCCGACCACCCTGCGCTGATGCAGAGCTACATCTGGCAGGACTACGATCTCCATCCTCGCTTCCCGAAACTGAAGAGCTTCCTGGATTTCTGGTCGCGGAACCTTGAAGGCAAGCTCCATCAGGTCCTCGTCGCCCATGCCGGCTTGATCAAGCCATGCGAGCTGCGCCTCGTCGAAGCCGAGATCAAGCTCAACTGAGCGAGACGGGAGCGCCGCAAATCCCATAGACGCGATCGCTCCAGGCCGCCTGAAGCGAGGCTCCTCGCTCCAATCGCGCTCTAGAACCGCGCTTCGCCCTCGGCCGAAGCGCCAGCCTCGGAAGTCGCCCGGCGCCCGCACGAGCGCGGCGCGATCCGCGCATCCTCGATGGCCTCGACGAGACGGCGCGTATTCTTGTCGGGATCGGTCGAGCCGCCTTCGAACGACACGTAGCTGATGTCCACGCCCGCGTGGAACGCCTCGAGCACGAGCCGGAAGTAGGCGGACACGTTGAGGTGATGAAATTCCATGTCGAGCGAGATCGAGGGCGCCCGGTCCCACGGCAGATCGACCTCGCCCGAGAGCCCGAAGGTGATCGTTCCGGGCTTGAAGAACATCTCCGTCGAGGAATTGACGAGATTGCGGATATTCCCGAATTGCTCGGTCCGGAGGAAAGCGATGAAGTCCGCCGGATCGACGAGCCTCAATTCGGACGCGACGTCCCTCAGGCCGTCGGCGAGCGCTTTTTCGCGCTCACGTGAATAATCTTTGCCCTGCTTCAGCATGGTCTCGATCCTCACATGGCCGGTCGGGCCTGCTGTCCTTTTTGCGCAAAGAACAGAATGATGCCGGCGACCGCCTTGTAGAACTCCGGTGGAATCATCTTAT
>DAOMQQ010000284.1:0-3149 GCA_035445405.1 Hyphomicrobium sp.
TGTTGCCAACAGCAGATTTTGAGTCTGCCGCGTCTACCGGTTCCGCCACAGAGGCTAAGCGCGTTCGAGCGCTCGAAAGCTTAACGGAGCGTTGTCTTATAAAGCGCGCTCGTTGCGTGTCTACAGCCTCGGTAGCCCCATGAGGGGGCTGCAGACACGCATCGCCCTCTCCCTACCCTAAGGAATGGCCCGCCCGCAACGGCGTTTGAGTGAGCGCTCAAACCATTTGCGTTATCAGGCGTTTGTCAGGTGGTGGCGGCTAAACACTCCGCAGTTCAGGCGAACGTATGGAGTAAGCTCGATGATGACGATGAACACCACCGATGCTGCCGCCCCGCAGGCAGACGATCGCGCCACCGTCGAGCGGCGCACCCGTGAGGGCCGCGACGAACTCGTCGTCAGGCTCGATTGGGGAATGCTGGTCGTCGCGGCGTCGTCGTTCGCGCTCGGCGTGCTGGTCGGCTTCGTGCTCGACTAGACCATGATCGCTTCAGGCCCTATCAGCCTGAAGCGTGAATCATCGGTCTCACCAAAGAGATAGAGCGTGATCCCGATTCAATCGAAAATGATCACGCTCTAGCGCCAGGAGTACGTCACGCGGCCCGTGCCGTGAACGTGCTCCGCGATGTTGACGGCGTCCCCGACGTGGGGATCGGTGGCCTTGGAGGCCGTCACATGCACGTGACGGCCGTCGTGCAGCAGCACGTCCACCGCGAGGCCGTGCTCGGTCGCTACGGACGAACCGCCGACGATGGGCCCGACGGCCTCCACCACGCCCGCCACGCGGTGCGTCTCGACGGTGGCGTCGAGGCCGGAAATCCAGAGCCCGGCAGCCACGAAGGTGGCCGCTGCCACCCCGAGAGCCACCTTCTTGAGGCGGGCGATCCTGAGCTGACGGTCGAACTTGAGGCGTATTTCTTCGCGCATGGCTTTTGTCTCGTCAAAGAGAGAGATCGGCTGCCGCAACGGCTGCGGCGCCGAGATCGCGAGGGACTTATGCCGCGCGGGCTTCCGTATCAACCAGGCGCACGATGTCGGCCATGATGTCGTTTAGCTGGAAGTCCTTCGGCGTATAGACGGCGGCCACGCCGAAGCTCTTGAGCTTCACTTCGTCCTCGGGCGGGATGATGCCGCCGACGACGACGGGAATGTCCGAAAGCCCTTCCTTGCGCATCCGGTCCATCAGTTCCGAAACCAGCGGAACGTGCGATCCAGACAGGATCGAGAGGCCGACGACGTGGACGCTTTCGTCCACCGCGGCGCGCACGATCTGCGTCGGCGTGAGGCGAATGCCCTCGTAGACGACCTCCATGCCCACGTCGCGCGCGCGCACCGCGATCTGCTCGGCGCCGTTCGAATGACCGTCGAGGCCGGGCTTGCCGACGAGGAATTTGATGCGCCGGCCGAGCCGGTTCGAGGCCGCTTCCACCGCCGCCCGCACGTCGTCGAGCTCCCCGCTCGCCCGCTCGGGGGCGGCCTGGGCGACGCCCGTCGGCGCCCGGTACTCGCCGAACACGCGCCGCAGCGTCGTGCCCCATTCGCCCGTCGTCACGCCGGCTTTGGCGCAGGCGATCGAGTATTCCATGACGTTGCGGCCTTCCTTGGCCGCGGATTCGAGATCGGCGAGCGTCTTCTCGACGAGCTTGCCGTCGCGCTGGGCGCGCCATGCCTTGAGGCGCTCGACCTGCTCCGCCTCGACGGCCGGATCGACGACCATGATCGCGCCTTCGCCGGCCGTCAGCGGCGAGGGCTCCGTCTCCGTCCACCTGTTGACGCCGACGACGGTCAGGTCGCCCGTCTCGATCTGGCGCACGCGCTGCGAGTTGCTCTCGACCAGCCGGCGCTTCATGTAGTCGATGGCCGCGATGGCCCCGCCCATCCGCTCGATGGTCGCGAGCTCCGCCTTGGCCTGCTCCTTCAGCTCGTCGACCTTGCGCTTGATCTCGGCCGAACCGTCGAAGATGTCGCCGTATTCGAGGAGGTCCGTCTCGTAGGCCACGATCTGCTGCATACGGAGCGACCACTGCTGGTCCCACGGGCGCGGCAGGCCGAGCGCCTCGTTCCAGGCCGGAAGCTGCACGGCGCGCGCGCGCGCCTTCTTCGAGAGCGTCACAGCCATCATCTCGAGCAGGATGCGGTAGACGTTGTTTTCCGGCTGCGGCTCGGTAAGGCCGAGGCTGTTGACCTGCACGCCGTAGCGGAACATGCGGTGCTTGGGATCGGTCACGCCGTAGCGGTCGCGCGTGATCTCTTCCCACAATTCGCCGAACGCGCGCATCTTGCAGATTTCGGTGATGAAACGCATGCCCGCGTTGACGAAGAACGAGACGCGGCCGACCACGCGGCCGAAGTCCTCGTCCGGCACCTCGCCCGACGCCTTCACCTTGTCGAGCACGGCGAGCGCGGTCGCGAGCGCGTAGGACAGCTCCTGCACGGGCGTCGCGCCGGCTTCCTGCAGGTGGTAGGAGCAGACGTTCGTCGGGTTCCACTTGGGAACTTCTTTGTAGGAAAAGACGATCGTGTCCTGAATGAGCTTGAGCGAAGGCTCGGGCGGGAACACGTAGGTGCCCCGCGACAGGTATTCCTTGATGATGTCGTTCTGGATCGTGCCGGTGAGCTTGGTGCGCGCCGCGCCCGTCTCGTCTGCGACCGCGATGTAGAGCGAGAGCAGCCACGCCGCCGTCGCGTTGATCGTCATCGAGGTGTTCATCTGGTCGAGGGGGATGCCGTCGAGCAGCATTTTCATGTCGCCCAGGTGCGACACCGGCACGCCGACCTTGCCGACCTCGCCCTTGGCGAGCTCATGGTCGGAATCGTAGCCGGTCTGCGTCGGCAGGTCGAACGCGATTGAAAGGCCCGTCTGGCCCTTGGCCAGGTTCGTGCGGTAAAGCGCGTTCGATTTCGCCGCCGTCGAATGGCCGGCATAGGTGCGAAACAGCCACGGCTTGTCCCGCTCAGGGCTTTTGCCTGCTGTGGTGCTGTTCGCCTTCTTGTCCGACATGCCGTGCGACCCTCGCAATTTCACGGAATTCCCATAGCGTACCGGCCGCCGGGCGCAAGGCAAAAGTCTAATTCGTCACGGCAGGTGGGGGCTTAGACCATGATCGCTTCAGGCCCTATCAGCCTGAAGCGTGAATCATTCGGTCTCA
>DAOMQQ010000285.1:0-3140 GCA_035445405.1 Hyphomicrobium sp.
CGCACGTTCCTCGACAAGGAGCTGAAGGCGCTGGCGAGCGCCGTCGCGCGCCTTGCCAACCGCCTCCAGCGCCGCCTGCTAGCGCAGCAGAACCGGGCCTGGGACTTCGACCTCGAGGAAGGAACGCTCGATGCCGCGCGCCTGTCGCGCATCGTCACCGATCCCATGCAGCCGCTCTCGTTCAAGCGCGAGCGCGACACGGATTTCCGCGACACCGTTGTGACGCTGCTGCTCGACAATTCGGGCTCCATGCGCGGCCGCCCGATCATGGTGGCGGCCTGCTGCGCGGACATCCTGGCGCGCACTCTGGAGCGGTGCGGCGTCAAGGTCGAGATCCTGGGCTTCACGACGCGCGCCTGGAAGGGTGGCCAATCGCGCGAGGATTGGCTCGCCGCCGGCAAGCCCGCAACGCCGGGCCGCCTCAACGACCTGCGCCATATCATCTACAAGACGGCCGACGCCCCCTGGCGCCGTGCCCGCCGCGCGCTCGCGCTGATGATGCGCGAGGGCCTGCTGAAAGAGAACATCGACGGCGAGGCGCTGGCCTGGGCGCACGCCCGCCTCATGGCGCGGCCCGAGCAGCGCCGCATTCTGATGATGATCTCCGATGGTGCGCCGGTCGACGACTCGACGCTGTCCGTCAACTCGGGGAGCTATCTGGAGCAGCATTTGCGCAAGGTCATCGACGAGATTGAGAACCGCTCGCCGGTCGAGTTGATCGCCATCGGCATCGGCCACGACGTGACGCGCTACTATCAGCGGGCCGTGACGATTTCCGATCCGGGCGAGCTGGCCGGCGCCATGACCGACAAGCTTGTCGAGCTGTTCGAGGAGGCGCCGAAGGCGCCCCCGACGTCCACGGGCGCGAAGCGCCGCCGCCTGCTTTAGATAGGCCGAAAGGACAGAGCCTCGTGCGTGGATCCTGGGTCGCTGCTGTCGCTGTCGGCCTGCTCGCCATGGGGACGGGGCCTGCCTCCGCGTTCCTCAAGAAAGACACTTCCAAGCTCGCCCCGCACGATATCGAGGTCCGCGCGAAGCCCATCGCGAGTTTTTCCCGCGGCAAGAGCGACGCCGTTCTCGATGACAGGCTCGCCTGGCGCGGCGGTCTCGTTCTCACGTCGTTTTCGGAATATTTCGGCGGGTGGTCGGGCCTGAGGTTCGACGCGGGCGGCAAGCGCTTCGTCGCGATTTCGGATGCCGGTCTCTGGATGACGGGCGAGCTGGCGTACGACCAGCAGCAACGCCCGAAAGCGCTCGCAAGCACACGCATCGGGCCTCTGCTCGCGCTCAACGGCAAGCCGTTGCGCCGAATGCGCGATCGCGATGCCGAAGCGCTCGCGCTCGCAAGCGGCACGATGTCGAAAGGCACCGCCTACATCGCTTTCGAGCAGAACGACCGCATCGGAATTTTCGACGTCACCGAGAAGGGGCTCGGTGCGCCGCGCGCCTACATTCAGATGCCGGACGAGAAACGGCGCATGCGCCTCGATGGCATCGAGGCGCTCACCGTTCTCAAGGGCGGGCCGCGAAAAGGCGCGCTCGTCGCCTTCACGGAAAACCCTCTGCGCGGCGACAAGGTCCATCGCGGCTGGCTCTGGGTGAAAGGCGTGCCGAAGGGCTTCACGGTGACCGGCCTCGGCGACTTCTCCATCACCGACGCGGCGAGCCTCGAAGACGGCAGCGTGCTTCTCTTGGAGCGGCGCTTCCGCTGGCTCGAAGGCCTGCGCATCCGGCTGCGCCATGTTGCGGCCGACAGTTTCCGCGCGGGAGCGGCCGTCACCGGCGAGGTGCTGCTCGAAGCCGATCTCAGCCATGAGATCGACAACCTCGAAGGGCTGGCCGTGAGCCGTGGAGCGCACGGTGAGACCGTGATCACGATGATCTCGGACGACAACTTCAACCGTTTCCTGCAGCGCACCGTGCTGTTGCAGTTCACGCTGAAGGAGAGGGAGACGGCGGACGCGAAAAGCGCACTGTCTGACGCGGCGGACTAGGCTTGCCGACAAGGTCGGGGCGTGGTGCCTAGCGCGCTTACATCGATGCGCCGATCACGAGCGTCCAGAACGATTTGAACTCGGTCTTAGGGTCCTGCACCAGTGCGAGCCCCATCTCGCGGGCATCCGCGATGAGCAGGTTCTTGTTGTGTCCTTCGCTCTCTTTCCAGCCGACGAGCACTTCGTCGAACGACACCTGCCCCGTGCCGACGTTCTCGGCCGCGAGCTTCGGCTTGTAGCCCGTCCGCTTCACGCGGTCCCACGGGTTGGAGCCGTCGGAGCCGTAATGCGAGATGCGGTCCCACTTGGCGAGGTCGCGGCTGTGCGCCTTGGCGGCTTCCGTCAGCGCGGCGTTGAGCTTGAGCGGCTTCAGGCCCTTCTCGGCGCGATACTGGTTCACGAGATCGCGCGCCCGCTCGGGGTTGAGCGCGGTCGCGGAATAATCGCGGTCGGCGAGAGCGCCGCTCGGAGCCTTTTCGAAGGAGCCGGTGGGCGCCATGTCGGGATTGAGCGCGGCCACTTGCGTGCCGTTGCCGGTGAGCGAAGAGCGGGCGCTGCGGCTGCCGCCGAGAGAGCCGGTGGACGTCGATGGCGGCGTGTCGGATTGCGCAAATCCGGAGGACAGACCGGCCGTGTTCATGCTGCAGGCCCCGAGGCCCAGCGAAGCGGCGGCAACGGCAAGGAGGACGACGCGCAACATTCCCTTAACTCCCGCAAATGGACGCGCGGTGACAGAGAGCGACCATCGCAATAAGCGGTTAACTCGTCGTTAAGACTAAGCCGGGGTTGCTGGAAAGGATAAAAGTTGCGCCATCAACGGATCGGCTTTCGCCTCCGTCCATCCCCCGACTCCTGCTGGGTATTTTGCCAACGAAGGTGACGCCATTTGGGCGAGGGCGCGGCGAAAGCCGGACGGGAGGCCAGCCGGGCTTCGCAATCGCGGCATCGTGGCTACAACCCGATAAAAAACAACCGAAGCCGGGAGCGAATCCCTTGGAAGCCAAGGCTCTCTCTCCCAGACTGTCCGGAATCAGGCCGGTGATTCGCGCGTACGGCTCTCGTTGTTGAGGTGCAGGGAAGGAGGCGTGCGAAATGTCGGCGCTTGGCAGCGGTGCCCCCCTTGCCGGGCCGCGGCGCACGGGTGCG
>DAOMQQ010000286.1:0-3139 GCA_035445405.1 Hyphomicrobium sp.
GACCTAGAGCGTGATCATTTTCGATTGAATCGGGATCACGCTCTATCTCTTTGGTAAGACCGATGAGTCACGCTTCAGGCTGATAGGGCCTGAAGCGATCATGGTCTAAACGCAAGCGGCGTTGCCGCGTGCCAGGGCGTGGGGTCGGAGAGCAAGAGCTCGTCCCCGCCCCGGCTCGCCGCGATGGCCTGGGCAACGCCAGCCACGGCCCGGCCGGCTGCATCCGAAACGGCAGCCGGCGGCTCGCCGAGCACGTAGCCTGCAAACAGCGCGGTCAGAAGATCGCCGGTGCCGTGCGGTGCGCGCGCGTCGTAAGCCACTGTCGCGACCGCCGACCCCTCCGCCGTCACCAGCACGTTGGCGAGCGCGCGCGCTCCCGCAGGTACGGAGCTTGCGAGCACCGCTTGCCGGCCAAGCCGGCGCGCCGCGACCGCTGCATCTTCCGGAGTGTCCACCGAGCACCCGGAGAGGAAGCCAAGCTCGAACGCGTTCGGCTTGAGATACGTGGCGAGCGGAACGAGTTGGTCGCGCACGGCGTGGGCCACGCCCTCCGGCACATAGAACCCCTCCGGCACGTCTCCGAGCACGGGATCGCAGAACAGCGGCATGTCCGGGTTGTGCCGACGCGCCGAGAGAATGAGCGAAGCCGCCACCTCCGCGTGCTCCGGGCTCGGCAGGTAGCCGGTGAGGATGGCGTCCGCCCCGGCCAGCCATCCGTTCGCGTCCAGCGCTTCGATCATGGACCGCAGCGTCTCGGGCGCGATGGGCGTACCGGCAATACGGGCATAGCCGAGGTGGCTCGACAGGAGAACGGTCGGAAGCTCGATCGTTTCATGACCGAGCCGATGCAGCGCGGCCCTCACGGCGCGAAGGCCCACGCTCCCCCGCGCAACCAGCGACGACATTGCGATGACTGTGGCCATGAGCGCTCCCGACGCGTCCGTGCCCGACGATAGACGGCTGCGCCGAGGTGGCGCACGCAAAATTCCGTGGGAGGCCGCCTGCCGCATTGGACACGGTCCAGCGATGGACTAATGTTGCATTGCAGCATTGATCGCAAACCCATATTTGGATCTGCCATGGCCCTCATCCGCCCCCGACGCAGTGTTCTCTACATGCCTGGCGCCAACGAGCGCGCGCTGGAGAAATCGCGCACGCTTGCGGCCGACGCGCTGATCCTGGACCTCGAGGATTCGGTGGCGCCCGAGGCCAAGGCCGACGCGCGCGCCAAGGTCGTCGGCGCCGTGCGGGAGGGCGGATACGGCCGCCGAGAGGTCGTGATCCGGCCCAACGCGCTCGAAACGGTGTGGGGCACCGCCGACATCCTGGCCGCGGCTGCGGCTGCGCCCGATGCGATCCTGATCCCCAAGGTTCAGCACCCGGGCGACATCATCAGCGCGGCCAAAATCCTGAAGTCCGTCAACGCCCCCGAAAAAACCAAGCTCTGGGCGATGATGGAGACGCCTCAGTCCATCCTGCGCGCGGCGGACATCGCGGCCGTCGGCGCGGACCCCGAGAACCGGCTCGTCTGCCTCGTGATGGGCACCAACGATCTTTTGAAGGAGAGCCGGGCGCGGGCGCTGCACGACCGGTTCGCCGTGGTGCCGTGGCTCGCCATGACGGTCGTGGCCGCCCGCGGCTATGGCCTCGACATCATCGATGGCGTCTACAACGATTTCCGCGACGAAGCCGGCTTCCGTAAGGAATGCGAGCATGGCCGCACGCTCGGAATGGATGGAAAAACGCTGATCCACCCCTCGCAGATTGCGCCCTGCAACGAAATTTTCTCCCCCTCCGAAGAGGAGGTAAATTGGTCGAAGACGATCATCCGCGCCTTCGACGAGCCCGAAAACAGGGCGAAAGGCGTCATCACCGTGGACGGGAAGATGGTGGAGCGCCTTCATCTCGTGCAGGCGCAACGCACGGTGACCATCGCCACCTCGGTCAAGGAGATCGAGGAGTGGTTCTAGGCTCCTGGCGCAGCCTGCAGCGCGCGGCTACGAAATGCCGTAATTTGCTGAAATTCAACAAAATATAGGGTTGTTATGCAGCGCATGTTGTTTGGGATCGGCGTGACTGTGCGGAGACTGGCGCTGCTGGCGGCGGCCACGGCCCTATCGGGCTGCGCTACCCTCGATATGCCCGCGCCCCTCGACATGGACGCCTATACGGCCATGTACGGGCCGCTCCCGGAAGAGCGCTTTCCCATTCCGGCCACGAGGATTGTAAACGTCGATCCGAAATTCTTGCGCACGCAAGTCAACTACGAGACCTCGGAGCATCCGGGCACGATCGTTATCGATACGTCCAATCGCTTCCTCTATCTCGTGCAGGAAGGCGGCATGGCGATGCGCTACGGCATCGGCGTCGGGGTCGCCGGGCTCGAGCTGGAAGGGGCGGCGATTGTCGCCAGAAAAGCCGAATGGCCCCGCTGGACCCCGACGCAGGACATGATCCGGCGCAATCCCGAGGTCAACGCCAAGTGGGCGGGCGGCATGCAGCCGGGCCTGACCAATCCGCTGGGGGCGAGAGCGCTTTACCTTCATCGGGACGGGCGCGATACGCTGTTTCGCATTCACGGCACTTCCGAGCCCCGGTCCATCGGAAAGGCCATATCGAGCGGATGCATCCGGCTGTTCAATCAGGACATCGTCGATCTCTACCGCCGCGTGCCGGTGGGCGCCAAGGTCGTCGTTATTCAGAATAATGTGGCCGTCAGCGACAACAGCAGCGTTTCCCCGTCCGACTGGTCCCTCTGACCTCCCGAGCGACCCCGCGGCATCGCCTGCGGACGCCGGGCTGCGGGCGGAATCGCGCACTCGCCTCGCACCGACAAAGATGGCATAGGACGGCGCGAACAGGATTTCGAGGCGAGGCCGACCGATGAGCAAGACGAACCCCGGCAACTTTTTCGAGGACTACAGCGTCGGGCAGATTCTGAACCACGCCACCCCGCGCACGCTGACGGAAGGCGACGTGGCGCTCTACACGAGCCTCTACGGCCCGCGCTTCGCCGTTCAGTCGTCGGACGAGTTTGCGCGCAGCATCGGCTATCCGCGCTCGCCGGTCGATGACCTCCTGCTCTTCCACGTCGTGTTCGGAAAGACCGTGCCCGACGTCTCGCTCAACGCCATCGCCA
>DAOMQQ010000287.1:0-3102 GCA_035445405.1 Hyphomicrobium sp.
GCCGCGACGAGCTTTTGATCGCCCGTGACGCCAAGGAAGACGAGGTTCGGGCCGCCGCGCTCAAGCTCGAAGCCGTGGTGCGGGCCCTTGAAGGCAAAGAGCCGAAAAAGGTCATCGTCGTGCCGCATAGGATTGTGAATGTCGTTGCCTGAGGCAGGGGCCATGCGTTCGAGCGGCAACAACCGAACCGTCGTAAATCGCCGCACGGCCTCCCGGCTGTTGCTGGCTGCGGCGCTCGTTGGGCCGTTCGTGGCCGCGTGTGGCAACGGCGGGTTCCGCCCGCTTTACGGCTCTGCCGCATTCGGCGGAGCGGCGGCCGATGAGCGGCTCGCCGAGGTTGCCGTGGGGCCCATTCCCGGCCGCGTCGGCCAGCAGATCCGCAACGAACTGATCTTCCATTCGACGGGCGGCGGCGGCGAAGCCGCGGAGCCGCGGCTCAGGCTCGACGTGGCGATCCGCGAAAGCGTGACCTCGACCCTCGTCCAAAGCGACGGCGACAGCCGCGGCCAGGTGTTCAACATTGAGGCGAGCTTCCGGCTGATCCAGGTTGCAGACAACAGCGTGGTGCTGACCGGCACGAGCTACGGCCGCGCGGGCTTCGAGCGCTACCAGTCGATCTTCTCCAACGTGCGTGCGCGCGAGGATGCCGAGAACCGCGCCGCCAAGGTGGTGGGCGAGGATCTGAAGGCGCGTCTCTCGGCGTATCTCGCGGGCGCCGCTTAAGGCATGGTCGCCGTCAAGGCGCATCAGGCCCAGGCATTCCTGTCCTCTCCCGATCCCAAGATCCGCGCGGTGCTGTTCTTCGGCTCCGACGCCGGGCTCGTGGCCGAGCGCGCCTCGTCGTTCGCCAAAGCTGCTGCCGCGCGCAGCGATCCGCCGGGCGAGCTGCTTCGTCTCGATGATGCCGACCTCGACGGAAATCCGGATCGTCTCGCCGTGGAACTCGGGACGGTCCCGATGTTCGGGGGGCCCAAGATCGTTCGCGTCACGGCAGGGCGGCGCATCAACGCCGCCGCGCTGCGGCCGCTGATCGACGACGGGGCTCTCGAAGGCACGCTCATTGTCGAAGCGGGCAACCTCAAGCCGGACGATGCGCTGCGCGCGTCATTCGAAAAGTCCGCAGCCGCTGCGGCCGTCGCCTGCTATGGGGATGCGGCGCAGGATCTCGACGCGCTCATTCGCGATATGGTGAGGAGCGCGGGAACCTCGATTTCAGCGGACGCGCGCCAGGCGCTGGTGGAACGCCTCGGGGCGGATCGCGCCCTTTCCCGCGGCGAGATCGAAAAGCTGCTGCTCTACGTCGGCAGCGCGCGGGAGATTTCGCTCGACGACGTGAAGGCGGTGGTGGGCGACGTTTCCGAGCTCGCGCTCGAACGGATCACGTTCGCGGCCGCTCAAGGCGATGCCTCGCGGGCCGTGAGCGAATGTGGGCGCGCCGTCTCCTCGGGCGAAAGCCCGCAGGCGATCATTGCAGCCCTCCAGCGCCACTTCCAAAGACTGCACCGCATTCGTGCCGCCATGGAAAGCGGCAGCACGCTCGACGAGGCGCTGCGCCGGATGCGGCCGCCGCTGCATTTCAAGCAGAAAGACGCGTTCGCGGCCCAATGCCGGCTCTGGACCTCCGCACGGCTCACCGACGCGCTCGCCAGGATCTCCACGGCGGCCAAAGCGGCGCGGCTCACGAGCGCGCTCGAGGAGGCGCTTTCGGAGCGGCTTGCGATCGGGCTTGCCATGATGGCGCGCGAGGGAGCGGGCCGGGATCGGCGGTAGGCGCTCATCCGTTGCGCTCCGGGTCGCGGCCCCTATAGTGCGCGCTTCTCAATTCGGGAGCTTCAATTCGGGACGAGGGGAGATTTTTCATGCCAGGCACGAAATACGATGTGGTCACGATCGGCAATGCGATCGTCGACATCATCGGCCGCTGCGAGGACAGCTTCCTCGACAAGCACGCGGCGCCCAAGGGGCATATGCGCCTCGTCGATGCCGAGACCATCAACACCATCTATGCGGACATGGGCCCGGGGGTTGAAATTTCGGGCGGCTCGGCCGCCAACACGGCCGCCGGCATCGCCTCTCTCGGCGGGCGCGCCGCGTTCATCGGCAAAGTCGCAGACGACGAGTTCGGGCGCATTTTCCGTCACGATATCGGCGCGGCGGGCGTCGCGTTCGGAACACCTGCCGTGCCGGATGCCGCGCGCGCCACGTCGCGCTCGCTTATTCTCGTGACGCCCGACGGGCAGCGCACGATGAACACCTTCCTCGGCATCAGCACCGATTTCAATCAAAGCGAAGTGGATCCCGCGGTGATCGAGGCTTCGGGCATCGTTTATCTCGAAGGCTATCTGTTCGACCGCGAGGACGCGAAAGGCGCATTCCGGCAGGCGGCGAAGATCGCCAAGCAGGCCGGGCGGCAGGTTGCGCTCACGCTTTCGGATTCGTTCTGCGTGGACCGGCACCGGGCGGAGTTCCTGGCGCTGATCCGGGGAGGTATCGACATCCTGTTCGCCAACGAGAGCGAGATTCTCTCTCTTTACGAGTGCACGAGCTTCGACGATGCGGTGCGCCACGTCTCGCGCGATACGCGCCTCGCCGTGCTCACGCGCAGCGAGCAGGGCTCGGTGGTCGTGTCCGAGGGCACGTCCATTCTCGTGGCGCCCGATCCGGTTGCGAAGGTGGTCGATACCACGGGTGCGGGCGATCTCTACGCGGCGGGGTTCCTGTTCGGTCTCGCCCGCGGAGACGACTTTTCGAAGGCCGGGCGGTTCGGCAGTTTCGCGGCCGCCGAGATCATCGGCCAGATGGGGGCGCGGCCGGAGGTCAAGCTCTCGCACTTGGCGCGGATGCGGGGACTGCTCGGCTGACGCTTGGTGGCGGACGCGCGATCAAAATGAGGGGCGTGGGGAACATCTCCATGCCCCCTTTTTGTTCCGGACCCATACAAGTCAACGAATCATTTTCGCAACAGATATAAGCCGGACGACCCTTCTTATTGGCTTTGCTGTTTTTTTCTCCTTGGAACGCGCTGCGATATTGCTCAGGATTCCTCCAATCGAATCACGAGGGATGGATCGATTTTCATGTCTTCCGCAACCGGCCGCCGCG
>DAOMQQ010000288.1:0-3099 GCA_035445405.1 Hyphomicrobium sp.
TGCGGACCTTCGGCATGGACGAGCCGATGGGCTGCTACGACGACTTCGAGCACGCGGACGCCTTCGTGCTCTGGGGCTCGAACATGGCGGAGATGCATCCCATTCTGTGGACGCGCGTGTCGGATCGGAGGCTTGCCCACGACCACGTGCGCATCGCTTCGCTCCAGACCTTCACGAACCGCAGCTCGGACCTCGCCGACATTCCGATCGTCTTCCGGCCGGGAACGGATCTCGCGATCCTCAACTACATCGCCAACTACATCATCACGACGGGGCGGGTCAACGAAGCTTTCGTCAACGAGCATACGGCGTTCTTCAAGGGACGGACCGACATCGGCTACGGTCTGAGGCCCGAGCATCCTCTGCAGGTTGCGGCGACCGGGGCGGCGAACGCGACCGACATGGAGCCGTCCACGTTCGAAGCGTTCGCGGAGCTTGTATCCGAGTACACCTTGGATAAGGTGTCCGAGCTCTCCGGCGTGGAGCCGGATCTCTTGGAGGAGCTGGCGGAGCTTTACGCCGATCCGAAGCGCAAGGTGATGTCGCTCTGGACTATGGGCGTCAACCAGCACGTGCGCGGCGTGTGGGTCAATCAGATGATCTACAACGTCCACCTGCTCACCGGAAAAATTTCGGAGCCGGGCAACAGCCCCTTCTCGCTGACGGGCCAGCCGTCCGCCTGCGGCACGGCGCGCGAGGTCGGCACCTTCGCCCATCGGCTTCCGGCGGACATGGTCGTGACCAATCCGAAGCACAGGGAGAAGGCCGAGCACATCTGGAAACTTCCGGAGGGCCTGCTGCCGGATTGGGTGGGCGCACATGCCGTGGAGCAGGACCGCCGGCTCAAGGATGGGCGGATCAATTTCTACTGGGTCCAGGTCAATAACAACATGCAGGCCGCGCCCAACATCACCAACGAGACGTATCCGGGCTATCGCAATCCCGAAAACTTCATCGTCGTGTCCGACGCCTATCCGACCGTGACCGCGCTTGCCGCCGATCTCATCCTGCCGGCTGCGATGTGGGTGGAGAAGGAAGGCGCTTACGGAAACGCGGAACGGCGCACCCATTTCTGGCACCAGCTTGTCGACGCTCCAGGCGAGGCGCGCTCCGACCTCTGGCAGCTCATGGAGTTTTCGAAGCGCTTTACGACCGACGAGGTCTGGCCCGTAGACGTTCTCGATCGCAACCCCGAATATGCCGGAAAAACCTTGTTCGACGTGCTGTTCGCGAACGGCCACGTCAACCGCTTCCCGGCGAGCGACATCGAGGACGGCTACGAGAACCACGAAGCGGAACGTTTCGGCTTCTATGTGCAGAAGGGCTTGTTCGAGGAATACGCCGAGTTCGGGCGCGGCAAGGCGCACGACCTCGACGACTTCGACGTCTATCATCGCGTCCGCGGGCTCCGCTGGCCGGTGGTGGAGGGGAAGGAGACGCTCTGGCGGTACCGCGAAGGCTACGACCCTTACGTCAAGCCGGGCCGCGGCGTGGAGTTCTACGGTCGGCCCGACGGGCGTGCGGTCATCTTGGGCGTGCCTTACGAGCCGCCCGCCGAATCTCCCGACGACGAGTTCGACATGTGGCTGGTGACGGGCCGCGTGCTCGAGCATTGGCACTCGGGTTCGATGACCATGCGCGTGCCGGAGCTCTACAAGGCCTTCCCGGGCGCGCTCTGCTACATGCATCCGCAGGATGCCCGCGAGCGCGGATTTAATCGCGGCATGGAGATCAGGGTGGTCTCGCGTCGCGGAGACATGCGCACGAGACTTGAGACCCGCGGGCGGAACAGGCCGCCGCGCGGTGTCATCTTCGTCCCTTGGTTCGACGCGAGCCAGCTGATCAACAAGGTCACGCTGGACGCCAATGATCCCATCTCCCGGCAGACGGACTTCAAAAAATGCGCAGTCAGAATAGAACGCGTGTAGCCCTGTTTCGCTGGTCCTCGCTCGGCATCGTCGTGCTTGCGGCCGGCGCCGTGGCATTCGCAGCAGCGTATGCCCAGGAGATCGTGCCGAGGCTCACCGGCGCGGCGCATCCGATGCGAGACGTTGCAGCACCTGCGTTGCCGTCTCCCGTCGTCGACGACCAGCGACGCATGCGCAACTATCCCGAGCAGCCGCCGATCATCCCGCATTCGATCGACGGCTATCAGATCTCGCTCAACGCCAACCGGTGCCTGGAGTGCCATCGTCGCCAGTATACCGACCATGTCCGTGCGCCCATGATCAGCATCACGCACTTCCAGGACAGGGACGGACAGATGCTCGCCGATGTCGCCCCGCGTCGCCATAACTGCACCGCCTGCCACGTCCAGCAGACGGACGCCAAGCCGCTCGTCGAGAACGATTTCCGCGACATGCTCAACCTTCTGCCGGTCGGGGAGAAATAGGCGATGCAGAGGATCAAGGCGCTTCTGCTCCGGTTCTGGGGGATCGCCAGCAGACCTAGCGCCTACCTCAGCGTAGGCTTCCTCACGCTCGGCGGGTTTCTCGGCGGCGTCATGTTCTGGGGCGCGTTCAACACGGCGCTCGAGGCCACCAACACCGAGACGTTTTGCATCACCTGCCACGAGATGAAGGCGAACGTCTTCGAGGAGATGACGCGGACCGTCCACTACACGAACCGCTCCGGTGTGCGCGCGTCCTGCCCGGACTGCCACGTGCCGCACGAGTGGACCAACAAGCTCGCCCGCAAGATCCAGGCGTCGAAGGAAGTGTGGGGGCACATCTTCGGCACCATCGACACGCGGCGGAAGTTCCTGGACGAGCGGCTGCGGCTCGCTCAGCACGAGTGGGCCCGTCTCAAGGCGAACGATTCTCTGGAATGCCGGAACTGTCATTCCGAAGTCGCGATGGACTTCACGCGCCAGACGCAACGAGCGGCCGACATCCACACACGCTACCTCATCCAGAAGGACGGTTACACCTGCATCGACTGCCACAAGGGCATCGCGCATGAGCTTCCGGATATGAGGGGCGTGGATCCGGGCTGGCTGCCGCCTGCGGAAGTGCGCGACGAATTGGGAATCCCGTCGTCCGCTCACTTCGATCCCGAAGCCGATGCGCTGCGCCGGTATGCGCAGGACGGCACGCAGGA
>DAOMQQ010000289.1:0-3075 GCA_035445405.1 Hyphomicrobium sp.
GCATCGATGAAGATCGAGAAATCGATGAAATCCGAGACGAACGGCTCCGACACGCTGCCGCGCTCGAGCGTCGCCGGTTGCAGGACGTTGAGGCCTTCGACGATGAGGATGTCAGGCCGCTCGATCAGCGCCCTCTGCCCAGGCATGATGTCATAGTGAAAGTGCGAATAGACGGGCGCTTCGAGCTGCCCCTTTCCGCTTTTGACGTCGGCCAGAAAATTGATCAGCCGCGCCGTATCGAAGCTTTCGGGGAAGCCCTTGCGGTCCATCAGGCCGCGCGCTTCGAGCTCCCGGTTCGGCAGCAGGAAGCCGTCCGTCGTGACGAGATCGACCTTGGGATGATCCGGCCAGCGCGCGAGCAGCGCCTTGAGAACACGCGCCGTCGTACTCTTACCGACCGCGACCGACCCGGCCACACCGATGATGAAGGGCACGCGGCAATCCGTGCGGCCGAGAAAGGTCGAGCTCACGGAATGGAGCTTCTGCGCGGCCGCAACGTAAAGATTGAGCAGGCGGGAGAGCGGCAGATAGATCGTCTCGACCTCTTCCACCGAAAGCTCATCCAGGAGACCCGACAGCTCTTCGAGCTCGTCGGCTTCGAGCGTCATCGGCGTGTCGGCGCGTAGCCGGGCCCACTGCTCGCGCGTGAAGACGCGATAAGGCGAGAACTGCAGCTCGGGTGCCTGCGCGCCGATAAGCTCGGTGCAGAACGGGTTCCGCCCCGCTTTAGGCGCTTCGGCCATCTTGGTCATGGGGCACACCCGGAAGCCTACCCGGCTTCTCCTTTCGCATCGCGAGATGCCTTTTCCGCAAGTCCCGACTGTGCCGTCCGCCCTTCGAGCACGGCGAGCACGTCGTCCAGCGCAATGCCCCGCGCCTCGAGCAGAACAAGGAGATGATAGAGGAGATCAGCCGCTTCCGCACGCAGCGCGTCGTCGTCCTGATGGACGCCCGCAATCACCGTCTCGACAGCTTCCTCGCCGAGCTTCTTGGCGCAGCGCTCAGGCCCGCCGTCGAGAAGCTGGCGCGTGTACGAGCGATCGGAAGCTTCCGCGCGCCTGGCCCGGATTGTCGCCGCCAGGCGAAAGAGAACGTCGCTGCTCATCAGACCGACCTTCGAGACCGTATGGCATGACACCTTGCCTTACGCCCCGAAAAGGACGCCCGACGCGAAAGAGAACAGTCCGCGTTCGGTAGAAGACAGACGTGCCATAAGCGCCAAGGCCGCCAGTGTCCAGCATTCGCGCTGTCACGCGCTTAACGGGCGCACCTGTCAGCCGCCGGATGTGCCGACCAGACGCAAGCGGATGTAGTCGAGCTGATCGAAGTTGCCATACTTGATCACGAGGTTCCCGCTCTCGCCGGAGCCGCGCTTGACCTCGACCTTGAGCCCCAGCGTATCCGCAAGCTCCCTCTCGAAAGCCTTCGTATCCGGATCCTTCTCGCGCGCCTTGCGCGGCCCGCTCGACCCGGGCTGGCCAATGGGTCCGGCCTGGGCAAGCGCTTCGGCCTCGCGCACGTTGAGGTTCTGCTCCACGATCCGCTGCGCCAGCGCTTCCGCGTCGGCCCGCCCGACGAGCGCGCGCGCGTGCCCGGCGGTCAGCCGGCCGTCCAGAACATACGCCTGGATGGAGTCCGGAAGTTTCAGCAATCTCAAAGTATTGGCGACGTGGCTTCGACTCTTTCCGATGATCTCGGAAACCTGCTCCTGGCTATAGTCGAAGCGCTCGATCAGCTCTTTGTAGCCGCCTGCCTCTTCGATGGCGTTGAGGTCGGCGCGCTGCACGTTCTCGATGATCGCGAGCTCGAGCACTTCGCGGTCCGAGAGCTCCCGCACGATGACCGGCACCGTGTGCACGCCGGCCTTCTGCGCCGCGCGCCAGCGCCGTTCGCCGGCGACGATCTCGTAGGCCTGCGCATCCTCGGGATGCGGACGCACGATGATGGGTTGCACAAGTCCTTTGGTGCGGATGGACTCGGCAAGCTCGGCAAGCTCCGGCTCCGCGAATTCCTTGCGCGGATTGAAGCGCCCGCCGCGAAGCTGCGCGACCGGCAGGGACCGCTGCTCACCCTCGGCAGGAATGCGCGGCTGAGCCTGACCCTGCGGAATATCTCCGATCAGCGAAGCGAGACCACGGCCGAGCCGGTTCTTGGGCAGCGATGCGTTCATGAACATACCCATTTTTCTATTCGTTCAGAGGTGGTTACGCGGCTTTGGTCTGACGTTCCCGTTCGATGATTTCGGTGGCCAGGCGGATGTACGCCTGGCTGCCTGCACAATCGTAGTCGTAAAGCAGGATCGGCTTGCCGTGCGACGGCGCCTCCGCAACCCGCGTGTTCCGCGGAATGACCGACTGGTAGACCTTGGGCCCGAAAAACGCCCGCACCTCGTCCGCGACCTCGCGCGAGAGCGTGGTGCGCGCATCGTGCATGGTCAGCACGACGCCCTGGATTTCGAGGCTCGGATTGAGCGACGCGCGGATCTGATCGATCGTGTCCTTGAGCTGGGAGATACCCTCCAGCGCGAAGAATTCGCACTGGACCGGCACCAGCACGGCATCCGCGGCGGCAAGCGCGTTGAGCGTCAGGATGTTGAGAGACGGCGGACAATCGATCAGGACGTATTTGAAGGCCTGATCGGCCGGGCGGGCCTGAGACTGCGCGACCAGCGCCGCAACCGCGTCGCGAAGCTTGTACGCCCGGCTCGGATCGCCCGAGAGATCGGCTTCGAGCCCCACCAGATCGGAGTTCGCCGGCACGACGAAAAGCCCAGGAATGGCCGTCGGAGCGGCAGCTTCGAGCAAGCTGACGGCGCCGCGCACCGCGTCGTAGGACGTCCTGGCCCGCATTTCCGGCGGCACGCCGAGCCCGGTCGAGGCGTTGCCCTGCGGATCGAGGTCGATAACGATGACACGCTCGCCGATAGCCGCCAGCGCCGTGCCGAGATTGATCGCGGTCGTGGTTTTGCCGACGCCGCCTTTCTGATTGGCGATCGCCAGCACTCTGAGTTTCGAACCTAGGCCTGTCACGGGGCTAACCCTCCGTCTTAACAGCCAAATTTCGGACGATCACAAT
>DAOMQQ010000290.1:0-3072 GCA_035445405.1 Hyphomicrobium sp.
GCGCCGGGTGGCGCGCCATGATCGCGCCCCGAACGTCCGTAATCTTCCCAATTCCTCAAGACCATGATCGCTTCAGGCCCTATCAGCCTGAAGCGTGAATCATCGGTCTCGCTACGGAGATGGAGCGTGATCTCAGTTCAATCGAAACGGATCACGCTCTAAATCAGAATTGAGGTCGAGCGATGCCTTCACTGCGTCTTGCCGGTGCCCGCTGTGCGGCAGTCCTTTTCGCTGCGGCTGCAGCGGCGCCTCACGCCGCGGCTCAGGCCAACTGCGAGATGTACGGTAAGCTTGCGATCCAGCAGCAGCAGGAGAACGAGGAGCGGGCCTGTGGCTTCTCCGGCGACGCATGGAGCACCGATCTCAAGCGTCACGTCGATTGGTGTGGCGGCGTCGCCCCGGATCGCTGGAGGATGGAGCTGCAGAAGCGCCAGCAGGCCCTCGATGACTGCGGCGCGGAGGCGGCGGATGCCGCCGGCGCCCGATAGATCCGATCACGGAAAAATAAAGGGCGAGCCCTGCTCGGCAGGGCCCGCCCTCGGAATGACGTTCCGCAAGGAGCGTTAGTGAATGCTCGCGATCTCGAGCTCCCCGTCCATCGCGTGGCTGAGCGCGGCCTGACGCGTATCCGTCAGCGCGATCGGCGTTCCGTCTGCCGCGTGCAGGGCATAGAGATTGATGCCGCGCGGCAGATCCTCGATGGCCGGAAACATCTGCAGAGCTTCGTCGGAGGACAGGGTTTTGATGTAGGCGACCTGGCCGCCTCCGAGGCGTGCGAGTTCGATGTCGCTCATAACGGGCGCAACCGGCTGCACCTTCTGGCGCTGCTTGGCCGTGAGCCGCTTCGGCGTGTTCTCTTTCATGACGCAACTCCTCCTCTCTCGAGGTATTCGTCATGGAAACGAACGAGGCGGGTGAAATCCTTCGCCCCGTCGCACCATGTTCTTACGATTCGATGTGCTTGGCTGTAGCGGGCGGGCATCTGACAGCGCTGAAAACGATGTCTCTGCCTGGCCTTACGGCGCTTGATCTTGATCTTGCGTCGAATGGCCGCGTCAGCCTTTGCCGGTTCCGATCTCGATCCTGCGCACGAGCTTGTCTGGCTCGTGCCGCACGAGATCGATGACGAGGAGCCCGTTCGAGAGCTCGGCGGCTTTGACCTCGATCCCGTCGGCCAGAACGAACGTTCGCGTGAACTGGCGTGTTGCGATCCCGCGGTAGAGATAGGTGCGGGATTTATCGTCGGTCTGCCGGCCGCGCACGATAAGCTGATTGTCCTCGACCACGATCTCGAGCTGGTCGCGGGTGAACCCGGCGAGTGCGATCGTGATGCGCAGCTTCTCTCTCTCGCCGTCGTTGGCGGCGACGCGCTCGATATTGTAAGGCGGATAGCCTTCACCCCCACCTTTACCCGTCCGATCGATGAGGCGTTCGATCTCCTCGAACCCGAGCAGGAACGGGTTGGACATTACGGATAGTCTGCTCATTCTCGAAAGTCCTTTCGATAAGCGACCTTCAGTGTCACGAAACGGCACCTGATCCGGCTACCGCTCTCCGGCCCCTCGCGGGCACCGGCTTTGTCTTTACATCCGGAATATGGGTTGCAGAAGGCGCGGTTCAATGGGCCCGCATCGCGCGGGAGCGTCGGCCGGGAACGACGGGCCGAAGGATCGGAGATGGAAATAGATGAGGCGCTCAGGCGCGAACGGGCCGGGTCTTGAGCGGTTCCAGAACCGCTTTGAGCAGTGTGGCCTTTTGTTCGAGATGCCGCGTCACGCGGTCCAGCAGATCGGGGTCTTTCGCGCGCCCCGCGATGGCCGCGACCAGCACGCCCTTGAGATCGTCGAGCGTCGTGCGCAGGGCGGTGTGCGTCCGGGCCAGGGCCTCGTCGCGCAGCAGGATGGGATCGCAGCCGGGGAGGGCGACGCCCGCGGCAGGCCGGGTCCAGCGAACGGGCTTGCCGCCTTCCAGGAACCGGCCGTAGGCGGCCATGACATAGCGGCCGAAATCGGTGAGGGTCACCGCAGCGCGGGTCGAGCGCCCGTGCGACGGGGCGGTGGCCGGGATGACGAGACCGGCCTTGGCGAGCGATTGGGCCGCGCGGCGCCGGCTGGCGCTGAGCGAGCGGGCCATGCCCGGCTCGGTCAGGACGAGGACACCCGCCCGCGACGCTTCGAGCAGGATTTCGCGCTCCCGCTGGCCGAGGCGAAGGCGCCTCAGGCTATCTCGCTCGGCATCGAACGCGACGCGGCAGAAGCCGCAGGGCGCGAGCGCCTGCACCCACTCCCGGGCTTCGGGCCCCGTAGGATTGAGTGAGGAGAAAAGCGAGGCCAACGCGGGGCAAGGCGTCCCCGTATGGCGGCAGACGAACGCCGCCGGCGCCGGATCGGGCAGCGGCGCAGCGTCCGGCACGGAATGTTGCGCCGGATCTGCCACCTCTGATGCCAGGGGCATGGGATGATGCACGGGGAGCCGCCTTTGACCGCCGTTGGCACGAGCCGTTGCAGGGCCCGGGCACCAGACGATGCAGATCCGCTGCATCGACAAGTGCCAGGTATGAAACGGTGCGTTGAGTCAAAGGTTTACTGGCATTTGCTGATGCGAAGCTTGCGCTTTCTCGATCAGCGTGGACGGCCCGGCCCGGCTCCCCGGCGAGGCGGGAAAATCAGCGGAAGCGGCCGCCCTTTTCGAGCACCTCGATCTTGTAGCCATCCGGGTCCTCGATAAAGAAGAAGCGTCCGAAAGGCTTATCCTCGAAAACCATCTGCTTGATATCTTTGGGAAAATATCCAAGCTCGGCGATCCGGGCGCGCGTCGCTTCCAGATCGTCGACGGCGACCGCGAAGTGCCCGTAGCCGTTGCCGAGCTCGTAGGGGTCCTTCCGACCCTTGTTGACGGTCAGCTCCAGCTCGAAATCGGCTTCCGCGTTGCGGAGGTAAACCAGCGTGAAGTCGGCAAAATCGTACCGGTCGGCAATCTCGAGTCCGAACGCCCCGGAGTAGAAAGCCACGCTCCGTTCCTCGTTGAGGACCCTCACCATCATATGGATTGCCTTCGCCATCGGTCTTCTCC
>DAOMQQ010000291.1:0-3071 GCA_035445405.1 Hyphomicrobium sp.
CGGCAGCGGCCCCTGGCCGGCGAGATGAAGCTCGCTGCGGTTCAGCGTCTCGATCAGATCCTCAAGAGAGGTTTCGGACGTGAGCGCCAGCTCCGCGAGAGGCGCGTCATGCGTCACGTCGACCGCCGTGAGGCGCACGTCGTTGAGCGGCATCCGCCGCGTCTCGTCCACGATGATGCGCGCTTCCGGCACGCTCACCTCGAGCGCGCTGTTCTCCAGGCGAATGGATGCGCTTTCCGCTTCGAGAGGCAGGCTCTTCGGCAGCGGCACCATGCGGATGTCGGAAATTTCGAGATGGGCCGATAGCCGCTCCGGCTTGGCAGGGTCGGATGTGTCGTTTGCGCTGTCGGCATCGAGGAAGCGGCCCGAGAGCAGCTTGAACGAAGCCGACTTGAGATGTGCCCTTTCGACTTGCGCGCCCATCCAGTCGCGCGCGGCAGGCGCCACAGCGCGCGGCCACATCGCTTTGAGCGTCTCGATCGGCATGGGCGAGACGGTCGCTTCCACGCGTGTGCTCGGCGTATCGGGCCCGCCGATGATGTCGCCGTTGACGTTGACGACACCGCCGCCGACGCTGAGCGAGAGACCGGAAAGCTGCACGAGATCCTCGCCCGGGATGATGCGCCCCATGGCTTCCAGGCTTTCGACGGGAATGGGCGCCACGCCGAAATCCTTGGCCGAGATCGAGCCGTCGATCGAGCGTAGCGCAAAATGCCATTGCGGCTCGCCCGTCCCCGCCGGATCGTTCTGCATCGCGCCGTGGAGCGTGAGGTGGCTCCCGTCCCAATCGAGTGTCGAGGGCAGGAGATCGAGGCGGCGCGTCTCGGCATTGTAGCTGAGCACGATCTTGCCCTTGTCGAGCATGAACGGCGTGCTCGAAACGGCCGGCAGCCGGATGAACCCGTCCGCCACGTCGAGCGAGAGATCGGCCGATCTCAGATCTCCGGCATTGGAGAGATCGAGATCGAGAACGCCGTTGACGGGCGTGTCGAACATGCTGAGCAGCGCGAGATCCGAGGAGATGGGGGCGAGCGTGCTCGGCACCAGGTTCTCCACGGTCGCTGCAACTTTCACCAGATCGTGATGCTCGGAATCCTCGGTTCTGAAAGCGAGAGACCATTCACCCTTCGGCGATTCGATCGTCGCCGTACCCGAGATCACGCTGTCGCGCTTCGTGTGGTCGACGTCGAACGAGGCCTCGGGGACGAACAACTCGCTCGTCACGCCGTCGCACGTGACGGAGACCCGTGCGTTGCGGATGCCGAACGCCTTGAGCTGCGAGGTGGCCGCTTCGCCGCGCCGCGCCCGCGCCGAGCTTTCCGCCAGCAGCCGGGCGAGATCGACGCGGTGAAAAGCGGGAAACGAGGGGGCCTGTCCTGCCGAGGGAACCGGCCGCTCCGCCGCCACGGGGGCGGGCGGGACGATGGCCTGCTCGCCCTCGCCGCCGGCAGTGGCCTCGATGGCGATGGGCGGCGCATTGTTGATCGAAAGCGAAATGCCGTGTTCGGAGCTGTAGGTCACCGCGAGCCGCGGCTCGATCAGGTCCACGCGCTTGGGCACGACCTCGAAACGCCAGAACGCCGTCCGGTTGAGTTCGAGCGCGGCACTCGGTGCGGAGGCCACGAGATCGCCGTCGTCCTCCTTGATGCGGAGATTGGTGAGCCGCAACTCGACCCGGAAGTCGTCCGCGAGCGTGACCAGCGCATCGTCGATGTGCACGGTGAAGCCGTCGAGGTCGGCGTTGATACGCTCCTCGATTTGTTGGCCGAACGCCTTGAGCGAGATCGGGCCATGCAGAAGGCGGACATAGCCGATGCCGACCGCAAGCAGCGTCAGCAGCAGAACGGGGACAATCGTAAAGGCGGCGAGCTTGAAAACGCCCCTCAGGCGACGTGGCGCGGCGGCCCTTCGCTCGCTGCCGCCCTGTCCGCCGGAACCTTGTCCGCCGGAACCCTGTCCGCCGCCACCGTGTCCGCCCCCATGAGGCCCCGTCGGCCCGCCGCGGGACGGCGACGCCCTGGGGGCCTGCCTGCCGGAGGTCTGTGTCGTCATTCCGAGCGGTCTCCGGCCGGCGTGCGTAGGATGGCTGAAGCGCGCCGTCGTCGAGGAGCCTGACAGAGCCACGATCCGGGGGATCGTCTCGGCACTCTCGACCCGACGCTCGGCGGCGCTGTGCTCGGCCTTATCGTGGCTCTCCGCCTACGGCCGGCTAGGGCGAAGCGGCTGCACCGGACAACAAAACCATGCCATTAAGAGCGACGCGTGGATGCGCCCGGAACGCCCGATCCCCAAACCCGACGAATCCCGAGGCCCCACCGCCGTTAAGGGTGGGATGTGGCTCATTAAAAGCGACAAAAGAAAGGCACGTGAAGCATGCTCCAGGAGGGTGACGTTGCCCCGGTTTTCGTGTTGCCGGCGGATGGTGGCGAGCCGCTCGCCCTCGAAGGCTTCCTCGGCCGGACGGTGGTGCTCTATTTCTACCCGCGCGACGATACGCCGGGCTGCACGCTCGAAGCTCAGGAGTTCGCCGCTCTCGCGAACGAGTTCGCACGCGCCGGCGCGGCCGTGATCGGTGTGTCGCCGGACAGCCCCGCCTGCCATGCCCGGTTCAAGACAAAACACGGGCTGGATCTTCATCTCGCCTCCGACGAGGAGAAGACGGTCGCGGCCGCCTACGGCGTGTGGGTCGAGAAATCGATGTATGGGCGCAAGTACATGGGCGTCGAGCGCGCGACGTTTCTGATCGCGCCGGACGGCCGCATCGTGCGAATTTGGAGAAAGGTTAAGCCGAAGGGCCACGCAGCCGAGGTCCTCGCCGCGATAAGGTGTGGAAAACCCGGGAAAAGCCCCCGCTGATTCGCCGGTTTGCGCAGGGTCGGGTCAAGTGAAAAAGATGACCGCCCCGTGAAAACATGCTAGTCGAGAAGGTACGGGAGGAAGCTGATCGGCAGGCGCTGATGCGCGCGCCGATCGGGGCTTTTCAAGACCAAACCACTCAAAAAATAGCCGAATGGCGATCAGGAATATTCGCGCAAGTTGACGCGTAACCGCGGAGGTTCAACGGATGCTGC
>DAOMQQ010000292.1:0-3027 GCA_035445405.1 Hyphomicrobium sp.
GAGGCGATCATGGTCTAGGGCAAACGCTCGTGGGGGACAAGCGGCGGAGCCGGCGGGGAGCCGGCCGAAAGGAGGGCGCGAAGGTCTCCCCGGTGCTCCAATTCAGCGGGACCTGTCATGAGGATACGGTCGTTCGCGGCCCATTCTATGACGAGCGGACCGCCGGGGAGCGTCACTGTGACCGTGCGGTCGGTAAGCCGCTTGCGGATCGCGGAAACCGCCGAGGCGCAGGCCGCCGTCCCGCACGCGCGCGTTAGGCCCGCTCCGCGTTCCCAGGTGCGGATTTTGAGCGCCGATCTCGATTGAACGTTCGCCAGCGTGACGTTGACGCGCTCCGGGAACAGCGGATGATTTTCGATCAAGGGGCCGAAGCGCGCGAGATCGTAGGTTTCGACCGGCTCGTCGGCCCAGAATACGACATGGGGATTCCCGATGTTGACCACCGAAGGGGAGTGCAGGACCGGGGCGTCGATGGGGCCGATCTGCAGCTCGATGGCGCGAGTGTCGTGAAACGGCTCCGAGAGCGGGATCTCGTCCCAGCCGAAACGAGGCGTTCCCATGTCGACGGTGATGGCGGTCTCGTTCTGCACGGCGACTGCGAGACGGCCTGCGCGCGTTTCGTATAGGAATTCCGGGCGCTTTGTCTCAAGATGATCGAGCCACGCGACGCAGCGTGTGCCGTTGCCGCAGGCTGCCGATTCCGAGCCGTCCGTATTGAAGATCAGGACAAACGCATCCGTGCCGGGGCTGCGCGGTGGGTTGAGCACCATCATCTGGTCGAACGCCGTCGCAGGATGCTCCGCCACCGCTCGAATGTCGGCCGGTGTCAGCGCGCCGCCGCGGTCGCGAAAATCGACGACGACGATCTCGTTGCCGAGACCGTTCATTTTTACATAGGGCATGGGGGCGGACGTCATGAGGCGACTATATGGGTGAAGCGCCGTTAAAAGACAAATGGCGTGCGTTTCCGCTTTTCTAACCGTCAAATGTCCCGAGCCCTCTCGGAATGTGGCCGGGACGACCTAAATAAGCCCTGACGCGAAAACAAGATATGAGGTTTCCGATGCGCCTTCGCTCCCGCACCGTCGCTCCCGTTTTGTTCCTGATGGCCGCTTCAATGCTCGGTGCGTCCATGTCCATCGGAGCGCAGACGAACGCGCCGGAGGCGCCGAAGACGGCGATTACGCTGACGCCGGTGGCCGAAGGCTTGGAGAGACCGTGGGGGCTGCAGTTTCTGCCGGACGGTCGGTATCTCGTCACGGAGCTGCCAGGGCGGCTCAGGGTCGTCGGCAAGGACGGCTCGATCGGTGGGCCCATCACGGGCGTGCCGGAGGTCTATGCGGAAAATCAGGGCGGCTTGCTCGACGTGGCGCTTGCGCCCGATTTCATCGACAGCGGCACGATTTTCCTGTCTTACAGCGAGGTGCGCGGCGATGGCGCAAGCGCAACGGCCGTCGCACGCGGCAAGCTTACGCTCGATGGTGCGAACGGTGCTCTCTCCGATGTCAAGGTGATCTTCCGGCAGGAGCCGCCGGTTCCCGGCAGCGACCGCCACTTCGGCTCGCGCCTTGTGTTTACGCCGGACGGGAATCTGTTCGTCACCACCGGCGACCGCGGCGACCGCCCCGACGAGGCGCAGAACCCGGCGAGCACGGTCGGCAAGATCCTCTACATGACGCAGGAAGGAAAGCCCGCGCTCGACAAGCCTGCGGGCGAAGGCTGGAATCCGCTTGTCTGGTCCATCGGACATCGCAGCGTGCAGGGTGCGACGTACGACACGGAGAAGGGCTTGCTGTGGACGGCCGAGCACGGACCCCAGGGCGGCGATGAGATCAACGCCACCGAGAAGGGCAAGAACTACGGCTGGCCGGTGATCACGTACGGCATCGATTACTCGGGCGCGAAGATCGGCGAGGGCATCACCGAGAAGGAAGGGCTCGAGCAGCCGGTCTATCACTGGACGCCGTCGATCGCGGTGTCGAGCGTGCTGCTCTATACGGGGGATCTCTTTCCGGAATGGAAAGGCAATCTCCTTGCGGGCGCGCTCAAGTACATGCAGGTGCAGCGCCTCGTGATCGAGGACGGCAAGGTGGTGCAGCATGAAGTCGTGGCCGACGACATCGGCCAGCGCGTCCGTGACGTGCGGCAGGGGCCGGACGGAGCCGTCTATCTGCTGACGGACGAGGCGGACGGGCGCATCGTGCGGATGGCGCCGGCCGCGAGCGAGTGACGCTCGCCGCGAGCCCCGCGATTTACGCTTCAGGCCGTATCGGCCTGAAGCGATCATGATCTAGCGGCCGGGGATGCCGCCGCTGCCCGGTGAGGTTCTCGGCATCGACTGATCGACTTCCTTGGGCTTCGGCTGGACCTTGTCGTGGACCTGCACGGTCTCGGTGCGGTCGATGCGGCAGTCCTGATTGCGGTCGAGCAGCTTGAAGGCGACGTTGTGCGTGCCGGTCATCTCCTGGAGAGTGACCTTGCCGTCCTTGTTGGCGTCGTAATAGGGAAGCTTGGCCACCTCGAAGAGCCGGTCGCTGCGGGCCATGGCGGCATATTCCTCGGCATCGAGGACGCCATCGCCGTTGGCGTCGTGCTCGCGGAACAAGATGCCGAGGTACTGGATCCACTCGTCGCAGGTGACGTCGCCGTCCTTGTTGAGGTCCCAGGTCTGGGCGGCGCTGATGAAGGTGCGGTCGAAATCGTTGGTGCTGCCGAAGGGGTTGCCACCCCCGCCGATGGACGAGCAGCCGCCGGCCGCAAGCACGGGTAGCAGAAACAATGAGGCCGCCCGCCGAAGGGCGCGTCGCTCGGACATGAAATTCCTCCCCTGAGGCTTTGCCCCTTTTGGCTGGGGCCCGCTCCCCCGGCCCCTTCCCTTGCCCCCCAATCGGCGCGGGAATTATGGTTTTCGTGCGCCCTTACGGGCGGAGGTCGTTGACAGGGCGCATCCGATCGGAGAAGGTGCGGCCCAATTCAGACGGCCCTGTTTCTCAGAGCCGCCGCCCTGCACAAGGTGCCGCGAGATTG
>DAOMQQ010000293.1:0-3015 GCA_035445405.1 Hyphomicrobium sp.
GCAATGCTACCTCCCGGAGCGCACGCACCGTGATACGGTTGACGAACGTCGGTCTCAAATACGATCGAGGGCCCGAAGTCCTGTCCGACGTCGACTTCCATCTTCGGCCCGGGTCCTTCCACTTCCTCACCGGTCCCTCCGGCGCGGGCAAGACGTCCCTGCTCCGCCTCCTCTTCATGTCGCTCCACCCGACGCGGGGGCAGATCCAGCTCTTCGGCCAGGATGTGAGCCGCATCACGACGAGCAAGCGGGCGCCGCTGCGGCGGCGGATCGGCATCGTGTTTCAGGATTTCCGCCTGCTCGAGCATCTCACCACGTGGGAGAACGTGGCGCTGCCTCTCAGGGTGGTCGGCAAGCGCGTCGACGACTACAAGGAGGACGTGACCGATCTGCTGCAGTGGGTTGGGCTCGGCGATCGCATGCACGGCTATCCATCCGTGCTGTCGGGCGGCGAGAAGCAGCGTGCCGCGATTGCGCGCGCGGTCATCGGCAAGCCCGAGCTTCTGCTCGCGGACGAGCCGACAGGCAACGTCGACCCGCAGATGGCGCGGCGCCTCTTGCGTCTTTTCATCGAGCTCAACCGGCTCGGAACATCGGTTCTGATCGCAACCCACGACCATCAGCTGATGCGACAGTTCAAGGCCCCTCGACTGGAGCTGCACGACGGCCATGTCCGGATCGTATGACAGACCCGACCGGCCGGCGGCGCGGGGGCATCAGGCTCAGCATCGCCAGCCGGAGTATGAAGCTTATGACGACGGCTCCGTCGTGACGCAGGGTCACGGCACGCAGGGGCATGCGGCGAGCTATCAGCACACGTATGAGCCCGATCCGATCTCCGGAGGGGAGGGCGCACACCGCACCGAATACGAGCGCTACGCCCGCCCGGAGGTGTATGCGACCTCGCGTGAGAGCCGGAAGGCGATCTCGCTCACGGCGCCCATCGTTCCCGCGGGCTCGGTGACCGGCCGGTCTCTGACGCTCGTCATCACCATCATGTGCTTCCTCGCCTGTCTCACGGTGGGCGCGGTCTACATGATCCGCCAGTCCGCCAATGCCTGGCTTGCCGACATCGCGAGCGAGGTCACCGTTCAGGTTCAGCCCAAGGACGGCGCGGACACCGAGCAGGCGGTGCAGGAGGTCGCGACGTACCTGAGGCAGCAGCAGGGGATCAGCCGCGTCACCACGCTCTCGGCCCAGCAGTCGGCGAAGCTGCTCGAACCCTGGCTTGGCGTGATCGAGGATCTCGACGCGCTGCCGCTGCCCCGCCTCGTCGCGATCGAGCTCGACAGGAGTGCGGCGCCCGACCTCGACGTGGTGAGAGGAGGGCTCTCAGAACGCTTCCAAGGGGTCACGCTCGACGACCATCGGCGCTGGCAGCAGCAGATTACGACCATCACGCACAGTTTTTCGCTCGGCGGGCTTGCCATCCTCGCGCTCGTCGCGATGGCCACGACGGCGATCATCGTCTCCGCCACGCGAAGCTCGATGGCGTCGAACCGCGAGATCGTCGAGGTGCTGCATCTCGTCGGCGCCACCGACCGCTTCATCGCCCGCGAATTCGAGAAGCACTTCTTCCGCCTCGGCGTGAGGGCCGGGCTGGTCGGTGCCGGCCTCGCGATCGCCGTCTTTCTTCTCATGCCGACGATTATCCGCCTGCTCGGCGGGGGCGAACTGACGCTTGCGGAGCTTTCCCGGCTGGTCGGGTCGGGCTCGCTCGATCTCGCCGGCTTCGTCCTAATGGGGATCGTAATCGTGGTGGTGGCGGCGCTTTGCGTGCTGACCTCGCGCTGGGGTGTTTTTCGCATCCTCAACAGCCGCCCTTAACAGGGGGTTAAGTGCTGCCAATCCTTCCTGTTTCATCAATTTAGTCCGAGGGCTCGCCGTAACGGTCTTGTCACAAGGGTGACCAAATCAGCTAGTCTTCTGGAGCGGGTCGGTTGTGCGGCGTCGACGGTCGGTAGACCGCTATCGTGACCTTATGCCAGGGCCGAAAGGGCAGGCATGACTCTGAGGCGTTTCCTGATTGGATCTCTGGGCGGGGCGTTCGCGCTGGTCGCGTTCGGCTTCGTGCTGTTCGCTAATGCGGTGACGCGTGAGCCCGAGCTTCAGGACGTGAGCGCCGACGGCATCGTCGTGCTGACCGGCGGGCAGACCCGGATCTCGGAAGCGGCGCGGTTGCTCGAAGACGGGCGGGGGAAGCGTCTTCTCATTTCGGGCGTGAACCCCAAGGCCGGCCGGCCGTCGCTGATGCGGATCTCCGGCCTCGGCGAAGACATCTTCGCCTGCTGCGTCGATCTCGGCTATGCGGCACTGAACACTGTTGGGAATGCGGCGGAGACGCAGCGCTGGGCGGAAGCGTTCGGCTACGAGCGGCTCATCGTGGTGACGGCGGCTTATCACATGCCGCGCAGCCTGGCCGAGCTGGCCCGTGCCATGCCGAATGTCGAACTGGTGCCGCATCCGGTCGCGCCCGAGGGCATTCGCCGCAAGGTGTGGTGGCTCGATGCGGCCGCGGCGCGGCTTCTGGCCGCCGAGTACGCGAAATTCCTGCCGGCGGCCGCGCGTCTGGTCGTTGCGCGGGGGATGTCCCCTTGGCAGCCGACGGCCGTTACGGCATCCTCGTCTGCCCTTCCCAAGTCCTGACGTTCCGATCCCTTCCTTTCTGGCCTGACCTCGGCGTTCGATGCTGCTTTTCCGCTCTCTTCTGTTTGCGCTCGCCTTTTATGTGACGACGGCGCTGTTCCTTGTCCTGGGGTCGTGGCTCCTGCTCGGGCCGCGGCGCTGGGCTATGGAAGGCTTGCGTATTCACGGGCTCGTCTCGGTGTGGTTGCTGCGCGTCATCGCCGGCACGAAGCTCGAGGTGCGCGGCCGGCATCACGTCCCGCAGGGGGCTTGCCTCGTCGTCTCCAAGCACCAGTCGGCGTGGGACACGTTCGGCCTCGTGCCGCTGTTCCGCGATCCGGCCATCGTGCTCAAGGACGAGCTCAAGTGGATCCCGTTCTACGGCTGGTT
>DAOMQQ010000294.1:0-3004 GCA_035445405.1 Hyphomicrobium sp.
GCGAGGCGTCCATGATGTCGGCGCGGCCGACGATGGCCGAGAGCGGCATGCCGCCGGCAAGACCTTTGGCAAGCGTGACGACGTCGGCTTTGACGCCCGCGTGATCGAGCGCGAACATGCGGCCTGTGCGGGCGAAGCCGGTCTGGATCTCGTCGGCAATGAGGAGGATGCCGTGCTCGTCGCACAGTGCGCGCAGCTCGGCGAGGAAGTCGAAGGGCGCGATGTTGAAACCGCCTTCGCCCTGCACCGGCTCGATGACGATGCCGGCGATGGTGGACGGGTCCGCCTGATACTTGAAGAGCGCCTTCAGTGCCTGGATGCTCTCGGCGGACGAGGTGCCGTGATAGAGGTTCGGGAAGGCGACGTTGTAGATGTCGGCCGGGAAGGGCCCGAAGCCCTTCTTATAGGGGACGGCTTTGCCGGTGAGCGCCATGCCCATATGGGTGCGGCCGTGGAAGCCGCCGGAGAACGACACGATGCCGGGGCGGCCCGTGAAGCAGCGCGCGACCTTGACGGCGTTCTCGACCGCTTCGGCGCCCGTCGAGGCGAGCATGGTTTTCGCGGGGCCCGACACGGGTGCGATGGCGTTCAGCCGCTCGGCGAGAGCGACGTAGTTCTCGTGCGGCGTCACCTGGAAGCAGACGTGGCTGAAGGCCGCCATCTGCTCCGCGATGGCCGCCAGGATGCGCGGGTGCTGGTGGCCGGTGTTGACCACGGCAATGCCCGCGCCGAAATCGATGTAGCGCTTTCCTTCCTCGTCCCAGATCTCCGCGTTGAGCGCGCGCTTCGGATAGATCTGCGTCACGTTTCCGATGCCGCGCGGGAGGGCGGCCAGGCGGCGTGCGTGAAGCTCGGCGTTGGTGCTCATGGCATATCTTCCGCTGTCTGGGCTCAGAGACCGCCGAGGCATATGAATTTCGTTTCGAGGTATTCTTCGAGGCCTTCCTGCGAGCCTTCGCGCCCCAGGCCGGATTGCTTGACGCCGCCGAAAGGTGCCACTTCGTTCGAGAAGAGACCCTCGTTGACGCCGACCATGCCCGCTTCGAGCGCCTCCGCGACGCGCCAGGCGCGCGCGATGTTCCGGCTGAAGAGATAGGCGGCGAGACCGAAGGGCGTGTCGTTGGCGAGGCGGATCGCCTCGTCGTCCGTTTCGAAGCGGACGAGCGCGGCGACGGGGCCGAAGATTTCCTCGTGCACCATCGTCATCTCGGGCGTCACGTCGGTCAGAACCGAGGGCTGATAGAAGAGGGGCCCGACGTCGGACGGCGCGCCGCCGACGAGGACCTTGGCGCCCTTGGTCGTCGCGTCCGTGACGAGCTTCTGGACCTTCTTCGCCGCGTCCTCGTTGATCAACGGGCCGACGACGACGCCCGGCTCCCGTCCCGGGCCGATGGTGAGCTTCTTCACTTCGGCGGCGAGCGCCTCGGCGAAGCGGTCGTAGATGCCGGCCTGCACGAGAATGCGGTTCGCGCACACGCACGTTTGCCCGGCGTTGCGATATTTCGAAGCCATGGCACCGGCGACGGCGAGGTCGATGTCCGCGTCGTCGAAGACGAGAAGGGGCGCGTTGCCGCCGAGCTCGAGCGTGAGTTTCTTCACGGTATCCGCGCACTGCGCGTAGAGGATGCGGCCGACCTCGGTGGAGCCGGTGAACGAGAGCTTGCGCACGCGGGCATCCTCGCAGAGGACTTTGCCGACGGTCGCGGCGTCGTTGGTCGTGACGACGTTGAGCACGCCCGGGGGAATGCCGGCATCGAGCGCGAGCTTGGCCAGCGCGAGCGCGCAAAGCGGCGTGTCCTCGGCGGGCTTCACGACGACGGTGCAGCCGGCGGCAAGGGCGGGCGTTACCTTGCGCGTGATCATCGCGATCGGGAAGTTCCACGGCGCGATGGCGGCGACGACGCCGATCGGCTGCTTGATCGTGATGTAGCGCTTGTTGGACGCCGTAGTCGGAATGGTGCGGCCGTAGGCACGTTTTCCTTCTTCCGCGAACCACTCGATGAAAGACGCGCCGTAGGCGACCTCGCCCCGCGACTCGGCGAGGGGCTTCCCCTGCTCGGCGGTCATGAGCGCTGCCAGGTGCTCGGTTTCCGCCGTCACGAGCTCGAACCAGCGGCGCAGAATTCCGGCGCGCTCCTTCGCGGTCTTCTTCGACCAGGCGGGGAAGGCAGCCTCGGCTGCGTCGATGGCGGCTTTCGTCTCGGCCGCGCCGAGGTTCGGCACGCGCGCAAGCTCTGTGCCGGTGGCCGGGTCGATCACGGCAAACGTGTCGGGGCTCGTGACCCAGTCGCCGCCGATCAGGCTCGCGTTGTTGGGATAGCGGGGAGGGGATGCGTTCATGGCTGTCATCCGTGAAAATGTGTGTAGGCCGATCGTGCGGCCGGTGCGTTCAGGGCCGCGGCTTTCGCGCGGCGTGGGTGTCATGCGACGTGCGCGTACCAAAGGTGGTCGAGGCCGGTCACGACGCGTTCGAAGTTCGCGCGCTCCGTCTGCTTCAGGCGCGTGAAGACGTCGTGGAAGCCTGTGCCGAACGCGTTGCGCGCGATCTCGGAGCGCTCGAACGCATCGAGCGCGTTGGCCCAGACGATCGGCAGCGTGCTCGGTGCCTCGATTTCCTCGGCGTTGCCCTCGCAGTTCTGGCCCGGCTCGGATTTGTTCGCGATCCCGTGCGAAATCCCCGCAAGGATACCCGCGATGACGAGATAGGGATTGGCGTCGGCGCCGGCAACGCGGTGCTCGATGCGCGTTGCGGCGCCATTTCCCGGGGGCACGCGAAGCGCCACCGTCCGGTTGTTGAAGCCCCATTGCGGGGCCGTCGCGACGTACGACAGCGGCACGTAACGCCGGTAGGAGTTGGCGTACTGTGCCCAGATGGGCATGAAGTCGGCCATGGTTTCGCAGAGGCCGCCGAGGCCGTTGCGGCAGAGCGGCGAGATGGGGTCGCCTGAGAAGACGTTGTCGCCGGCCTTGTCGAGCAGGCTCATGTGAATGTGCATGCCCGAGC
>DAOMQQ010000295.1:0-2970 GCA_035445405.1 Hyphomicrobium sp.
AACATCGTCGTACCCGCCGAATGGGCGCCGCAGAAGGCGATCTGGACGGCGTGGCCCTGGGACGCGAACGAATGGAACGGCGACCTCGCCGCGCCCCGCCGGGACGTGGCGGCGCTGGTGCGCACGCTCGCCGCGACGAACACCGTCCGCGTGCTGGTCAACGGCGACGAAGCCGAGGCCACGGCCCGGGCCGCCATCGGCGAGGCGGCAGAACTCGTTCCGGCCAAGTACGGCGACATCTGGCTGCGCGACACGGGGCCGATCTTCGCGCGCGCCGGAAACGGCTCGATCGCGCTCCGCTTCGCCGTCAACGGCTGGGGCGGCAAGCACGATCTCGCCGACGACGCGACGGTGGGCGACCGCATTGCGGAGCTTACCGGCACCGGCATCCGGCGTTTCGACTTCGTGCTGGAAGGCGGTGCGGTGGAGCATGACGGCGAAGGCACCGTTCTCGCCACGCGGCAGACGCTGCTCAACCCCAACCGCAACGGCTGGACCGAGGAGGCAGCGGAAGCGGCCTTGAAGCAGGCCTTCGGCGCCAAAAAAGTGATCTGGGTGGACGAGGGGCTCATCGGCGACCACACCGACGGGCACATCGACAACATCGCCCGCTTCGTGGGTCCGGGGCGCGTGGTCTGCCAGGCGCCGGCCGACGCCAACGATCCCCACGCGGCCATTCTCGATGCGATCGCAGACGGCCTCTCGCGCCAGACGGACGCAGCGGGGCGCACGCTCGAGGTGATCCGCATTCCCGCACCGGGGCGCGTGACGGACGCGGCGGGCGAGGTGTTGCCGGCCTCTCACATGAACTTCATCATCGCCAACGAAGTTGTCGTGGTGCCGGTCTATGGAACGGCGACGGAGGCGGCGGCGCTCGACGCGTTGCGCGCCGTATTCCCGGACCGCACGGTTCACGGCGTCCGCTCATCCGGCCTGCTCGGCTCGGGCGGGGCGGGCGGCGGCTCCTTCCATTGCATCACGCAGCAGGAACCTCTCTGATGGCCAATCGCAGCATTACCGTCGCGGCAATCCAGACATCCTACGGGCACGACATCGAGGCCAACATCGCGAAAACCGAGGCGTTCGTGCGCGAGGCGGCGCGGATGGGTGCAGACGTCGTGCTGCCCTCCGAGCTGTTCCAGGGTATCTATTTCTGCACGCGCCAGGAGCCCAAGTGGTTCGAGACTGCGTGGCCTGCCGACGAGCATCCGTGCGTCACCGCCATGCAGAAGCTCGCGGGCGAACTCGGCATCGTCATCCCGATCTCGTTCTTCGAGAAGGACGGGCCGCGCTACTACAACAGCGTGGCGATCGCCGACGCGGACGGCACGATCCTCGGCGTCTACCGCAAGAGCCATATCCCGGACGGCCCGGGCTATCAGGAGAAGTATTACTTCCGTCCCGGCGACACGGGCTTCAAGACCTGGAAGACGAAGCGCGGCGATCTCGGCGTCGGCATCTGCTGGGACCAGTGGTATCCCGAGACGGCGCGCGCCATGGCGCTGCAAGGCGCGGAGGTGCTGTTCTATCCGACGGCCATCGGCAGCGAGCCCTACGACGCGTCGCTCGACACGCATCTGCAGTGGCAGCGCGCGATGCAAGGGCACGCCGTCTCGAATGCGATCCCCATCGTGGCGGCGAACCGCGTCGGCACCGAGGACAACGACGGCGCGACGCAGAAGTTCTACGGGCACTCCTTCATCGCCGACCATCGCGGCGAGCTGGTGAAGAGCTTCGGCGCGACGGATGAGGGCGTGCTGGTGCACACGTTCGATCTCTCGCTGATCGAAAGCTACCGCGCCGAGTGGGGCTTCTTCCGCGACCGGCGGACGGATCTCTACGCCGAGAGCATCATCTGATCCAAGCCGAGACGTCGCGATCCCTCGGACCCGGCTGCGCCCATTCCCAAGCGAGTGGGGCGCAGCATAGACCTTCGTTCTTAGGATTTTTGTGGGACGAGCCGGCTCATCACGCAGCCAGCCCGCCCTCCTTCGTTTCACTCCCTCACGTCACCCGTGCGCGTCGATGACGTGCCGTCCGTCGTCGGCGATCGCGTCTTTAGCGAGACCGATGATTCACGCTTCAGGCGGATAGAGCCTGAAGCGATCATGGTCTAAGCCTGAGCCGCAGGTGCCTCCGGTTTCGCCGCGCCATTGGCAGCCGCGGCCACCTCGGGGGCGACCTTTGCGGGCTCTGCGTCGGCTTCCGCAGCCTCCGCCTCGGGAGCAGCCTCGGCAGCCTCGTCCGACGCAGCCTCCGCCGCGACCTCGGATGCCGCCTCTGCTTCGGGCTCGGCAGCTTCGGCAGCCGGTTCCGCGTCAGCCGCAGCCTGCTCTGCCGGAGCCTCCTCGGCGGGGGCGTCGCCCTCACCTGCCGCTTCTTCGACGGCTTCTGAGGCCGCTTCCGCAGCAGGTGCGTCCTCGGCCGGCGCAGCCGCCGCCTCGGCAGACGCCTCAGCTTCGGCTTCAGGCGCCGCTTCGGCTTCGGCCGCAGCTTCAGGAGCCGCTTCTGCCTCGGCAGGCGCTTCACCTTCAGCCACGTCCGCAGGCTCTTCCGCGGCGGCAGCCACGTCCTCCGTCGCCGCATCGTCCGCGGCGGCGTCTGCTTCACCTGAAGCCTCGGCTTCTACAGGCTCCGGCGTTTCCTCCGCGGACGCTTCAACAACGGCGTCCTCACTCGCGGCTTCTGCTTCCGGCGCGGCTTCGGCTTCCGCTCCTTCAGCTTCCGCCTCGGCCTCCGGCTCGGCGGCGTCCACCGTCTCCTCGGCGGTCATCGGCTCGGACAACACCGTGCCGCACGCGGCAATGGCCTCGGACGACTTCTCCGCCTCGGCTTCGACCTCCGGCTCCGCGTCGGGCTCGGCCGGCGCAGGTCCTGTTCCGTGTTCGATAAACGCGTTCAACTCCCGTGCGACGTGGACGATCGAATCGGCTGAGCAGCCGAGTTCCATCGCCATCCGCAAGCAGGCAA
>DAOMQQ010000296.1:0-2951 GCA_035445405.1 Hyphomicrobium sp.
GTCTCGTCGCGCAGCGCGGCGATGTCGGGATGGCGGAACAGCGCGTTGCCGTCGAAGGAGATCTTCGCGTCCAGCGCGTTGAGGTGGCCGTCGTCGGTGATGATCAGCGGATTGATCTCGAGCAGGCTCACGTCCTTTTCGAGGAGCAGCTTGTAGAGGCCCCCGATCATCTTCGCGCACTCTTTGATCTGGTCGCCCTTGAGGCCCAGCGCGAACGCGATCTTGCGGCTGTGGAACGGCTGCAGGCCCGTTGCGGGGTCGATGGTGAGCGTCAGGATCTTGTCCGGCGTCTCATGGGCCACCTTCTCGATGTCCATGCCGCCCTCGGTCGAGGCGATGAAGGCGACGCGGGAACTCGCCCGGTCGACCAGCGCGGAGAGATAAAGCTCCTTCGCAATGCTCGCCGCCTCGGTGAGATAGAGACGCCGCACGACCCGGCCGGCCGGTCCGGTCTGCTCGGTGACGAGCGTGCGTCCCAGCATCTGCTCGGCGAGCTGGCGCGCTTCGGCCGGAGACTTGGCGAAGCGAACGCCGCCCTTTTCTCCGGCTTCAGCCTCCTTGAACTTGCCCTTGCCGCGGCCGCCGGCATGGATCTGCGCCTTGACGACGCGCACGTCCGTCTCGATGCCCTGGGCAACCTTCTCGGCCTCTTCGGGCGTGAACGCGACGCCCCCGCCGGTGGTCGGCACGCCGTACTGCCTCAAGAGGTCCTTGGCTTGATGCTCGTGGATGTTCATTGCTCAGCGTGATCCCTCTTGCGGACGATCCGAAGTGTGGAGACGCGATGCAGACGCGCGCACGAACGGCACCGAGGCATCGCCTCCCGCATTCGTCCCACTCCGCCTTCGGGCGTCCCCCGTTGGTTTCTTGTCAGGCCCCGAGTTGGGGATTGATCTTGATGCAGGCGTCGACCAGCCCCTTCACGGATTCGATCGACTTCATGAGCATCGCGCGCTCGGCGGAGTTGAGGTCGATCTCGACCACCCGCTCCGTGCCGCCCGCACCGATGATCACCGGCACGCCCACGTAAAGCCCTTTAACACCGTACTCTCCATTGAGGTACGCGGCGCATGGCAGCACGCGCTTCTTGTCCTTGAGGTAGGCCTCCGCCATCGCGAGCGCGGATGCTGCGGGTGCGTAATAGGCCGAGCCGGTCTTCAGCAGGGCCACGATCTCGCCGCCGCCCTTGCGCGTGCGGTCCACGATCTGGTCGAGGCGATCCTGGCGGATCCAGCCCATCTTCACGAGATCGGGGAGCGGAATGCCGCCCACCGTCGAATAGCGCACGAGCGGCACCATGTCGTCGCCGTGGCCGCCGAGCACGAAGGCCGAAACGTCCTGGACGGACACGCGGAATTCTTCGGCCAGGAAGTGCTGGAAGCGCGCGGTATCGAGCACGCCCGCCATGCCGACCACCATGTTGCGCGGCAGGCCCGAGGCCTTCTGCAGCGCCCACACCATGGCGTCGAGCGGGTTGGTGATGCAGATCACGAAGGCGTTCGGCGCATACTTGCGGATACCCGCGCCCACCTGCTCCATCACCTTGAGGTTGATGCCGATCAGGTCGTCGCGGCTCATGCCGGGCTTCCTCGGCACGCCGGCCGTCACGATGCAAACGCTGGCGCCTTCGATGTCGGCATAGGCATTGGTGCCCTTGAGCGCGCAGTCGAACCCTTCCACGGCGCCCGACTGGGCAAGGTCGAGAGCCTTGCCCTGCGGCATGCCTTCCGCGATGTCGAAAATCACGACGTCGCCGAGCTCCTTGAGCGCGATCAGATGGGCAAGCGTGCCCCCGATCATACCGCCGCCGATCAACGCGATTTTCGTGCGCGCCATGTATCGTTCTCCCTGGAGACTGGTCCCTCGAAGGGGGGCCTTTTGATTGCAGACGTAAAATGAGGCGAGCGTCGGAGCAGGACTGAGAATGAAAACTTTGGCCGCACCCGGCCCTGTGAAATCCCACAACTTTGGTAGGACGAAACGAGGGGGCGCTCAAGCCCGGCCACAGCCAAAAACGAACCCTTCGACCGAAAGGCGTAGACGTCCGCTCGCGTGATGGACAGGACCCCTCTAGGCGCTCGGCTGCACGCGCCCCGCGCGATTGAGGAGATAGGCTTCGCTCCGCATCTCCATCAGCCGCGAGGCCGTCCTTTCGAACAAGAGCGCCCCGTCCCCCTCGGTATAGAGGCGGTCCGGTTCGGCATCTGCCGACGCGATCAGGCACGTGCGCGTATCGTAGAGCGTATCGACCAGGTGGACGAGCCGGCGCGCCGCGTTGCGCCGCTCCGGCGTGAGCACCGGGATACCTTCCAGGATGACCGTGTGGAACGCATGCGCGATGTGGAGGTAGTCGAGACTTCCGAGCGGCGCCTCGCAAAGATCCGCGAAGCTGAACCGCGCAACCCCCTTCGACTGAAGCGGCACCGGAACGTGCCGCCCCTTGACGTCGACGAACGCCGAGGTCCCCGTGGCCGCCCCCGTGAGCCGCACCCAGTGCGCTTCGATTTCCGCAGCCGCATGCGCATCGCACGGCGAGAAGTAGAGCGGCCGCCCCGAAAGCTTGTCGAGACGATAGTCCTTCGCGGACACCAGCTCCACGACATCCATGTGGTCTTCGATGAGCGCGATGAACGGCAGGAAGAGCTGCCGGTTGAGCCCGTCCCAATAGAGCCGGTCGGGCGCCGAGTTGGAGGTCGCGACCACCACCACGCCCCTGGCGAACAATCCGTTGAACAGCCGGCCCAGGATCATCGCATCGGCAATATCCGTGATGGCCAGCTCGTCGAAGCACAGGAGCCCCGCTTCCGCCGCCATCTCGGCCGCAACGAACGGGATCGGATCGCCGTCCGTGGTTGCACGCCCGCGCTGGATCCGCTCGTGCGCCTCGCTCATGAATGCGTGGAAGTGCAGGCGCCGCTTCGGCGTGAAGGTCACGGTCTCGAAGAACAGAT
>DAOMQQ010000297.1:0-2943 GCA_035445405.1 Hyphomicrobium sp.
ATGGCCGGATCGGTCAACAAAGTGATCCTGATCGGAAACCTGGGGCGCGACCCCGAGATCCGCCGCACGCAGGACGGGCGCCCGATCGCCAACCTCCGGATCGCGACCAGCGAGACGTGGCGCGACAAGTCGAGCGGGGAGCGGCGCGAGCGGACCGAGTGGCATTCCGTCGTGGTCTTCAACGAGAACCTGTGCCGCGTGGTCGAGCAGTATCTGCGCAAGGGCTCGAAGGTTTACATCGAAGGCCAGTTGCAGACCCGCAAATGGCAGGACCAGCAGGGCCAGGACCGCTACAGCACGGAAGTGGTGCTGCAGGGCTTCAACGGGACGCTGACCATGCTCGACGGGCGCGCGGGTGGTGGTGGCGGCCTCTCGGAGAGCGGTCAGTCGGATTACGGTGGAGACAGCGGCGGCTTCGGTGGCGACAGCGAGCCGCGGCGTAGCGGTGGCGGTGGTGGCCGCAGCAGCAGCGGCGGCGGTGGCTCGAAGGGCGGCGGCGGCTCGTTCGACGACGAGATCCCATTTTAGAGTGCTTCCGGAAAAGTGGGAACCGGTTTTCCGATAAGAAGCACGATAAAGCAAAAACTTAGAGCCGTTCCGCGGTTCCACCAAAACCGGAACGGCTCTGGGGCCGCTCATCCGTTTCAGGGTGCGTGACGCGCGCGCTTGTCCGTTGCGCCCGGCCCTTCATCGTCGCGGAATTTCGTCGCGGAATTCAGGTGTCTGAGCGTTGTTGCGGGTGGCGGCGCTGCTGCTGCTCCAGGCGCTTCTGGGCGCGGCGGCTGAGACGCGGCGGGGCTTTTTCCGATGGCGTACGCGCGGGGAGCGTCGGCTTTTCGAGGGCGGCTGGCTTTTCGGCGTCGGACGCGCGCTCGGGAACGGGCTGCTCGGCCTCGTCACGCGCCGTTTCCGTATCGTCTCGCACTGTGTCGGCGGAAACGGCGTCCGCCGAGATCGTGCTTTCCAACGAGTGCGCATCGCTCATCAGCAGCCGGCGGATCTCGATGCCCATAAGGGCCGCGACGGCGCCGGTGACGAGGCCGACGAGAATGGCGGCCGCGCCATCGGCGAAGCGCGAATCCCATGCGTAGGACAGGCTCACGCCGATGGCGGCCATGACGAGCCCGGCGAGTGCGGCGATGGTTTCGATCCGCGTCGTCGCGAGAGCCGGTGCGGTGAGTGTCGCGCGCGTCGTCGGGCCGTTCGCGGCGGCCAGGACGCGCGCGAGAGCGGCGACGGTGAGCCCGAACGCGATGGCGAGCGCAGTGTAGGCGTGCTGCGAGCGCAGGAGAATGCGCGGTGCGTCGGTCATTTTGCCGATGCCTTCGTAGACGGCAACGCCGGCGCCCAGCGAAAACAGGATCAGCGCGGCGACGAACGACCAGACGTAGGGATCGGCGGAGATGGTCGCCGACGCCGACGCGCGCTTTGCGCTGCTGGCGAGCCCCAGGAGCATGAGCGTCTGGCTGCAGCCAGCGGCGAGGAACAGGACGCCGCTTGCGAAGAGGGCCGCCGATCCCGTCGATGCGGCGGCCCAGAGCATCGCGACAGCGCTGCACACGCTGGCGACCCATGCCAGCAGAACGACGCTTTTCGAGCGATCTGCCGGCATTGGTGGGTCCTTCCTCGCTGCGTGCCGCATATGGCCGCCGCCGTGCGGCAGTCCGTTTGAAACTACGGCGTCGTCGTTGCGGGCCGCTCAGGCGCGGCTGGAGCGGCGGGCGGCTCGGGCGCTGCGGGTACGGCCGGCGGCTCGGGCGCGGCGGGAGCTTCGGCCGCGGGAGCCTGGGTGGGCGCAGGTGCCGGCGTCGGTTCGGGCGCAGGCGTCGGCTCGGGCGCGGTTGCCTCGTTCACGGAATCCTTGGCTTTATCGTAGGCCTCGGAAACGGCCTCCTTGGCCTTGTCGTAGGCTTCCTGCGTCTTCTGCTTGGCGTGATCGATGGTCGGCTGCGCGCGCTCGATCGCATCCTTGGTGGCAGCCCGTGTCTTGTCGCCGAGCTCGATGGCTTTTTCCTTGGCGCGGTCGAGCAGAGACTTCGTGGGCTTGCGGCGCTGGAAGTCGGGTGCGGCCGCGAGGGTTTCCTTGGTCACGTCCGGAAGCGAGACCGTGAGCGCGCCCTCCCGCTCTTCGAACTTGAGGGATGCGAGGGCGATGCCGACCTTCTTCTGCGCAAAGCCGAAGTATCCGCCGGTTCCGAGCACGACGCCGACGATCTGATTCGCGTCGTTGACGATCAGATCCTCGACCTCGCCGAGGACGAGCCCTTCGTTGCCGTGGACCTTTGCGCCGATCAGGTGATCGCGCGCGAGATACTCGTGCTCGGTTTGGGCGGCCAGGAACGTGGTGGGCTCCTGCGCAAATGCGACGAAAGATGCGAGCGGAGCCACGGCCAGGAGGCCAGCGGCGAGAATCGAAACGTGTTTCATGGGGTAACTTCCCTCAAGGCCGAAGTATTGACGCCGAAACGTGTGGCGGGCGCGGAGCGCTTGCAAGCGCGAACCGCCATGTCTGGCACGGAGGATGGCGCGACTTTTTGGCAGCCAGGGCCGAGATTTGCCGTGAGCCCCCGGAATTGGCGGGTTTTCCGGCCTTTCGGCTGGGGAGGAGGGGGTGTCCGGCGGGCTCCGGCATTGCCGTGGCGAGGCCATCTCGGGTAAACTTAGGACGAACGAACGAGCCGCGCGGATGCCGATCGCATCCGCTTTGCGGCCATAGCGGGATTCCGACATTGACCGATACCACCGATACGCCCGGCGCCTCGGGTCCGAGCGACATCCGGCCCGTCCTGATCCAAGACGAGATGAAGCGCTCGTACCTCGAGTACGCGATGAGCGTCATCATCTCCCGTGCGCTGCCCGACGTGCGCGACGGCTTGAAGCCCGTGCACCGGCGCATCCTCTACGCGATGCAGCGGCTTGGGCTTGACTGGAACAAGAAGCACA
>DAOMQQ010000298.1:0-2928 GCA_035445405.1 Hyphomicrobium sp.
GGCAATCTCGTCGACCGCATGCGGGAAGCGGCGAGCCCCGAGACCTTCCTGGCCGACAACTGGCAGGTCCTCGTTCTCATGGCGCTGGTCGCCGTGCTGCTGCGGCCCGTGTTCACGACGCTCTCCGACCTCATCAAGTACCAGATCATCGCCGGAAACTTCACGACGCGCATCCGCTGGCAGTCGCACGCCTACACGCTGCGCCAGTCTCTCTCGTTCTTCCAGAACGACTTCGCGGGACGCGTCGCGAGCAAGGTGATGCAGACGGCTCCGGCGCTGCGCGAATCCGTCACCGAGGCCATCGACGCGCTCTGGTTCGTCGGCGTCTATTGGATGGCCGCGATCGTGCTGTTCGCCGACGCCGACGTGCGCCTGATCGCGCCGCTCGTCGGCTGGCTCGTCCTCTACGTCGCAGCGCTCTGGTACTTCGTCCCGCGCCTCAAGGACATGGCGGTCGAGACGAGCGAGGCGCGCTCGATGCTGACGGGGCGCATCGTCGACAGCTACACCAACATCCTCACCGTCAAGCTCTTCGCCCACACCGAGCGCGAGGACGGCTACGCGCAATCCGCCATGCAGGAGCATCTCGACAAGATGCGCCTCCAGTTCCGGCTCACGACGCTGATGGAAATGTCCATCGTCACCTTGAACGGCGCGCTCATCGTGTCGATGATCGGCCTGTCTCTGGGGCTCTGGAGCCAGGGTGCGGTGACGCTCGGCGCCATCGCGCTCATCAGCGGCCTCACCATCCGCATCGTCAACATGTCGACGTGGGTGATGTGGACCGTCGCCGGCCTGTTCGAGAACCTCGGCACCGTGCACGAGGGCATGGAGACGATCTCCGAGCCCCATCAGGTGCTGGACTGGGCGGATGCCTCCCCGATCGCCATCGAAAAGGGCGAGATCGTCTTCGACGACGTGACCTTCCATTACGGCCAGGAAAAGCCGCGCCGCAGGATGTCACGCGCCGGCAGCGAGGACGACAAGGCTCAAGACGAGGATGCGCCGTCCTGGGTCATGCATCCTGGCAGTGTCATCGAGAATTTCTCGCTCCGCATCGCGCCGGGCGAGAAGGTGGGGCTCGTGGGCCGTTCGGGTGCCGGCAAGTCCACGCTGATCAACATTCTGCTGCGCTTCTACGATCTCGAATCCGGCCGCATCCTGATCGACGGCCAGGACATCGCGGCCGTGAAGCAGGACAGCCTGCGCGCGGGCATCGGCCTCGTCACGCAGGATACGTCGCTGCTCCACCGCTCCGTGATGGACAACATCCTCTATGGCAAGCCGGAGGCCAGCGAGGCTGCAGCCATCGCGGCCGCAAGGCAGGCCCATGCCCACGAGTTCATCGAGCGCCTCGAAGACTTGCGCGGGCGGCGGGGATACGCGGCCCACGTGGGCGAGCGCGGCGTGAAGCTGTCCGGCGGACAGCGCCAGCGCATCGCCATTGCGCGCGTGCTGCTCAAGAACGCGCCGATCCTCATCCTGGACGAGGCGACGAGCGCGCTCGACAGCGAGGTGGAAGCAGCCATCCAGGAAAGCCTGGAGACGCTGATGACGGGCAAGACCGTGATCGCCATCGCGCATCGTTTGTCGACCATCGCCGCCATGGACCGCCTCGTGGTGATGGACGGCGGGCGCATCGTGGAGCAGGGCAGCCACGGTGAACTTCTGCGCAAGGGCGGGCTCTATGCGCGTCTCTGGGCGCGCCAGTCCGGCGGCTTCCTGTCGAAGGATGCGGCGGAATGAGCCATCACCTCAACAGAGGAGATAAAGGCAATGAAGCAGCTACTCACGGCAATTGTTGCCGGCGTCGGCCTGTTTGCTGGCCTCAACGCCGCAACCGCAGCGAGTGATCATAAAGCGGCTGCTCCGAGCCAGATGAAGCTCGCTACGGACAGCAACGCGGCGAAGGATGTCACGACGCATTCGAAAGCGAAGGCGGATGCCCAACGCGTGAAAAAGCCGAAGGCAACCGGAAACAGCGCGGGAGCTTCGAGCACGCAAAAGCCCATGAAGAAGCCGAATAGCTGAACCGGCTCCGCCCCATAAAGCAAACGGCGCCCCATCCAAGGATGAAGCGCCGCTTTTGTGTTGCTCAAGCGTCCTGCTTGGCGCGTGTGTGCCCGATCAGGCGAGATCGAAGCGGTCGGCGTTCATCACCTTTGCCCATGCCGCCGCGAAGTCGTTAACGAACTTCTCCTTAGCGTCCGAGCTGGCGTAGACCTCGGCGAGCGAGCGCAGGATCGAGTTCGAGCCGAACACGAGATCGACGCGCGTCCCGGTCCACTTGACCTCGCCCGTGTTGCGGTCGCGGCCCTCGAACACGTCCTTCGCGTCCGAGATCGGCTTCCACTCCGTGCACATGTCGAGCAGATTGACGAAGAAGTCGTTGGTGAGCGCGCCGGGCTTGTCGGTGAAGACGCCGTGCTTGGAGCCGTCGACGTTGATGTTGATGGCGCGCAGGCCACCGATCAACACCGTGAGCTCGGGCGCCGTCAGGGTCAGCAACTGCGCCTTGTCGATCAGCAGAGCCTCGGCAGGCACCGCATAGCGGGTCTTCTGATAGTTGCGGAAACCGTCGGCGACAGGCTCCAGGTAATCGAACGACTCCACGTCGGTCTGCGCCTGCGAAGCGTCCGTGCGTCCGGGCGCGAACGGGACCGTCAGGTCGTGACCGGCCGCCTTGGCCGCCTGCTCGACACCCGCGTTGCCCGCGAGCACGATGAGATCCGCGAGCGAAATCTTCTTGCCCCCGGTCTGCTCCTGGTTGAACTCGAACTGGATGCGTTCGAGCGCCTTGATCACCTTGGCGAGTTGCGCGGGCTGGTTGACCTCCCAGTCCTTCTGGGGGCTGAGGCGAATACGTGCGCCGTTGGCGCCGCCACGCTTGTCGCCGCCACGGAACGTGGAGGCGGAGGCCCAGGCCGT
>DAOMQQ010000299.1:0-2909 GCA_035445405.1 Hyphomicrobium sp.
CGCGCCGCGCCATGAACGTCACGCTCTTCGGCGCCATCGTGAACACCATCCTCGATCCGATCTTCATCTTCGCGATGGATCTTGGGATCGAGGGCGCGGCGTGGGCCACCGTCTTCGCTCGGATCGTGTTCATGGCCGTCGGTCTCTACGGCGTGATCCGCATTCACCGCCTCATTGCGCGGCCGAGGCTGGCCGCGTTTAAGGTCGATGTGCCGGCCTTTGCAGGCATCGCCGTTCCCGCGATTTTAACCAACGTCGCCACGCCGGCCTCGCAAGCCTACGTGACGGCGGCAATTGCGATGCACGGCGACGACGCGGTCGCCGGCTGGGCCATCATCGGGCGCGTGCTGCCGGTCGCATTCGGCGCCATCTACGCGCTGTCCTCCTCCGTCGGCCCCATCATCGGCCAGAACTACGGAGCCGGCGACAACGCGCGCATGCGTGAGGCTTTCAAGCTTGCGCTCGGCGTCAACGTCGGCCTGACGCTCGTCGCCTGGATCGTCCTCGCACTCACGTCGGGCTACGTCGTGCGCCTCTTCGGCGCCACGGGCGACGCCGCGCACCTGATTGTCCTGTTCAACGTCTGGCTCGCGCCCCTGTTCGCGTTCATGGGTGCGCTCTTCGTCGCCAACGCCGTGTTCAACACGCTGGACTTCCCGCATTACGCAACCGTGCTGAACTGGTGCCGCGCCACGATCGGCACGATCCCGCTCGTCCACCTGGGCTCGTGGCTCGCGGGTGCCGAGGGCGTGCTGACGGCGCACATGGCAGGCGGCATCCCGTTCGGATGCCTCGCAGTTTGGCTCTGTCTCCGTCTGTTCGACAGGCTCGCCCGGGAACGCACATAAAACGGACCTCGCCCATCCGGAAGTTCGGCATCGCCGTGTGAGAACGCCCCGCGTCGCGGTTGACGGCGGCGGGCGTAGGCCAGACCATGATCGCTTCGGACGCTGGCAATCCGAAGCGTGAATCATCGGTCTCCAAAAATCTAGAGCGTCTTTCGATCCGATGGAATCGGATCGAAAGACGCTCTAGGGTTCGCTCATACTGAGTCGACCATGATAGTGGCCGCATCCCGTGACCCACACCGTCTCCGAACGGATCGCCCTCGTCGCACCATCCGCCGAGGCCGCAGCCGTCCTTAGGAAAGACCTGATCAAGGATCTGGTTGGCCGCGGGCATCGCGTCCTCTGCCTCACGCCGCCGGGCCCGGGCATGTATCATCGGATGCTCCGCGACTACGGCGCCCAGAACCGCTCCATCGACGTCCCCCACCAGACGCTGCGCCTCCTCGTCGAATGGAAAACCCTGTCGAGCCTCATCGCGCACTTCAACGACTGGCAGCCCAACATCGTGATGGGCTTCGGCCCGCGCATGTTGATGCTGGCGGCCATCGCCGCCCGCCGTGCAGGCGTCCGCCGTGTCGTTAGCCTCGTCAACAGCCTGCCGAGCGACGGCATCGAGAGCATCGGACGCCGGCGCTTCGCCTACGCCGTTCGCACCAGCGACGCGATCGTATTTCACAACCGCGATCACGCGCGCGCCCTCGCGGATCTCGGCATGCTTCCGCCCAATCTTCCGATGGCCGTCGTGCCGGGAAGCGGCGTCAACCTCGCCGACTTCAAGTCCGTCCCCCTGCCGCCGCACGAGGATGGCGTCGTCTTCCTCATGCTGGGCCGTCTCGAACGCCGCCGCGGCGTTCTCGAATACAAAGCCGCCGCCGAAACCCTCAAGGCGCAATGGCCGACGGCACGCTTCCGCTTCGCGGGACCGGAGAGCGACGAGGTCGATGCCATCCCGCGCGACGCACTCTCTGGCGTCGTCGAAGACCTCGGCCACCTGGAAGACGTCCGCCCCGCGCTCGCCGCGTGCCACGTCTTCGTCTATCCATCCTATTCCGAGGGCATGCCGCGCGCTGTGCTGGAGGCGTTGGCAACCGGCCGGCCCGTCGTCACGACACGAACGTCGGGCTGCAAGGAGACCGTCGACGAGAAGGTGAGCGGCTGTCTCGTACCGCCGGCGGACGCTCCCGCCCTCGCCCGCGCCATGGCCGGCTATCTCGCACGCCCTGAATTGCTCCCGATCGGAGCGCGCGCCGCTCGTCTCAAAGCCGAACGCCGCTTCGACGTGCGCGAGGTCAACGCCACGCTGCTTCGCTTGCTCGGCCTCGCCTGAGCATCGGGCAAACCTATTATGAATTGGGAAGCTTCAAGCCGGCGTGCGATAGAGCCGCGCGCCGAGCCGCGGCAGCAGGAACGAGCGCGTCGGATCGACGAGCATGCCGGGCTGAATGGCCTGCCGCCCCAACAGCATCCGATGCTGAAGCCCGTCGCGGTTGGTCAGCCCGATCTCGATCGGCCACGTCCTGGTGCCGACCCTGAGCCGCGTGACGATGACGGGGCGGCTCTCCCGCTCCCCACTCGTGCACGTCACCTCGCGAACATCGCGCAGCACCGCTTCACAGGACACCGCGAGGTCGGTCTCTTCGATCAGCGGATGCACGACGAAACGCACCCGCCGCCCGGCGCCCGACCCGAAGATCTCGATGTTTTCGGCATGGAGAGCCGACGTCTTGGCTCCCGTATCGACCTTGGCCTTGACGGCGCTCAAGCCAAGCTCCGGCAGCGCCACCCACTCGCGGCGTCCGAGGATCAGGGTCTTGAGGTCTCGCACCATGCGTCCCCCTTTTTGGGGCGGGGTTTCTCCACAATCTTACCGCAGAATCGGCATCTTTCGCGATACAGGTAAGAGTACGTAGTCTTAACGAAACGCGCGGGAACCCCGGCCAATCGGTCTGATTGACCGGGGAGCGGGACTTGCCTATTTCATGACCATGTCCACGCTGCCCATCGTCAAGCTACCCGACCCCATCCTGCGCAAGGTTTCGGACCCCGTCGAGCGGGTCGACG
>DAOMQQ010000300.1:0-2900 GCA_035445405.1 Hyphomicrobium sp.
GGCGTTTCCTCCCTGGACTTGGGCCGTTCGCTCGCACGAACGGCCTCTTTTTGAGCGGATGCCCTTTCGGGGCGTCCCGGGGCACGAGGCACTCCTGACCGTTCTGCCCCTCGCCGCCGTAATGGCAGCTCTGCATTTTTTGCACTTCCATTTCCGACCGCCGCCCGCGATATTTTTGCAGTGCGACATGGCTGAGCCTCGCTCGCCACGTCGTTGCCCTCCTTGGGCGTTTCCTCCCTAGACTTGGGCCGTCCACACCCTGGACGGCCCTTTTTTTCTTGGGCGAGTCCTTGCGGCGCTGTAGCGCACGGAAACCGCAGCGAAAATAGGGTAAGAGGGGCGCGCTTGCACAGGCTGCAGCGGCCGGTGGTGTTGCCCTACAACCTCTATTGGCGCATCGCAACACGAATTGCCGCCTCGGGGACTTGTAGATTGCCGCGCTGCAGCATAGATTGAATGGGTGAGATCGCGGTTTCCGCGAGATCACTGCCCTCCTTGGGCGTTTCCTCCCTAGACTTGGGCCGTCCACACTCTGGACGGCCCCTTTTCTTTCCCACATCGATGGTGAATTTGCCCGCGCCGCTTACTCGGCCGCGGCCCGCTGCTCGAAGAAGGCCGGCAGCGTCGAGAACAGCATCCCGGCAACGCGCGTCAGATCGGTTTTGAGGCGCTGGAAGCCGCGCCCCGGCGTGAAGCGGGTTTCGTTGAGATAAAGCGCCCGGTTGATCTCGATCTGGACGGCATGGACGCCCTCCAGAGGCCGTCCGTAATGCTCGGTAATGTAGCCGCCGGCGTAGGGCCGGTTGAGATGCACGTCGTAGCCGCTGCCTGTGAGCGCCTCCTTGAGCGTGCGCGTCAGTTTCGGATCGCACGCGACCCCGAACCTGTCGCCGATCACGAAGTCGGGGCGCGGCCCGCTGCTCTGGGCCATCTGCGCCGACGGCATCGAGTGGCAGTCGATGAGAACCGCATAGCCGAACAGGGCCTTGGTTTCCGCGATCAGCTGCGCCAGCGCGCCGTGGAACGGAAAGTAGAGGTGATCGATCCGGGCCAGCGCCTGCTCCACGCTGAGGCGCGTGCTGTAGATCTCCTCTCCGTCGGCCACGATGCGCGCGATCGTGCCGAGCCCGCCGATCACCCGCACGGATTGAGAGTTGGCATAGTCCGGCAAGGGGTCTGCGAACAGCTCCGGATCGAGCTCGTACGGCTCCCGGTTCACGTCGAGATAGGCGCGTGGAAACTGCGCGGCGATCAGGGGCGCGCCGAGGGCGGCCGCACCTTCGAAAAGCTCGTCGACGAAACAATCCTCGGACTTCCTGAGCGTCATCGGATCGAGGCGCGACTGCTCCAGGAACGCGCGGGGGTAGACGCGTCCCGAATGCGGCGAGCAGAGCACGAACGGGGCGGTCTGGACCTTGGGCTTGAGCACCGAGAACGGTGGCTCGAACTCGGACATGAAGGCTGGATGCGCGGTCATAGGGTCCTGATAACGAAGAAATGTCCGCTCGTGGCCGCGGGCGAAAAAAGCGGGCCCGGCATCGCATCGAAGCGCGGCGTTCGAACCGGGAGCCTCCACAGTGTGCCAATGTCGCAGCGCTCTGTCCACGGCGTGCATCGCAGGTGCGATACCGGCGCCGCAGAAAAATTTAAGCGTTTCACAGATCTCCCGAGGCGTGGCCCGCCGCTTGCTGTACATAGTCGACCGGCGGACACGACGGGGGGCGCCGTGCCAATTCGGTTCACGCTCCGTTTACCAAACTCGCGTCAGATTCGCGTCAGATTCATGTGTCTCTTGAGACAGATTCCGAAAAGTCGAGCCACGGTAGCCACTCCCCATGACCGTCAATCCCTCGCGTGTTCCGATGTGTAGAATTCTTCTGGCAGAGGACGACGATTCGATGCGCGGCTTCCTGGAGCGCGCACTCGGCAAGGCGGGCTACGAGGTGATCTCGTTCGCCAACGGCGAGGAGGCTTACGAGCGCCTGCGCGAGGAGCCGTTCACGCTGCTGCTGACGGACATCGTCATGCCGCGCATGGATGGCATCGAGCTGGCCCGCCGCGCGGCGGAGATCGACCCCGATCTCAAAATCATGTTCATCACCGGCTTTGCGGCCGTGATCCTCAACAGCGAGAATACCGCCCCCAAGGAGGCGCGCGTGCTCTCGAAACCCTTCCATCTCAAGGATCTGGTGCGTGAGGTGGAGCGCCTTTTGGCGGCTTGAAAGAATGCGGCGGTAGGGCCTGCGCTTCGTCCTTGCCACCCCGCTCCAATGCCAGTATACGAGGCGCTTCCGCATGACATTCCGGGCTCGGATGGGCACTTAGCTCAGCGGTAGAGCACTACCTTGACATGGTAGGGGTCAGAGGTTCGATCCCTCTAGTGCCCACCATCCGCCGGCCCGGACTCTATGGATTTGGTACGATGAAGGTCAGAAATTCGCTGAAGTCCCTGCGCGCGCGCCATCGCGACAATCGTCTCGTCCGGCGCAAGGGGCGTCTGTACATCATCAACAAGACGCAGCGCCGCTTCAAGGCCCGTCAGGGTTGATGATTTGGGGCGCGGATGAGCGCAGCCCCTTATCTCGATGATGTTTCCGCCCGGCACCCCTGGTGTGCGGGCGGTTTCTCTTGGGCCAACGCCTCCGCCGAGGCTTGAGAAGCCCCTTTGACGGCCGGCACCGTCCTTCCTATCTTCCAGGGCATGAAGCCGATCCATCCGGGCCGCACGGCCCTCAGCGCCGCTCTGCTGGCCTTCGCGTTTGCGCCTGCCGCAGCGCAGGTCGACATTCCCCTGCCTGGGCCCGACGCCGGCCCCGCCCGTCCCGATGCGCCGCTGCCGCGCATCGCGCCAGTGCCGCCCCGAGTACCGCCCGCTCCTGACGCGCAACCCGAAGCGTCGG
>DAOMQQ010000301.1:0-2880 GCA_035445405.1 Hyphomicrobium sp.
CTTCTTCGGCAAAACTCAGGAGCTCGGTGGGGGACTTGAGCTTGAGGTCCTCGAGCTTCATTTCGGTCATGCAACCGCTCCATAGCGGCCACGGCAAGAAGGGCGGGAAAGGAGTGTGCCGGGCCTGAGGTGGGGAATTGGAAGGTCCGCAGCCGGTGAAGCCGCGTTGTCTGGTGCCAGCACGATGGGCTGTGGCACCACTCACTGGCCGGAGAGGCCAGGAGCCGATTCAATCTGGAGCCCCTTTTATAGCAAACGAAATCGGCGAGCGAAAGCGTCTCGAAGAAAACGCGTCCGCGTCAAAACGGTTTCACGATCACCAGAAGAACGATCCCGACCATGAGCACGGCCGGCACCTCGTTCCAGATGCGCCAATGGCGCGTGGAAGCCGTGTTGCGATCCTCGCCAAAGCGGCGGACGGCTGCCGAGAAATACCCGTGAACCCCCGAAAGCGTAAACACGAGAGCCAGCTTGGCGTGAAACCAACCGGCGCTGAAAAGACCGCCCTGCCAGGCCAGCCACAGACCGAGCACCCACGCCGCGATCATCGCAGGATTGACGATGATCCGAAGCAGCCGCCGTTCCATGACCTTGAGCGTCTCGGAAAGCTCGGAGCCGGGCGTCGCCTCGGAGTGATAGACAAAAAGCCGCGGCAGATAGAGCATCCCCGCCATCCAGGAGATGACGGCCATCACGTGCACGGCCTTGAGCCACGGATAGGCGTCCGGCCCCAGCAGCACCACGGCTGCGAGACAGAGGGCGGCCGTGATCGCAACCGCGATCGCCGCCCGCTTGCCCGGCGAGGCCTGCTCGTCGCCGATGGTGCCCATCTACAATTCAACCCATTGAATAATTGAGGTTTATCCCCGCGACCTGACCCGTTCGACGAGCCGCGCCACATGCTCCGGCGGCGTTTGTGGCACGATTCCATGGCCCAGGTTGAAGATAAATCTTTTCCCCTCCATGAGATCGAGGATCTCGTCCACGCGCGCGTCGAGCCGATCTCCGCCGGCCACCAGCAACAGGGGATCGAGATTGCCCTGCACCACCACGTCGTCCTCTTCGAACGTCTCGCTCATGAGGAAGGGCGGCGCGGCCGTATCGAAGCCGACACCGTCGACCCCGGTCTCGGCCACGTACCAGACGACGGCCGCACCGGCCCCACGCGGGAATCCGATGACGGGGATATCCGGATGGCGCTCCTTGATGGCCTCCCGGATCTGGCGGGTCGGCGCAACAACCCAGCGGTCGAACTCGTCGTCGGGCAGCGTCCCCGCCCAGGTGTCGAAGATCTGAAGGCAATCGGCGCCGGCTTTGACCTGCAGATCGAGATAATCGATGGACGTCTCGACCAGCATGTCGATCAGCTCCGCGAACCCTTCCGGATCGCGATAGGCCCAGAGACGGGCCTCCGCCTGATCGGGAGATCCTTGGCCCTGAACCATGTAGGTCGCGACCGTCCAGGGCGCCCCGCAGAACCCGATCAGCGCCGTCTCGGCCGGCAGATCCTGCCGCAGCCTTTGAACCGTCTCCGCGACGAGCGCGAACTTGGGTCCCGTCGCGCTCGCGTCGAGCCGGGAGAGATCGGCAGCCGCGCGGATCGGATCGAGCCGCGGCCCCTCGCCTTCCTCGAACCGGACCCCTTGCCCAAGCGCATCCGGCACCACGAGGATGTCGGAGAACAGAATGGCCGCGTCGAACCCATAGCGCCGGATCGGCTGCAGCGTCACTTCCGCCGCCAGCGCCGGCGTATAGCAGAGATTCAGGAACCCGCCCGCCTGCGTGCGCGTCTCGCGATACTCCGGCAGATAGCGCCCGGCCTGGCGCATCAACCAGATGGGTGGCACCGTCAGAGCCTCGCCACGAAACGGAGCCAGGAACTTCCGTTCCGCCGTCTTGAGCCCACCTTCTCCACCGAGCGCCATGATCTTCCCTTCAATCAAGTAAGAATCTTCTTGGTTATTGTTATTCTTATTAGGCATGCGGAGTTCGGGGATTGCTGCCGTGTCCCCGCGTTGTCCCAAGCCTGTTCCGCTCTGTATACCATGCGACACAGCATCTTGCGTATCCGCTCCAGCGCGCGCCACTAGTCCCGTTGCCGGCCATCGGAGTCAACCACTTACACGCGCGCCCTTCCGGCCCCCGCAAGGGGATATCATGTTGATATGCGCCGTGGGCCTGTCGAGAGCGCCGCAATCAACAGGGACACCCTTTGCATAAGAAATTTGGTTCATCCCGGCCATAATGGGAGTATCTCGGTGGACAACCTGGCGCCTTTGCCCACCGCCCCCTGCAACCCGACCCCACCCCGGGATAAAGCGGCATTTAATTCACAGATGACCAACAGCCGGCCGAGCTACTTCCATCTCCATCTCGTCTCGGATTCGACCGGCGAGACGCTGACGACGATCGCCAAGGCGGCGGCCGTTCAATACGCGCAGATGCGGCCCATCGAGCATATGCATCCGCTCGTGCGCAACGCGCGCCAGTTGAAGCGCGTGCTGCAGGAAATCGAGCAGGCGCCGGGCATCGTGCTCTACACGATCGTCAACACGGATCTGATTGCGGAGATCGAGCAGCGCTGTAAGGAGCTGAAGGTTCCCTGCTATGCGGTTCTTCAGCCGATCATGCAGGTGTTCGAGTCGTACCTCGGCGCGCCGCAGACACCGACGGTTGCGGGCCAGCATGTGCTCGATGCCGATTACTTCCGCCGCATCGACGCTTTGAACTTTTCGATGGTGCACGACGACGGCCGTCTGCCGGACGACCTGAACGAGGCCGACATTATCCTGCTCGGCATTTCGCGGACGTCGAAAACGCCGACCAGCATCTATCTCGCCCAGCGCGGATACAAGACGGCCAACGTGCCGATCGTGCCCG
>DAOMQQ010000302.1:0-2845 GCA_035445405.1 Hyphomicrobium sp.
GCGCTCTGGTTGGCGATGCCGAGAGCCTGGATGCCGAGCTGCTGGCGAACCTGCAGCGCCTGGAGCCGGGTCGACTCTTCGTTCATGTCCGCGTCGACGAGCTGGCCGACACCCTTGTCGATGGCCGACATGAGGCTGTCGGCGAAGTCCTTCTGAATGTCGATGCGCGTCTTGACGGCACCGAGCGTGCTGGCCGCGTCCGTCATCTTCTCGATGGCCGCGTCCACGCCCGAAATCATCGCTTCGATGTCGGCGAGATCGTCGGTCGTATCTTCAAGAGCGGAAATGTCGAGATCGAGAACCGTCGTGGTGCCCGTACCCGTCGCCATCGAGATCTCAGCATCGAGAATACCGCCGGCAGACGCACCCGTCGACGTATCGACAAGACGGGTCGATTCGAGATCGACCGAAATCGTACCGATCGAAATCGTGCCATCCGAACCGCGCGAGAACGACGACACGATCGTGCGGGCGCTGTCGTCGTCGCTGCTGGTCTGAAGCCAGTTCTGACCGTTGAAGCTTGCACCCTCGACCACGGCCTTGAGCGAGTCCTGAAGCTCGGAGATCTCGGTCTGGATCTTGGAGCGATCCACCCCCGGCGTACGGGCGGCAAGCAGCTTGTCCTTGATCTCGCTGGCGATCTTGATCGCGGTCTCGATGCCCTTGGAGGCGATTTCAGCCGTCGCGGAGCCGAGGCCGAGTGCGTCCGAAACCGTCGAGATCGACTGACGGTCGTTGCGCATCGTGGTCGCGATCGACCAGTAGGCGGCGTTGTCGGAGGCGCTGGAAACGCGCAGACCCGTCGAGATGCGGTTCTGCGTCTGAAGAAGTTCGGAGTTTGTCGACCGGAGGTTTTGCAACGCGGTCATCGCCGCGATGTTGGTGTTGATGCTACTCATATCGCTACTACCCTTACACTACGCTACGCATTCAGGCCGTAACGACGGCCAATCATTCCACCGCGGCGGCGTGCGGAGGGTGTCCCCCTAACCCAGCTGCCACAGACTTCAGCATAACGACGATATATTTCGCGCCGGTTAATGAGGCCCGCCGCTTTCAACCCGGGTCAGGTTGAAGATACCTCCGTCACGGGAACGATCGGACGAGCCCCCCGACGAGCAGGTTCCACCCGTCGATCAGTACAAAGAATAGTATTTTGAACGGCAAGCTCATGACGGTCGGCGGCAGCATCATCATGCCCATGGACATGGTTAAGGTCGCGACAAGAAGATCGATCACGAGAAACGGCAGCACCACGAGGAAGCCCATCTCGAAGCCGCGCCGCAGCTCCGAGATCATGAAGGCCGGGATGAGAACCCTGAGCTCGATCTCGGCATTTTCGTCGCGCGGGCCGAAGCGCTCCTCGGCGAGGTCCTGAAAAAGTTCGAGGTCCCGCGGCCGCACATTGGCCGTCATGAACTCGCGCAACGGCTGGGTGATCTGGGTGTAGGCTTCTTCCTCGCTGATCTGGTTTTCCATAAACGGCTTGAGGCCGTTCTGCCAGGCCCGGTCGAACGTCGGCGCCATCACGTAGAACGTCAGAAACAGGGCGAGGCTCACGAGGATCATGTTCGCTGGCGTCGTCTGGAGACCGATCCCAGACCGCAAAAGCGACAACACGATCACGAAACGCGTAAAGCACGTCACCATGACGAGAAGACCGGGCGCCACCGAAAGGACGGTGATCAGAAGAACGATCTGCACCATCCGCCCGGTGGTGCTTTGCTCGTCGGACGGGATCAGAGTCTCAAGGTTCAGCCCCTGTGCCAAGGCGACACCCGGCAGGAGCACGAAGATCAATGCCAGGAGAAGGGCGCGAGCCGTCATTCCACCACCACTCCATGGATGATGACATCCTTGATCCGGGCGGGATCGCGGATGGCAGCGCGGTCCTTGAAGTCCTCACGCAGGTTCTGGAAACCGCTCGCGCCCTGAAACTGGGCAAGCGTCGTGGTCCTCAGATAGGCGAGAATGTCCTCCGCAAGCTGCGCGGCCAGCACCTCCGAGCCGGGCTCCGCGTCGTCGACCAGGATCGAGGCTTCGACCCGCATCCACGCGCTCGAAGGATCCGAAAGATTGGCGACGATCGGCGCGAGCGCCACGATCCGCGCGGTCGGAGACGCCGGAGCGGCAGGAGGCCCGGGCGTGCCGGCCGGCGCTTCGATCTTCTCCTGCGTCGAGGCTACCGCCCGCGATTTCAGTTGAGCATCGATGTAGAACCCGAACCCTGCGCCGCACGCGAGCGCGAGCACGGTCACGATGACGACTCCGACGAGCCCGCCACCGCCCTTTCCCTCGCTCTTCGTGCCCTTCTTGGCCAACGGGCCGCTCCCCTGGAGTGCGTTCGGACCGATGTCCTAGAACGGCGTCAAAAGATCGAAGAGCTGCTGTCCCACGGCCGGTTGCTGCACTTCCGTGATCCGGCCGCGCCCGCCGTAGGAGATCCGCGCTTCCGCGACCTTTTCATAGGCGACAGTATTGTCCGTCGAGATGTCGCGCGGCCTCACGATCCCAGCCACGCTGAGCTCACGCACCTCGAAGTTGACGCGAACTTCCTGGCTTCCGCTGATGATGAGATTGCCGTTGGGCAGCACGCCCGTCACGACGGCGGCAACCAGGAGCTTGATGTCCTCGGAGCGGTTGATACGGCCCTTGCTGTCGGTCGACGTTCCGGCATCGACCTGCGCGTCGAGCGACAGGTCCCCCGAAACCGCCGTCCCGCCCGACGTCGTCGCGTCATAGATCAGCTTGGGCTTCAACTTTGCCTTGGAGTCGCGCGAACGCTTCGAGTTGTTGTCGATGCTCGCCTTATCCTTGATCGAAATCCTCACCGTCACGACGTCGC
>DAOMQQ010000303.1:0-2833 GCA_035445405.1 Hyphomicrobium sp.
TGGAGACCGCGCGTTCGAAGGAAACGCGGCGAAGCTCGCCAGGCTGGCGTTTGGACGGGCGCATGAGGATCAGGCTTTCTCGGATGTGTTTGCTGGGGTGCGAATGCTCGGGGCGCCCTGGGCGCAAATTCGACGGCGCTTCGAGGATTGGACAAGAGGCCGCGGCTTGGTCTCTCGACATTCTGCTTTCGGCTTCTAAGGGAGGCCCCCGGTGGGATCAATCGCAATCGGAGGGCGTGCACGGCGGAGAGGAGCGGTTTCCGGCCACGCCGGGCCGGCTCCCGGTTGCGGCCAGGGTCTTGCAATGACCGGTCGTGCTGCCATTATTTCAGGTCCCGAGCGGCGGTTTGCCGTTCGCCGGCATGAGATCGCGATGTCCGAGCCCCAGTCCGAAATCAAGAAACTTTCCGAGCGTTCGCTGGCCATTCTGCGTCAGATCGTCGACAGCTATCTGGCGACGGGAGAGCCCGTCGGCTCGCGCAACCTCTCGCGCGTGCTGCCGATGACGCTTTCGCCCGCTTCCATCCGCAACGTGATGAGCGATCTCGAGCACGCGGGGCTGATCTATGCGCCGCATACATCGGCCGGCCGGCTGCCGACGCAGTCGGGCCTTCGCATGTTCGTGGACGGCTTGCTCGAGGTCGGCGATCTCAGCACCGACGAGCGGCGCAAGATCGAGGCGCAAATCGCCGTTCGGCGTACGAAGTCGCTCGATCAGGTGCTGACGGAGGCGGGCGAGATGATCTCCGGCCTCTCGCACTGCGCGGGCGTGGTGCTGGCGGAGAAGCAGACGGCGCGCCTGAAGCATATCGACTTCGTGCCGCTGGAGCCGACGAAGGCGCTCGTCGTGCTCGTGGACGAGGAGCAGAACGTCGAGAACCGCCTGATCGGATTGCCGGTGGGCTTGCCGCCTTCGGCGCTGATGGAGGCGGCCAATTATCTCAATGCGCATATTCGCGGCCTCACTATCGCCGAGGCGCGGCAAGCGGTGGAGGTGGAGCTGGGCCAGGCCAGGGCCGAGCTCGACAAGCTCACGCAGAAGGTGATCAAGGCGGGCCTTGCCGAATGGTCGGGCTCGCTCGACGACCGGAAGAGCCTGATCGTGCGCGGGCAGGCGAACCTGCTCAAGGACCTGACAGCCATCGAGGACCTGGAGCGTATCCGCCAGCTTTTCGACGACCTCGAAAGCAAGCGGGACCTCGTGCAGATCCTCGGTCTCGCGGAGCAGGGCGAGGGGGTCCGGATTTTCATCGGTTCGGAGAACAAGCTGTTCTCGCTCTCGGGGTCGTCGCTGATCGTCGCACCGTTCCACGACGAGGAGCGGAAAGTGGTCGGCGTGCTCGGCGTGATCGGCCCCACGCGGCTCAATTACGCCCGCATCATCCCGATGGTCGACTACACGGCGCGGCTCGTCAGCCGCGTGCTGACTTGATTTTTCCGTCTCTGCGGCTGATATCGGGCGCTTGTATTCCGCGCCCTCATGCCGCGCGCTTCGGGCCCACGGTGCCGGCCGGTCCGCTCGCGGGCCCGGCTCAACGCTTGCAAGTGGGCGCTTTCAAGATTTTCGCTTCGATCTGGAGATCCCATGTCTGACGAGACGATGAAACCGAATGCGCCGGGCGCGACGAGCGGAGCCGATGCAACTTCCTCGGCGCCGCCGTCCGATCCGGTTCAGGAGGCGGAGCGCCTGGCGGCCGAGGTCGATACGCTGCAGGGGCAGATTGCAGACCTGACCGACCGGCTGCTCAGAGCGCATGCCGAGATGGACAACACGAGGAAGCGGGCCGAGCGCGAGCGCGAAGAGACCGCGAAGTATGCGATCAGCAAGTTTGCGCGCGACATCGTGGCGGTGGCCGACAACTTCGAGCGCGCCGTGCAGGCGGTGCCTGCAGGCGCGACCGAGCAGGACCCGGTGCTGAACAGCCTCGTCGAGGGCGTTCGCATGACCGAGCGCGAGTTTCTCAACGTTTTGGAGAAAAACGGCGTCCGGCGGATCGTGCCCAAGGGTGAGCCCTTCAACCCGCATCTGCATCAGGCGATGATGGAGGCGCAGAACCCCGACGTGGCGCCAGGGACCATCGTCGAGGTCTATCAGGCGGGCTATGTGATCGACGATCGCGTGCTGCGGCCGGCAATGGTGGTGGTGGCCAAGGGGGGCGCGAAGCCCGGGCCTGCTGCCACGGAGGCCGGGGGCGAAACGGGGCTTTCGGGCCAGGTCGAGGGCGAGGACGGCAGCTCATCCCAGCCGCCCCCGGGCGACGACAACACGGTTTGAGCCGGGCTTTCGGCTCCCGCCGGGCGCGGCTTGTGGTCTCGGGGCCGCGGATGGGGCCATTTGGAAAATGAGGACGACGCCCCGCCCTTTGCCGGGGGGCGGTTCGTCCTGGGGCCGCCTGGCCCTTACTTATCGGTAGGAAACACGCAGTATAGGCAGCGATCGGCGGGCGGCGGCGAGCACAAAGGGCTTGCCCCGGCCTGCGCGAGAAGTGTTAAAGCAAGGACCCCATAAAATTGATCACGCGGCGGTGATCCGCGCCCGTTGCGCGCGAAAAAGACCACCCTATATAACCGCCCATCATCAATTGTTCTCCATTGGGGACCGTATCCATTGCCCCCGTTGCAGGGGGTTTACGGACAATCTGGACGCCGGCCTTTCTTGGGTCCGGACGGTCTGCCGCAACGAAGAGGAATTACGGAGATATGGCTAAAGTCATCGGTATCGATCTCGGCACAACCAACTCGTGCGTGGCCGTCATGGACGGGGGCAAGCCCCGGGTCCTCGAGAATGCCGAAGGCATGAACACGACGCCGTCCATCGTCGCCTTTGCGGACG
>DAOMQQ010000304.1:0-2824 GCA_035445405.1 Hyphomicrobium sp.
ATCGACGTCGCCGAACTCGATCCGGTCGGCGGCAGCATCGCCCTTTGCCACAGCGCGGTTGATGCAGGCCACCCTGGCGCCGCGCGTGATGGCGGCTTCCACGACCACCTTGCCCAGCGCGCCGGAAGCTCCGGTGACAACGATGACCTTTCCTTGCATTGCATGAGCCTCCAGCCCGGAATGGCCGCTAATGAGGGGGGAGGGTGTCAACCCTGCTTCGCCAGCTTGTCCTGCGTCCGGGTCTCGAAATCCGAGGCGTCGTGGCGCTCGTGAAGCTGGCTTGCGGGATCACCGGAGGTGCGGTTGACGATGCGGCCGCGCTTCACCGCGGGCCGCGCGGCAATCTGCGCCGTCCAGCGCTGCACGTTCCTGTAGCTCTGGACGTCGAGGAAGGTTGCGCTGTCGCCGTAGAGCCTGCCCTCGGCCAGGCCGCCATACCACGGCCACACCGCCATGTCCGCGATCGTGTACTCGTCGCCGGCAAGAAATTCATTATCCTTGAGCCGGCGGTCGAGCACATCCATTTGCCGCTTCGTTTCCATCGCAAAGCGATTGATGGCATATTCGATCTTCTCCGGCGCATAGTTGTAGAAATGCCCGAATCCCCCGCCGAGATAGGGCGCGCTCCCCATCTGCCAGAACAGCCAGGACAGGCATTCCGCGCGCGCCGCCGTCGCCCTCGGGATGAATTCGCGGAACTTCTCAGCGAGATGCAGGAGGATCGCGCCGGATTCGAACACGCGAAACGGCACGGGTCTCGAACGATCAACAAGCGCCGGTATCTTCGAGTTCGGATTGACCTCGACAAACCCCGAGCCGAACTGCTCGCCGTCGATCTGGATCAGCCACGCATCATATTCCGCGCCGGCATGGCCGCGTGCGAGCAGTTCCTCGAACATGATCGTGACCTTCTGGCCGTTCGGCGTTCCCCGCGAATAAAGCTGGAAGGGGTGCTTGCCGACGGGCAGCACCTTTTCGTGAGTTGCGCCGGCGGTCGGCCGGTTGACCGAAGCGAATCTGCCGCCATTCTCCTTATCAAAGGTCCAGACTTTGGGCGGCGCATAGGGGGCGTCGGTCATCAAGAAGCACTCCGGAACAGCGAGCATGATAGTGAGAGAAGCAGTACAAGGCAGAGTTAGGCCCGAATTTGAAAGCCTGCAAGCGCCGGGAGCAATCGAGAGGCGCTACCGTTTGAGATCGATGCTTTTGAAGCGCCGCTGGCCGCGCATCAGATGTTTTGAGGACCGACCATGAAGGCAGCACGCTCCAGCCGGATGAACCGCACCATCCTCGCGATCGACGTCGGCGGGTCCAATGTCAAGATGATGACCAATACGGACCGCGATCCGCGCAAATTCAAATCCGGACCTGACCTCACGGCGGAGCAGATGGTGCGCAAGGTCGCGGCCCTGGCGAAGGACTGGTCCTTCGACGTGATTTCGATCGGCTATCCCGGTCCGGTCTGCGGCAATCGTCCGCTGCGCGAGCCCGTCAATCTCGGCGAGGGATGGAAGGGCTTCGATTTTCAGAAGGCTTTCGGCAAGCCGACCCGCGTCGTCAACGACGCGCTGATGCAGGCGCTCGGCGGCTATCGCGGCGGGCGGATGCTGTTTCTCGGGCTCGGCACCGGGCTCGGCTCCGCGATGATCGTCGACGGCGAGCCGGAGCCGATGGAATTGGCGCACCTGACGTACCGGAAGGGAAAGACCTTTGAGGATTACGCCGGGAAGGCCGGGCGGAAACGCCGCGGCGACAGGAAATGGCGCAAGCATGTCTTCGACATCGTCGTGCACCTTACGGCCGCGCTCGAACCGGACGAGGTGCTGATCGGCGGCGGCAACGTCAGGCATCTGGAAAAGCTGCCGCCGAAATCGCGGCGCGGCGACAACGCCGATGCGTTCGAGGGCGGGTTTCGGTTATGGGATCAGACCGGTGTGGACGCGCGGGCAAGGGTGCGTTAAGCGCTTCCTGCGCGTGAGGCTTACGGCCGGCGGCGACGGAGGTTTGAACAATGAACGATTTCAGGGAATGGCGCAGCTCGACGCGAGAATACAACGGGGCGCCGAATATGAGCAAACGCCGCAAGAACGTCTACGTGATAGTCGGCGCGTTACTGCTGGTTGCCTTCTTCGTCGGACTGGTGGTTATCAAACACCTCGGCATTTGATGAATTCGGCATGGGATGAGCTTGCCGGCGCTGCGGGGGGACTCGGCTTAGCGATGCAAACGTTCGTCTTTTGAAGGGACGTGAGCGGTCATGCTTCAGATGTATTCGACAAAAGTGCAGTTTTCCATAGCAACGGCGAAGTAGGCGCAATTGCAAAGCGTACCGCGCCACATATGCAAGATGAGGGTAGCTGATTACGCTGTGAAAACACTCTTTAACGAGCTGTAAGGAGGGTTTGAATTTTAGCGAACTCAAGCGAGCTTGAGGAATCTATAGTTATCGGTAACGGTCTCTCACCCTCCAAGATTTGCTCTAAGCGTACTAGGATTTTACGTTGTCGTTCTTCAAGCTCACCATGCCCACGTGGGTAGTAAGCCCCGCGCATTAGTTGAACTCGATCAAAATCAAATCCAAGCGCATCCGACATTTTGAACATGAGCTCGGTGAACTGAGGTGGTGCCGGTTTCTGAGACAGGGGCATAAGGTGGATCGCCCGATGAAAAGGACGATCCGGTATGAAGACACGCAGACGATTTACGGCTGAGTTCAAGGCCAAGGTTGCGCTTGAGGCGATCCGTGGCGAGCGGACGATTTCGGAACTGGCGTAACCGCGATTATCCTTGCACGTTGTCGCCCGCGTTTTGACGGATGACCTTC
>DAOMQQ010000305.1:0-2786 GCA_035445405.1 Hyphomicrobium sp.
AGCATCTATCTCGCCCAGCGCGGATACAAGACGGCCAACGTGCCGATCGTGCCCGGCCTGCCGTTTCCCGAGGAGCTTGCGGGCGATCATTCTGCGTTTGTCGCCTGCCTGATCGCAAGCCCGGACCGAATCGCGGAAGTGAGGCGCAACCGCGCGCTCCTCATCGGCGACCGGGACCTCGACGACTATGTGGACCGCAGCCGGATCGCAGCCGAGATCGCGATCACGCGGAAGCTCTGCGCAAAACACGGATGGCCCGTGATCGACGTCACGCGCCGCTCCGTGGAAGAGACGGCGGCCACGATCATTCGCCTGATGCAGGACAAGGAAGCCGAGCAGCAGGGCGAACCGGACGGCACCGAAACCGCAGCGGGACCGGGCCATGATGGGTGACGCGGCGCGCCTTGTCCTCGCTTCGGGCAGCGCGACGCGCCGCACGATGCTGGAAGCTGCCGGCATCGACGTGACCGTGTCGCCGGCGGACGTGGACGAAGCGACGATTCGCGACCGGCTGCTGTCCGACAATCCGGACGTTCCGCACGCACGCATCGCCCTTGCGCTCGCCGAGGAAAAGGCCAAGGCCGTGAGCGCGCAGCAGAAGGACGCGCTCGTCATCGGCGCCGACCAGGTTCTCTCGTTGGAAGGCAGTCTGTTCGAAAAGCCGCGGGATATGGACGATGCACGCGCGTCCCTCATGGCGCTACGCGGGAAAACGCACACGCTTCATTCTGCCGTTGCCCTCGCCGTGAACGGCGAAACGGTTTGGCACGACGCGGCAGAAGCCCATCTCACGATGCGCGCGTTCTCGGATGCCGCGCTCGATGCCTATCTCGCGCGCGTGGGCGATGTCGTCCTTACGTCCGTCGGCGCCTATCAGATCGAAGGCCCCGCCATCCAACTGTTTGCCGCGGTCGACGGCGATCACGCGACCATCCTGGGGATGCCGTTGCTGCCGCTCGTCACGGAGCTCGTTCGGCGAGGAGTGCTCGAAGTATGAAGCGCGCCAGAAAACAAGCGTGTGTCATCGGTTGGCCGATCGAGCATTCGCGGTCTCCCGCGATCCACGGCTATTGGCTGGATCGCTATCGCATCGACGGCGCGTACACGAAAGAAGCGGTTCGGCCCGAGGACCTCGAAACGTTTCTGCGAGGACTTGCAAGCGCAGGGATCGCAGGCTGCAACGCGACCATCCCTCACAAGGAAGCGGCGTTCCGAATCGCAGATGAGAAGGACGCGTCGGCCACGGCTGTCGGCGCCGCGAATACGCTGTGGCTCGAAGACGGGCGCCTCTGCGCGGCCAACACCGATACCTACGGCTACATGACGTATCTCGCGCAACAGGCCGAAGACTGGAACCGCCGCGATGCGCCGGTCTCCATTCTCGGAGCCGGCGGTGCGGCGCGCGCCATCGTGCATGGATTTCTGGAAGCGGGCGTGGCCGAAATCCGCGTGTTCAATCGTTCCGCGGAACGCGCCGAGGCCCTCGCCGCCGACTTCGGGCCGCGCATCAAGGTCTTGCCGTGGGAGCAGCGCTCGCGCGCCGCAACCGAAAGCGTCGTGCTGGTCAACACCACCGCCGTCGGTCTCAAGGGCGAAGGGACGCTCGCAATGGATTTCACGGATTTTCATCCCGACTGCATCGTGTCCGACATCGTCTACGTCCCGCTCGAAACGCCGTTGATCCGCGATGCGCGCCGCCACGGTCTGCGCACGGTGGACGGGCTCGGCATGCTGTTGCACCAGGCGGTGCCCGGGTTCGAAAAGTGGTTCGGCGTACGGCCCGAGGTGACGGACGAGCTCTACGACAAGATTGCCGCCGAGATCGAGGGTGCACGATGATCGTCGTCGGCCTCACCGGATCCATCGGCATGGGAAAGTCGACGATCGCGGGGATGTTTCGCGAGCGTGGCATTCCCGTGTTCGATGCAGATGCCGAAGTGCACCGGCTATATGCGGGCGAGGCAGTTGCGGCGGTCGAAACCGCGTTTCCAGGAACGACGCAGGATGGCCGCGTCGATCGGGTTCGCCTCGCGCAGGCGTTGAATAATGACGAGGGCCGTTTCCGCAAACTCGAAGCGATCGTGCACCCGCTGGTGCGCGCCGCTGAACAGCGGTTTCTCCGAGATGCGCACGACGCTCGGGCCGCAGCGGCCGTGCTCGAAGTTCCGCTGCTGTTCGAAACTGGGCGCAACGCGCATGTCGATGCGGTGGTTGTCGTCTCCGCGCCAGCCGACATCCAACGCGCCCGCGTTCTTGCACGGCCCGGCATGACGCCCGAAAAGCTCGACGGTCTGCTCGCGCGCCAGACGCCGGATGAGGACAAGCGCCGGCGCGCGGACTTCGTTGTGGATACCGGTGGCAGTCTCGCCGACAGCGAAGCGCAGGTCGATGCTATCCTCGATTCGCTCAAATCGACGCCAGCCGAAGCCTATGTGCGGAACTGGCAGGATTCCTGAAACACACGCCCCGGAATACGATGCTCCGCGAAATCGTCCTCGACACCGAAACCACCGGCCTCGACCCCCGCAAGGGCGACCGGCTGATCGAAATCGGCTGCATCGAGATCGTGAACCGCATCCCGACGGGGCGCGAGTTCCATAAATTCATCAATCCCGAACGCTCGGTGCCGGCGGAGGCCGAAGCCGTCCATGGGCTCTCGACCCAGTTCCTGCTGGATAAGCCGTTGTTCGCCGAGGTCGCGGGCGACTTTCTCGACTTTATCGCCGGCGACACGCTCGTCATTCACAACGCGACGTTCGACGTCGGCTTCCTCAATGCGGAGCTCG
>DAOMQQ010000306.1:0-2762 GCA_035445405.1 Hyphomicrobium sp.
CTCTCTCGAAGCCAGCGCCACGACCACGGGCCCGTGCCCGGTGCGGTCGGGCTATCATGGGATGACATGGTTCGTTATGGGCGTCAATGGATCGTTAAGGATTCGCAAGGGCTGACGTGCCGTTCGTCCCCATGTCCGTGCGGGCGGGCAAATATCTCCGTTGTGAGCAGATGACGGGAGCAGATGAGGGGGACTGTGGTTGGCCGCTTCGGCGCACGATATGAGCGGGGGGTGCATGAGACGCGTGGAGACGGAGGGCAGGTGAGAAAGCGGCAGCGTCGACGGGCAGGGGAAGCCTCAGGCACGATCGGACTGGCCTTCACGCTCGCGCTTCTGGCTGCGCTGGTTGCGGTCGGAGGCGCACGTCTCTCGGCCGCCCCCTCCGAAATCCCGGGCCAGCGGATAAGCTTGGCCGTTCCGGACCGCGCTCCCGTGACGCTTTACTACGAGGATCAGGGCGAAGGCCCGCCGGTCGTGCTGGTGCACGGCCTCGGGGAATCGACCTTCACATGGCACGAGATCGCGCCCCGTCTCGCCGAGCGCCATCGCGTCGTCGCGCTCGATCTCAAAGGCTTCGGCCGGTCCGACAAGCCCGCCGACGAGGCCTATGGCGCCGACGACCAGGCCGCCTTGCTGTCGGCGTTCCTGCACGCGCTCGATCTCGAAGGCGTGACGCTCGTCGGCCACTCCTTCGGCGGCACGGTCGCGCTGAGGACGGCGCTCGCCGATGGCATGCGAGGCACGGCCCGTATCCGCCGGATCGTGGTCATCGGCGCGCCCGCCCTGCCGCGCTCGACCGCCCGCCATCTCGATCTGGTCAAGATGCCGGCCTTGCCCGACATGGTCGCGTCCGCCTTGTCGCCGGAGACGATGGCCCGCATTCTGCTGAGCGAGGCGATGGGCGGAAAAGCCGACATCACTGAGGATATGATCGAGGGCTACGCCGCGCCTTACCGGGATCCCGATGCCATGCAGGCCTTCCTCGCGACCGCGCGCGACATCGTGAAGGAGGAGGGCGTCGAGGCCGTCGCCAAGCGCTATCGCGCCATTCGCCAGCCCGTGCTCGTTCTATGGTGCCGCAACGACCCCATCGTGCCGCTGCGCGCCGGACGTCGCCTCGCGGCGGCGCTCCCCTCGGCCACACTCAAGGTCCTTGAGGGCTGCCATCATCTGCCCCAGCACGAGCGCCCCGACGCAGTGCTCGGCGAGCTCGGAAAATTTCTGGCGCGATAGCGGCTTGAGCCGGTGCGCGGGATCGAATACCTGTCGCAAACGTTGTGAGATCGGCAGTTGAGGAGCGCGGGCGACCGCGAGGATAAAGAATGGCGGACGTGCGCTGCATCTGTGCGATTGGTTTGAGCGGTCAGCTCGGTCTCAACGGCGAGCTTCCGTGGGAGGGCGATCCGCGCCCGGAGTTTCGCGCCGACGTGGAGCGCTTCTTCGAGATCACGCGCGGACATGTCCTCATCGCCGGACCGAAGACCATTGCGGCTGTGCCCGAATTCGCAGCCAAGGATCGCACGCTCCGCGCGATCCGCTCACATGAGCGGCCGGAGGATGTGTTGGCGGATTATCCGGATCAGGTCGTTTTTATCGGCGGCGGCCCGCCGGTGTGGGACGTCTACGCGCCTTTCATCATGCACTGGGACATTACGCGCCTGCCGTATGACGGCCCGGCTGACCGCTGGTTCGATCCCAAGTGGCTGCTGACCGGCAAGGGCCGCCCGCCCGTTTGAGAGAACGGCCTACGGTCCGAAATCGAAGAGCATGGCGAGCGCAAGTCACCGGCTGTGCAGCAGCCCGGGAGCGTCTTGGCGGAGCCAATCTGCTTGGGCGCGAACCGGGCCTGATGGCCTGCCCTCGCGGAGGGTGCCCGTTCGCCCATTGGGCGAATGGAACAGCACCCGTGACGCTAGACCATGATCGTTTCAGGCCCTATCAGCCTGAAACGTGAATCATCGGTCTAACGGAAGAGACCATGATCGTTTCAGGCCCTATCAGCCTGAAACGTGAATCATCGGTCTAACGGAAGAGACCATGATCGCTTCAGGCCCTATCAGCCTGAAGCGTGAATCATCGGTCTCACCAAAGAGATAGAGCGTGATCCCGAATTCAATCGAAAATGATCACGCTCTAACGGCTGCGCAGCAGCCCGGGAGCGTCTTGGCGAAGCCAAGCTTCGCTTGGACGCGACCCGCGGCAAATGCCGCGGCTATCCACGAAGCACCCGGCCCATGATCCGAAGCTTGTCGCAGCTTGTGTCGCCCCAAAATTAACGGCGCGGGCGGCAGCGAATGCTCTCGGAGTAGTCGCCGTCCTTGCGCCATTCGCGGCGCACCGTGCAGGGTCCGTCGCGGAAGCGCTCGCGAACGTCTTTGCCGTATTGGCTGTAATGCGCCGAGATACGATCGTAGAGGCCGGTCGAGCGCGTTTCCTCGCGACGCTCGTGATCGGCGAGCGCAGGGGCGGCACCGAAAACCAGGGCGGCGGCAACGGCAGACAGCATCAATCTCATGTCTCATCATCCTTCTTTTTTGGAAGTGGAGGGACGTGGGTTAACGCGCAATGCGGCCAAAGGTTGGCCGGGAAACGCGTTTTTAAATCTCTGAGCGATCACAAGCACCTCGCGCGCTTGTTTAGCGGCGCGTTTGCGCTGATGAGTCGCTATTTACACGGGTCGCCGGAGAGGCGGTTTGGAGAGCGGGTAAAGGTCAGCCGGCCTGTAAGCCGGGTTCTGTCAGGAGGTTTCCCTCCGCGACGGC
>DAOMQQ010000307.1:0-2732 GCA_035445405.1 Hyphomicrobium sp.
CGCACTCGTTCGAGGTCTGGGATGCGGACGGCAAGCTCGTCGGCGGCGGCTACGGCCTCGCGGTCGGGCCCGTGTTCATGACCGAATCCCAGTTCAGCCTCGCGCCCAACACATCGAAGATGGGCTTCGCCGTGCTGAACTATCACCTCGCCAAGTGGGGCTTCCTCGCGAACGACGGCAAGGATTTCACGCCCACCATCGACGCTATGGGCTTCCGCGCCATCCCGCGTGCCGAGTTCGACGTGCTCCTCGACGACCGGGCCGCCGAGGCGAAGATGACCGCCCCGGCCGGCCGCTGGAGCGTGGAGGCCGACATGGCGACCGTGGCATCCTGGCAGCCCGCCCCTGCTGCCAAGGCCGACGCCGCGGCCTGACCCAGGATCGCGATCGGCGTCAGTTCATGCGCAGGAGGGCGAGATTGAGCGCCCCTGCGTAGCTGATCCACGCCAGATAGGGCACGAACAGCAGGCTCGCTGTGCGGTTGTCCGGCCACGTGAGGATGATGAACGCGAGCACCGCGATCCAAAGCGCGGTGAGATCGGCCGCGGCGAGCCCGATCTGCCGTTGGCCGAACATCAGGTATGACCAGAGCCCGTTCAAGACGAGCGCGACGGCCCAGACGAGGAGAGCGGCGCTGAAGCCTTCCCGCTCGTACACGAGCCAGCCCGCGACCGCGATCATCACGTAGAGAATGGTCCAGACGACGGGAAACGCCCAGTTCGGCGGCGTCCAGGAAGGCTTCGCGAGCGATGCGTACCACGCGCCCGGCCGGAACGACGCGCCGGTCACCGACGTCGCGGCCACCAGTCCAAGGAAAACGATGAGTGAAACCCACGACGACGCCGGCATGAATGCTCTCTCCCGAGTCCTCTATCCGCCCTCCGAAGCCTTCGAAAACAGCGCGACGAAGAACCCGTCCGTCCCATGCGAAGCCGGAGTGAGAAGGAGCGTCTCGTCCGATCCGTCGGCGGAAACCGGCGGCTCACCGCCCACGCTCTCCCGCCACGCCGCGCCGTAGGGCAACGGCAGGAAGCCGGAATAGGTTTCCTTGAACCAGGCGGCCTGATCGACATTCTCCTCGGGCAGCACCGAGCACGTGACGTAGCACAGTCGTCCGCCGGGCTTCACGAGACCCGACGCCAGCGAGAGCACCTCGCGTTGCTCCTCACGCCGCGCGGCGAGCGCCTCGGGCCGAAGCCGCCACTTGGCGTCGGGCTTGCGCCGCCACGTCCCGGACCCCGAGCAGGGCGCATCCACGAGCACGACGTCGAACCGCGGCCCCAAGGCTTCGAGCGCGCGGCGATCCCCGGCGTCGAGCACCTGCGCATTGCGCACGCCCGCCCGTTTCAAGCGGTCGAAGATGGGCCGGAGCTGTGCCTTGTCGCGGTCGTAGGCATAAATCTGCCCGCTGTTCTGCATGGCGGCCGCCATGGCGAGCGTCTTGCCGCCGGCGCCGGCACAGAGATCGAGCACCTGCTTCTTCGGCCCTGCGCCGGTAAGCAGCGCCGCGATCTGGCTCCCCTCGTCCTGCACCTCGAACCAGCCTTTGCCGTGCGCGGCTTCGGCCTCGACATGCGGACTGCGCGCCGGCCCCTGCGGCGGCGCGATCCTGACCCCGACCGGAGAGATCGCCGTTGCCTGTGCGCCATGTGACGCCAGCGCGGCGAGCACCTTTTCGCGCGGCGCCTTGAGCGCATTCGCGCGCAGATCCACCGGCGCCCGCTCGGCCATTGCGTGGCCCTCAATGACCGCGCGCGCGCCAAACGCACGCGCGAACGAAGGCATCAGCCATTCGGGAACGTCGGCTGCAACGTGAGGCGGTGCATCCGGCGGAACACCGGCCCCGAGCCGCTGCGCTTCGTCGGCGGAAAGCGGCGCAGGCGCGTGCGGGCTTCCGTCCGCCAGCGCCACCACGTCCTCGACGGCGAGCCCAAGCGCACGCGGAGCGGCCGCGAGTGCAAGCGCCCGCGGCGCATCGCTGCCCATCTGTGCGGCGAAAGACAATCGGCGGCGCAGAGCATCGTAGACGAGCGTGCCGATTGCGGCCCGGTCTCCCGAGCCTGCGAAGCGATGGCGCTTCCCCCAATCCGCAAGAGCCGTCGCGGCGGGCTGATGGCGCACGAGAATATCTTCCAGCACCTCGGCTGCGGCTTGAATGCGCCCACCCGGTCTCACGGTCTCGATCCTTTGCGGAAGTCAGATGGCGCGATCGCCGCCCAGAGAGAAAAAGAGAATGCGGATCGCGAACAGGATCCACATGATGAATAGCACCGCCGCCCCGATCGCATGCGTCACGAACCGCTGCCGTACTTGGTTGCTGGTCGTGTGAACGACGGCGTGGACGACGCGCGCAAGCACGAACACCCAGGCGAGGACCAGGAACCAGATGTTCACCTGCGTGGTGATCATCAGGAACGCGACCAGCGCGTAGAACAGGATCGGCAGCTCGAGCTGGTTGTGAAATGCGTTGGCGATCTGCGTTGCGCGCGGCGGCCAGTTTGCCTCGCGCAACGCGATGTTTTCGAGCGTCACCTCTCCGCGCCGGATCGCCGCGAACCGCTCGGCACGCATCCAGTTCATCAGCACGAAAGTGAGCAGCACCTGGACGAATACGGGATAGAGAATGGCAACCTGTGTCATGTCCGATCCGTCCTTTGGCTCAAGCGATGGGTGTTACGCGATCCCCGGATAGTTGGGGCTCTCGCGCGTGATCAGCACGCCATGGGCATGGC
>DAOMQQ010000308.1:0-2717 GCA_035445405.1 Hyphomicrobium sp.
CGTCTGTACATCATCAACAAGACGCAGCGCCGCTTCAAGGCCCGTCAGGGTTGATCGGTGGGCGCGCCGATGTGCGCAGCCCCTTATTTCAAGAATGTTTCCGCCCGGCACCCCTGGTGTGCGGGCGGTTTCGCTTGGACGCTCCCCTTCTGGGGATGAGAGCATCCCTTTGACGCCCGGCGTCGCCCTCCCTATCTTGACGGTATGAAGCCGATCAAGCCGGGCCGCATGGCCCTTAGCGCCACTATCTTGGCCCTCGCATTCGCACCTGCCGCCGCTCAGGTCGAACTCCCCTTGCCGGGATCGCCGGGTCCCAAATCCGGTCCTGCGTTTCCGGGTGCGCCAGAGCAGCGCCCAGAGCCGCGCATTGCGCCGGTCCCGCCTAGAGCGCCGCCCGCGCCCGATTCCCAATCCAAGGCGCCCCAAGCCCAGAAGGAGAAGGAAGCCGCCGCTTCTCCCGCGACAGGGCCGGAACAGCGCGCCAAGTTGCTGGAAGAGCTCTATGGCCGTCTCGCCACCGCGCCCGACGAAGAAACCGGCGCGCAGATCGCCACCGCCATCGAGCAGCTCTGGCAGCATTCCGGCAGCGCCACGGCCGATCTGTTGATGGCCCGCGCAGCCGCTGCAACGGAGTCCGAGCGGCGCGATCTGGCGATGAAGCTGCTCAACGCTGCCGTAGAGCTGCAACCGGATTACGCTGAGGCTTGGAACCGCCGCGCGTATCTCTTCTACCTGGAAAACGACTATACCCGTGCGCTGGGCGACATCCGCCGCGTGCTCGCGCTTGAGCCGCAGCACTTCAAGGCCATCGAAGGTCTCGCCAACATTCTCCATCATCTCGACGAGAAGAAAGCTGCCCTCGAAGCCTACGAGAGCCTGCTCAAGGTGCACCCCATGGCCCCTGGCGCGAAAAAGATCGCCGACGATCTGCGTGTGGAAGTCGAAGGGCGCGGCATTTAAGAGCGGGGCAAGTAACTAAGCGGCGACGCTCCCGTCCCAAAGAAACGGCTGCGCAGCAGCCCGGGAGCAAGGCGACCCGGCGGTCATGGCGGAGCCATGCTCCGCATGAACTGCGCCGGCTATCCACCGGCACCCCGCCCCTTATCCGAAGCTTCTCGCAACTTGCGTACGGAAAAAACCAAAACTACGACGCGAGCTTCGGCGGCGGACGCTTGTCCACGGGCACCTTGCCGCCCACCGGCACGTATTCCGGAACGTGGCCGTCCGGCAGGCCGTGCTCGTCCACGAACGCGAGGCGGATCATGTTGGTCGCGCCCGGCGATCCGAGCGGCACGCCGCACGTGATCACGACACCCTGTCCAGGCTTCACGAAGTTGCCCTCGGACGCGATGCGGGTCGCCTTGCGCACCATGTCGGCGAGGTCTTCGGGATCGCCCGTCAACACCGTCTCGATGCCCCACACGAGGGTCAGGCGCTGGGCCGTCCGTGCGATCGGCGTGAGCCCGATGACGGGAAGGTTCGGCCGCTCGCGCGCAACGCGAAGCGCCGTGGAGCCCGTCGCCGTGTAGCAGAGGATCGCCGCCACCTTGACCGTGTCCGAGATGGCATGCGCCGCCACCGCGATGGCGTCCGCACCCGTCGGCACGGGAGGAAGATCGATGGCGTGAACCAGCGTGTCGTAGCTCGGGTCCTGTTCGACCTCGCGCGCGATGCGGTTCATCATCTGGATGGTTTCGACCGGGTACTGTCCGACCGCCGATTCGCCCGAGAGCATGATCGCGTCGGCGCCGTCGAAGACGGCTGTCGCGACGTCGGAGACCTCCGCGCGCGTCGGCATCGGCGAGCTGGTCATGCTTTCGAGCATCTGCGTCGCGACCACGATCGGCTTGCCGGCGCTGCGGGCCTTCCGTGTGATCTTTTTCTGCAGGCCCGGAACGCGCTCGACGGGCATCTCCACGCCGAGATCGCCGCGCGCCACCATGAACCCGTCGCCGGCGGCGATGATGTCGTCGATTTCCTCGATCGCGGACGGCTTTTCGATCTTCGCGAGCACGGCAGCGCGCCCGTCGATGATGCGCTTGGCCTCGATGACGTCCTCGGCGCGCTGCACGAACGAGAGCGCGATCCAGTCCGCGCCCACTTTGAGCGCGAGGTCGAGATCCTTGTGATCCTTCTCCGTCAGCGGACTGACCGGGAGCAGGGTGTCGGGCAGGGAGAGACCCTTGCGGTTCGACATGATACCGCCCGTCACGACCTCGGCCACGATGTCGCCCTTGCCGCTTTCGATGACGCGCATCCGGAGCTTTCCGTCGTCGATGAGAAGGGCGTCTCCCGGCTTCACGGCATCGAAGATGGGAGCATGAGGCAGGCTGACGCGCTGGGACGTCCCCGGCGCTCCGCTCTGGTCGAACCGGAACAGCTCGCCGGTTTTGACGAGGGCGCGGCCATCGGTGAATTCGCCGAGCCGGAACTTGGGACCCTGTAGGTCGCAAAGCACGCCGATCGAGCAGCGATGTTTGTCCGAGACGTCGCGAATGATGCGCACGAGCGCGCGCGCCGTATCGTGATCCGTATGGCTCATGTTGACGCGGAAAACGTCCGCACCCGCAAGAAACAGGCGCTCGATCACGTCCGGAGAGGACGACGCGGGCCCGAGCGTCGCAACGATTTTGACCCGCCGTTCACGCCTCATTGCCCGCTTTGTCCTTTATCTTCGGGATCGGTGAGACGGACCGTCCATTCGGTCGCCTCGCCCG
>DAOMQQ010000309.1:0-2716 GCA_035445405.1 Hyphomicrobium sp.
TGCCAGATCTGCTCCTCCGGCAGGAAGCCGCGATAGGACGGCATGCCGTTCGGCCGTCCTTCGCGGATCGTAGCCGCGATGTTTTCGATCTCGCCGCCGTAGATCCAATCGTCGTCGATGAGCGCCGGTCCCATGCCGCCACCGCCATGGGAATGGCATCCAACGCAGTTCATTGCGAGATAGAGCTGACGGCCGGCGGCGATCTGTTCCGGATCGTCCATGACGGCGCGCATCGCGTCGCTCTGCTCGCGGACAGGTCCGCGACCGCCCGGCGCGAATGGAACCTGCGCGATGGCCGGCACGCGCTCCGCATCGGCGGGCTCCGGCGCCGTGCTCGCGTCCGTCGTGGAAGGCTGCTCACCGCATGCGGCGAGACTTCCAGCGAGAAGCATGACGGCTGCGAGAGCCCGCGGGATCGCGGGAAATTTCATCGGAGCATCCCATTCGATATCGACACGTCAAATCTCTGAACGAACGCCCCCTTCTTCCCATTCGTTCCACTCGGCCAGGGAGTTTTGCCTACGCGCCTCGCGCGCCGGGCAAAGGTACGAAAACGAAAGTCCGCGAGAGGTCTCGCGGCCTTTCGGAGGCACAAAGCGCCTTCAAGCTTTCATTCAATCCGTGGCGGGCGGCTCGCTGCGCGCGTCGGCGCAGTATTCGCCGTTCCAATATTTGAAGGTGCCGCACGACGTCGGCGGCTCGGCGTACTCCCAGCCGTAAACGCGGGGTCCCAGCACGCGCGGCTCCTCGTCCACCGGCTCAGTGCGCTCGATGATCGTCTCATCGACGTAGGCCGGCTCCTCAAGAACCGGATCGTCGTAGAGATCCGCTCCGTCTTCGATATAGACCTCCTGCGCGGCGGCACTGCCGGCGGCGAGCACAGAGGCGGCGAGAACCAGGAACGCTTTGCGCATATTACGCACTCCTTGCTTCTTATGGTCTTCTACGAGGCGCTTCGACCGCCCGCTCCGGCGGCATCGGTGGCGCGCGACGTCTGGGCCGTCCCTGCGATGGCAACCCTCGGGCTCGCCCCGCGGTTCCTTCGGCCAAGATCGACGCGCTTTACGGCGCCAGTTCCGCACGGCTCTTTCGCGCCGGCTGGGGCAGGCCGTAGCTGTCGAGAAGCGAGCGGATCTCCGGCGCGAGCTTGACGAGCGCCGCATCCAGCTCCTTCGCCAAGTCCTCGTCGTCTCGGCGCACGCCCATGCCGATCTCGAACGTCATCGGCACGACCGTCTTCTCGTTCGCATCGACGGGATGAACATCGAGCGGCACCGCCTCGCGCGTCGCGAAATAGCCGGCGGGCGGACCCCAGACGACAGCGACATCCACCGTGCCGTCCGCGACGGCCATCATGATCTGCTCGTGCGGGGCCCCTTTGTCTGGAACGCGCCCCCACGCCATGTAGCCTTTGAGCTCGGACGTGTAGCCGCGCGCCGCCAACTCCTCGACCGGCGGAGAATTGACGCCGTCGTCGCCGATCAACTGGACGCCGATCGCCATGCCCTTGCTGAGATCCGCGAACGAGCGGATCGGCGCGCGGCCGCGGCGTGTCACGAAGACGTAGCTCGACGTGTAATAGGGACGCGTGGTCCGCGCGCGGTCGATGCCGGCCGGAATACCCGGGATCACGTCGCAGGCCTTGGCACGCAGGGTCTTCCGCACGAAGCCGCGCCACTGTGGCGCCCACACGAACGTCACCTCGACGCCTATCTCGCGCCCGACCAACGCCATCACCTTGTTCTCGAAACCCTCACCGGACTGATGCGAGAACGGCATGTTGTCGGGATCTGCGCAGACGCGAAGCTCGCGCGCATCCGCGGCGCTTGCTCCCGCGAGCGGCACCGCGGCAAGGATAAGAAGCCAGCTACGGCAAGCTAAAGACATAAAGCGCACCTCCTGCGGTCGTGTAGTCCGGGAGATCTTTCATGGCGTTGACGAAGCCGAGCGCGGCGGTGCCGTCGCGGGCGTCGATATTGCCCGAGACGATCGCGCCCGCCCATCCGCCGACGCCCGACAGGACGGACACGTACTGCTTGCCGTCGGGGCCCTGCCACGTGGTTGGCTGCCCGATGATCCCGGAGCCGGTTCTGAAGCGCCAGAGCTCTTCGCCCGTGGTCGCGTCGATGGCGCGGAACCAGCCCTCCATCGTGCCGTAGAAGACGAGATTGCCGGCGGTCGCGAGTGCGCCGCTCCACACCGGGAAACGCTCGTTGATGGTCCAGACTTCGGCGCCGGCCACCATGTCCCAAGCGCTGAACTCGCCGCGATGTCCGCCGGGACCCGGCTTCATCCACACGTCGGCGCCGACGTAAGGCGTGCCCGCGATGTAGCCGACCTCCTGCTCCACGAGATCCATGCAGAGGTTGTTGTGCGGGATATAGAACAGGCCTGTGTCGTGCGAAAACGCGGCGGGCTGCCAATCCTTCGCGCCGGGCGGCGCGGGGCAGATGTCCGTGACCTTCTTGCCGGTCTCCGGCCGCTTGTCGGTGTTGTAGATCAGGGCACCAGTCTTGAGATCGACGCCGTGCGAGCTGTTGACGGCGTGGAACGGCTCGGCGGAGAGAACCTCGCCCGTCTCGCGGTCGATCACATAGAAATGTCCGTTGCGGTCGGGATGGGCGAGAACTTTGCGCTCTTTGCCGTTCCACTCGATGTCGACGAGGATGTTCTCGTTCACGCCGTCGTAGTCGGACACGTCGTGCGGGCTCATCTG
>DAOMQQ010000310.1:0-2704 GCA_035445405.1 Hyphomicrobium sp.
TAGACCATGATCGCTTCAGGCCCTATCAGCCTGAAGCGTGAATCATTCGGTCTCACCAAAGAGATAGAGCGTGATCCCGGTTCAATCGAAAATGATCACGCTCTAAGCGCTTCGCGCGCCCGCGCCCCTCGTCACCACGCAAGCGGTTTGCGGTCCCGGAAGAACCCGCCCGTCGGACCGTCCTCCGGCAGGGTGGCGAGCCACACGGCGGTATCCGCGCCTTCCTCGACCGAGCGCTCCGCGTTGGCCCCACCCATGTCGGTCCTGACCCAGCCTGGACACATCGCGTTCACCTTGATATCGCCCGGGCCGATCTCGGCCGCCGCGAGCCGCGTCAGCGCGTTGAGCGCGGCCTTGGACATGCGATAGGCCGGATACCCACTGCCCATCTCCGTGAGCTGCCCCGCGATGGACGACACGTTGACAATTCGCCCGTAGCCCTGCTCGCGCATCAGCGGGAGGGCCGCCTGGATCAGCCGGATCGGCCCGAGCAGATTGGTCTCCATCGTGCGCCGCACGGTGTCCGACTTGAGATCGAAAAAGCTGGCGTTGAAGCCGCCCGGCTCGTCGACGAGGATCGCCGCGTTGTTGACCAGGATGTCGAGGCGTCCGTAGAGGCGCTTCACCTCGGCCACGGCCTCGGCCGCACTCTCCTCGCGATCGACGTCGAGCGCCACGACCGGGACCTCGAGCCCCTCGGACTGCAGCTTTTCGGCGGCCTTGGCGCCATCCTGCGGATCGCGCGCCCCGATCACCGCCAACACGCCGAGCCGGGCGAGCTGCCGCACGATCTCGAACCCGATCCCCCTGTTCGCGCCCGACACGAGTGCGGTTCGAGTGACAGCCATCGACATCTCCTTGCGCGCAAATCACCGGTGCGCCGAGAAACTTTAGCCAAATCCCCGCGCCGCGCAACGCGGCTGGCGACAGCCGGACCCGCGTTCGCGCAGGCGTTCACGGGCCCTCGTATCCGAAACGCGAAAGGCCGCCCAAAAGTTGGACGGCCTCGTCAGTCTCTATGACTCTATCCTGTTGCGTGTCGGTGCTCAGCGGCCCGGCGGATAGAGCCAGGACGGACCGATCGACCCGCCGCGCGTCGGCTGGGCAGCCAAGCCATTGTTGAACGAGCTCGGCGAGAAGTCGAAGCTGCTGCCCGACAGCGACTCGCCGACTGGCGGCATCAGAGAGCTGGCATCCATGTCGAGAAATCCGGTCGCCGGCCCCGCGTTGGACTTTGCCTGCGCACCGCCGCCGGACTGGATCGCACCATGGCTCTCGACCGTGAAGGCAAGCGCCGCATGGGGAGCGACCCCGACCATGGCGCCGAGCGCCGCTGCAAAAATGACCTGTTTCGCCGTCTGCTTCATTGCCAACCCACCGCAAATTCTGGCTTTAAGCCGAACATGATATCTGAATCGGGGCTTTCAAAGGGCAATGCGAGCCCGCACGCCGGAATTTTGCACCAAATCTCGCGCGTGTGACTTGCGCGCAACGTCGCGTCAGCGGCCCCGACCGCGCACCCCGTCTGTAGGGCAATAATCCATGGCGACGGGCGTCCCGGCAAGCAAGCGGCACACCTCTTCTTTGCGCGCCCAGTTCGCCCTCACCTGCGCTCCCGTCACCTTCATTCCGCGCTTGCGGCCAGCCTCGGCCAGATACTCGTCGTTACAATACGGCGTGGAGATCCAGCCCCCGTCTTTCGTGGCCTGGAACCCGCCCTTGCACGTGATCCGGGCTTCGGCCCCGCTCGAAAGAGCGGCGACGACAAGGGCATACGACGCGGCGACGGCCAGACGTGGAAACATGGGTGCTTCTTCCTGCTTCCGCTAAGGTGGGCGAGGAGAGACCTGCGCACAAGCCCCCGCTCTTCCCTCTGCCGGTCCGGCACGCCATATTCCGCCCATGGCATCACCCCCGAAGAAACCCGTCGGCACCAAGGCGCCGCGCCCGTCGCGCGGACGCTCCGGCAAGCCCGCCGCCCCGCCGGTCGAAACCCAGGCCGGCACGCCCGGCTTCGGCGAGGCGCCGCAGACGGCGTTCACCGCCTCGGGCCCCCTCGGCGAGTTCGCACCCGCCTACTTCGCCGAGCAGGCCCGTCTGGATGCCGAAGCGAAGGCCAAGCCGGACCTGCCGGCTCTGCGCCAGAGCGGCCCGCGCCCGCCCCGCGCCGCCGCCGGAGAAAGCCTCGGCGACAGCTTGAACGCCATCCTGACGCGGCCCAACGAGCGCACGGACCGCGCCCGGGAGATCCTCGCGCGCCAGCCGATGATCGCCGCGCACCCGCTCGTCTCCGGCAACATGCCGATGTTCATGCCGCACCGTCCCGAGCGGCCGGAAAAAAGCGAGGGCGGCGTCGCGTTCAAGCTCGTGTCCGAATTCGAGCCCCGCGGCGATCAGCCGACCGCCATCACGGAGCTCGTGAAGGGCGTGCGCGAGCGCGAGCAGACGCAGGTGCTGCTCGGCGTCACCGGTTCCGGCAAGACGTTCACGATGGCCCAGGTGATCGCCGAAACCCAGCGCCCGGCGCTCATCCTCGCGCCGAACAAGACGCTCGCCGCCCAGCTCTACGGCGAGATGAAGAGCTTCTTCCCGGACAACGCCGTCGAGTACTTCGTCTCCTACTACGACTACTATCAGCCGGAGGCCTATGTCCCGCGCACGGACACCTACATCGAGAAAGAAGCCGACATCAACGAGCAGATCG
>DAOMQQ010000311.1:0-2698 GCA_035445405.1 Hyphomicrobium sp.
TGGTTATAGTCCGCGCCGATACGAACCGGGGGACCCTGATGACGACGCTCGATCGCCGGAAGTTTCTGAAAGTCGCGGGAGCAGGCGGCGCCGCGACGGCGGTGGCCGCCTGCGATCAACCCACGGCGCCGGCCGTGCACGAGGCGATGCCGAACCTGTCCTGGCGGATGACGTCGAGCTTTCCGAAATCGCTCGACACCATCTACGGCGCGGCCGAAACGTTCGCGCGCGTCGTCAGCGAGATGACCGACGGGCGGTTCCAGATCCAGGTGTTCGCGGGCGGTGAACTCGTCGGCGGCCTGCAGGCGGCGGACGCGGTGACGGACGGCACCGTCGAGATGGCGCACACCGCCTCCTACTACTACTGGGGCAAGGATCCGACGTTCGCGATCCCGACATGCATCCCGTTCGGGCTCAATTGCCGGATGCAGAACGCATGGATGTACGACGGCGGCGGCATCGACCTCGCGAATACGTTTTACGCGAGCTACAACATTTACGCCCTGCCCGGCGGCAATACGGGCGCGCAGATGGGCGGCTGGTTCCGGCGCGAGATCAACGCGGCCGAAGATTGGAAAGGGCTCAAGATCCGCATCGGCGGGTTCGGCGGCGCGATCATGTCCCGCCTCGGCGCGGTGCCGCAGCAGATCGCGGGTGGGGACATCTATCCGGCGCTCGAAAAGGGCACCATCGATGCCGCGGAGTGGGTCGGGCCCTACGACGACGAGAAGCTCGGGTTCCATCGGGTCGCGCGCTACTACTACTATCCCGGTTGGTGGGAAGGTCAGGCGATGCTGCACTTCTTCATCAACCTCGAAAAGTGGAACAGCCTGCCAAAGGCGTATCAGGCCATCATCCGCGCGGCGGCGAAGACTGCCGACACGACGATGATGGCGCGCTACGACATGCAAAATCCGGGCGCGCTCCGCCGCCTCGCGCGGGCGGGCGCGGTGCTGCGGCCGTTCTCGGAGGAGGTGCTCGATGCCTGCTTCAAGGCGTCCAACGATGCCTATGCGGAGCTGACGGCGAGCAACGCCAACTTCAAGACAATCTATGAGGCCATGACCGCCGTCCGCGCCGAGGATTATCTCTGGTTCCAGCTCTCCGAGCAGACGATGGACACCTACATGATGATCCAGCAGCGCAAGGACGCGCTGTAACGGCCACGGGGCGCCGCTGTGGCGCGAGACGCATCGCTCCCTGTCATCCCGGCCAAGCGAGGCTAGTGCCGAGCGCCGAGCCGGGACCCAGGAAAAGCTTCCATCGCGAAATATATCGCGTCTTCGACGAGTCTTCTGCTGGGTCCCGGCTCTTCGCGTCGCTGCGCTCCGCTCGGCCGGGATGACAGGGGCGGTCAGCCGAGCAGCGTGCGGACGGCCTGGCGGATCTGCTCCAGCGTGAAGGGCTTGATGATCACCGCGAGCTTGTCGGACGGCAGCGCGTGGGCCCGCTCCAGTTCCTCGGCAAAGCCGGACATCAAAAGAAGCCGCATGGTGGGCGCCGCGGCGATGGCGCGTTTTGCGAGCTCTATGCCGTCGATGCCGGGCATGTGGACGTCGGATACCAGAAGGTCGAGCGTCTCCGGCGCAGTTTTGAGCCGCTCCAGCGCCTCGCTCCCGTCCTGGGTCAATTCGACGTGATGGCCGTCCGCCTCGAGGGCGCGCTTGACGAGATCGCGGGTCGCCTTGTCGTCGTCGGCCAGCAGAATGCGTGCCATCGTCCGCCCCCCAATTCCAATGGCCCCCGATCCAGGGGCGCTACGTTTCCTTGGCCACCATACGCCCCACGAACGGAAGCTCCCGGTAGCGGTGGGCCACGTCCATGCCGTAGCCCACGACGAATTCCTCGTTGCCGTCAAAGGCGCTGAAATCGGCCACCACGTCGACGGCGCGCGGCACGATCTTGTTGATCAACACGCACGTGAGAATGCGCTGGGCGCCGCGCGCGGAGATCAGATCCTTGGCGAACACCAGCGTGCGGCCGGAATCGAGAACGTCGTCCACGAGAATGACGTTGCGTCCCTCCACGCCGAGATCGAGGTCGCGCAGGATCTCGACCTTGCCCGACGACGTGCGGCTCTTGCGGTAGCTCGACAGCGTGAGGAAATCGACCTCGGGCTCCAGGCCGGCGCGGTGGAGCGCGCGGATGAGATCGGCGGCGAACACGAAGCTGCCCTTCAGGACGGCCACCACCATGGGTCGCTCGAGTTTCAGGCCCGCGATCTCCTTGGCCAGCACCTCAAGGCGCTCCGCGATGCTTTCCGCCGAATAGATCACCTCGAGCCCCAGGGCCCTGCCGGATGTCAGATCCGTCATTCTCGCTTCCTTGCCACGCGTTCTTCGCGTATCGGGCTTCGATATCCATCGAGCCGAATCGCGCTCCAAATCATACGTTTAGCCGCTGTTTCTTATCCGAGACCGACGATTAGGCGCGGCATCCGGGCCTTTGGCTCCCGGGGCGACGCGTGTCGGGACCGGCGACTGTCTCCAGGGTATCGGTCTATCCGGCTTCGGCGCAAGATGGACGGGGCGCGCCTGCCGCGAATGCGTGTCCAAAGACCATTGTACATGCCGCCGCCATATTCGTAACCGATTGATACCTCCCTCGGCTTCCCGCATATAGGCGAACACGCGAAGCTATCTCGCAATGCTACCTCCCGGAGCGCACGCACCGTGATACGGTTGACGAACGTCGGTCT
>DAOMQQ010000312.1:0-2651 GCA_035445405.1 Hyphomicrobium sp.
GCCTCGGCCTCGTTGGCCGCACCCTCGACCTCGAAACCGCCGAGGAAGTTCTGCTCGTCGTAGTCGTCGCGCTGGCGGGCGTACATGGAGGACACGACGAGGTCGGAGCTGCTGCCCTTCCAGCCGATGGCACCGTAGAAGTCGTTGAACCTCAGCCGCTCCGTATCCCATGCACCCTGGACATCCGCACCCGTGTAGGAGGCGACGACACCGACATTGTCGAAGCTTTGGCGCGTGTGGACATGCCAGCGGGCCGAAACGTCGGTTCTGGATTTGCGGGAGACGGGATCGTCGAAGTCGATTTCGACATCCCCGTCGTCGATCTCAACCTCGTCGATGGGTCTGAAACTGCCGCGCTTGGTCTTCGTAAATCCGATCGACGAGCTGATGACCGTCTCGTTCGGGCCGAAGGGAGAAAGATTGCGCGCGTTGATCACGCCGAAGTTGTTGTTCGGCCCGTGAGTGATGACGGTGCCGCGCAGAACCTCGATGCTCTCCAGACGGTCGACCGGCGCCCAGTAGTGAACGGACGGATCGAGCCACAGCGCGAGGTTGACAGTGTGCCCGTCTTCCATGACGAGCATCTTGCGTGAACGCCGCGGCGGCGAGCCGCGGACCGCGATGCCGCCGTGATGCGCATTGGCGTCGTCGTTGATGACGATCACGCCCGGCACCCGCGTCAGCGCCTCGTTGATGTTGCGCGGCTGGCGCTCTTGCAGCGCCTCCGAAGTGACGTTCGTCGCCGCTGCGGAAAAACCATCCAGATTTTGCGGGATGATTTGCGACGGGTTGATGGGGGTCTGTGCAGACCGCTCGGCGCGGGCCTGGGCGCCGCCGCTGGCAGGCGACCCGTAGGGCGAATTGGCAAGCGAGGGCACTTCCTCCTCGAACACCTCCTGAGGAGGCGGCATGGGCGTCGGCACAGCGGCCGGCGGAGATGCCTTTTTCGCGATAGGCGCAGCCTTCTTTTTCGCGGGCGGTGCCTTCTGCTGAATGACCTCCACCTCAGGCAACTGCCCTTCGGCTGGCTGCGCAGCGTTCTGCGCCAGCGCCGCCGAACTCAGTCCCGCAAGGCCAACCGCGACAACGGCATATTTTTTCGTGAATTCGTTCACCCTTACCTCCCCTCAGGCATAACCCGTAGGGCAACACACGACAGATTAATTCCGTCCGGTTCGCCACGTTTAGGTCAAAATTAGCAATGTCTGAGAGAGAAGGCCGCGACAACAGGCACAAATTCCCGATCCAACACGGGAAAGACGAAACCACATCAGGTGTTGCTCTTCCGCATCACACCATCCGGGTTCATACGGATGCCCATTTCGATAGAAGATGGCCAAACCTGCCCACCAAACGGGCATGAGCTGCGAGCGTGCGCACAAAAGACATTGGCATATCGCATAAAATGCTGGGATTTCAATGATATAGCCCACGCGGACGTCTGCCGCCGCCGCCTGCGCAGTGGAGAGATCTTGTCCTCACCACGAGGTTTGATTTTCACGTTGGCGTCCGCAACGTCGCAGGGACTTTTTCCCGGCGACCCCCTGCATCCGGCAAGGCGCTCCGCCTCACGGGGACGGATCGGCGGACGCCGCATGTCACCGAAGCGAGGCAATCGAAATTCGATCGGTTGATTCCGGCCACGATGTTGGGATATTGACCAGCGGCTCTCTGCGTCAAACCGACACAATGCCAACGGCCTAGACGGGGGACCTCAGGGCTCTGACACAGCGCGAACTGCGGCGGGACGGAGTTGCGGTGTCAGGTTATAATGGAACGACAAAAGAGCTTGCAGCGCGCCCCGATCAGCGTGGCAAACGGGCAAACCAAGCAAGCCGACAAGCCAGAACTCTGCAAGTCTAGGAGGTTTTTTTGACCCTGCTCACCCGCACCAGAGGCAGCGCCCTCGGCCTGTTCGCTCTTGCCACCCTTTCCCTCGGCGGTCTTCCGGCCGTGGCTCAGGACTCCGGCCTGTCCGTCGAACTCAACAAGCTCGAAGGCCAAGGCAGCGGTTGCCGCGCCTACTTGGTCGTCAACAACGACAGCCCGACCGAATACGAAAGCCTGAAGCTCGATCTGGTGCTCTTCCAGAAAAACGGCGTCATCGGTCGCCGTTTCGCAATGGATCTCGCGCCTCTCAAGCCGAAGAAGCGCACGGTCAAGCTGTTCGACCTCGACAACAAATGCGACGAAATCGGCAGCTTCCTGATCAACGACGTCATGGAGTGCAAAGGGCCCGCCAGCGCGATCGAGGATTGCCTCGCCCGCCTCTCGGTGAAGTCGCTCACGGACGTCGAACTTTCGAAGTAGCTAGCAGCGTAGCAAAGGGTATTCACTGTGGAGCAAGTTGGCCCCGGGGCCGTCCATCACAGTCTGTCGATCTGGGACTTCATCTTCGACGCCGACCCTGTCGTGAAGGCGGTGATGGTGATCCTGGTCGTCCTGTCCGTGACATGCTGGGCGATCATTTTCGAGAAGGCGGTTCGCCTGGCAAAGCTCCGCCGTGAGCTGAGGCGCCTCGAGCGCACCGTCGGCAACGACGCGCTCACCGACGCTCCCCGAGGGCTCGTGCGCACGCTGCTGTCCGCCGCCCACAGCGAAGCCAACGAAGGCGTATCGCGCAACGAGTCGCGCACGGATCTGCGTGCGCG
>DAOMQQ010000313.1:0-2629 GCA_035445405.1 Hyphomicrobium sp.
GAAACAGCCCGGCCGAGGCGAAAACCCGCCAGCCAGGGCTGAGTCATGATGGGATGGACGGGCTTATAGGTTGCAAGGGTCTCGAAGTCAATCGAGATGGCGGCCTGGAACGGCGGGTTGCGCTCGCAACCGCCGGTCTCGCCCCTCCTGGCCCACCGTGCCCGGCGGAAACGCTCTCCATAACGCCGAGAGTGGTTCGTAAGTCAATCGAATGGCTTGCAAAGAGCCGGGGGAGCACGGAATGCTCCTGCCGCTCAGTTTCGTCGACGCGAGCCGATTTTGGCTGGCGGCGGAGCGGTCCCGAGATCTGCGGAGCAAGCCCATGGCGGAAACGACCTCCCCTCCCTTGTCGAGCAAGCGCCCCTCTCCCGCCGCCACTCTTGCCGGCGAGCCGCTCTCCGCCGACATCTGCGTGATCGGCGGCGGCGCAGGGGGGCTTCACGTCGCCGCCACCGCGGCCGCATTCGGGCGCAAGGTCGTGCTGGTCGAGAAACACCGGATGGGTGGGGAAAGCCTCGCCGCCGGCTCCATCCCGTCCAAGGCCCTGCTGGCCGCCGCCCGGCGCGCCCACGCATTCCAGACCGCGTCGGACTTCGGCATCGCATCCGTGGATCCGAAAACCGATCATCGCATCGTCCAGCACTACGTCCGCCGCGTGATCTCGGCGACCGCCCCCAACAGCTCTGTCGAGCGCTTCACCGGCCTTGGCGTCCAGGTCATTCTCGGCGCGGCCCGCTTTCTCGACAAGCGCACCGTCCTCGCCGGAGATTACCGCATCACCGCCCGGCGCTTCGTGATCGCGACCGGATCTTCGCCGTCGGTGCCGGACATCCCGGGCCTTGAAACCGTCAGCTATTTCACGAGCGACACGATCTTCGACAACGATCGCAAGCTCCCCCATCTCGTGATCCTGGGCGCAGGGCCCACGGGGCTCGAGCTGGCCCAGGCGCACGCACGGCTCGGAAGCCGCGTGACCGTCCTCGACGTAGGCCGCGCACTCACGAAGGAAGATCCGGAAGCGGCCGCCATCGCCTTGAAGTCGCTTCGCGCCGAGGGCATCGACCTCCGCGAAAGCGTCAAGGTCGAACGCATCGAGCGCCTCGCCGGTCTCGTCCGGCTTCACGTCGCGACCGAGGATGGCCCCGCGACCGTCGACGGGTCACACCTCCTGTTCGCCACCGGTCGCACCCCCAACGTCTCGGACCTGAACCTCGAAGCGGCCGGGATCAAGTACGGCGCCGAGGGCATCGCGGTGAACCGCGGCCTCAGAACGTCGAACGGACGCATCTACGCCATCGGCGACGTTGCGGCCGGCGGCCCGCGCTCGACGCACGCCTCCACGTGGCACGCCGAAATCGTCCTGCGCCGGGCCCTGTTCTGGCTCCCCGCCAAGGCAGACCCCGCGCTCATTCCGCGGGTGACCTTCACCGAGCCGGAAATCGCCCATGTCGGCCTTACCGAGCAGGAAGCCCGCGCAGCCGGCCACAAGATCAACGTCCTGCGCTGGCCTTTCGTCGAGAACGACCGAGCCGAGGCCGAACGGGAAACGGCCGGTCACGTCAAGGTCGTCACGACGCCCCGGGGCCGCGTTCTGGGTGCGACCATCGTGGGCGCGGAGGCCGGCGAGCTGATCCACCTGTGGTCGCTCGCGGTGTCCCAGCGCCTCGGCATCAAGGCCATCGCCGGCACGGTCGCGCCCTATCCGACCCGCAGCGAAGCGAGCCGGCGCGCCGCCTACCGCGCCTATGCCGCAACGCCGTCCAACCCGACGCTCCGGAAGCTCATAGATCTTCTTGCGAAGCTCGGTTAGCCGAGCTTATCGGACCTTCGTTCACACTCCCCGCGCACACGGGATGACAGGCCGCGCCTGAAGTGCCAGAATCACAGGAAAGGCCTTCTCCCGCGAAGGCGTGGCAGCAGGCGAAGCAAAGCGAACCCGATGCACGTTGCATCTCCTGCGCCGGCCAGGGAGGACACGCCAGGAGTGAGCACCCCGCGATATGAACGAGCACGTGGCCGAACCGGTGGAGAAACGCTCCTGGAGCGCGAGCGTCTGGCCGTGGTTCAGCGCCCGTCTCCACGCGGTGCGTCGCGGCTGGCTGCGCGTCGGCCTGCCGGCCAAGCTGCTGTTTCTCACGGCCGTCTTCGTCATGCTGGCGGAGATCCTGATCTTCCTGCCCTCCATCGCAAATTACCGCATCAGCTGGCTCAATGACCGGCTGACGGCGGCCTACGTCGCCTCTCTGGCGGCCGAGGCGGTGCCGAGCCGCACCGTGCCGCCCGCTCTCCGAAACGAGTTGACGCGCACGGCCCTGGTTCGTGCCGTCGCGATCCGCCGTGGCGGCGCGCGCCGTCTCATTCTTCCGCCCGTCGCCGAGCTCCACATCGACGAGCACTTCGACCTTCGCGAGCAGGCGGATCTGACCCTGGGCGAAGACTTGTCGCTGCGTCTTTCGCAAATCCGCGACGCCATCGCGATCTACTTCGCATCCGACGATCGCGTGATCCGTGTCGTCGGCCCCCTCGGCCCCCGCTACGACGACGTGATCGAAATCGTGCTGCCCGAGGAGCCGTTGCGCCGCGCGATGGTCGCCTACGGCATGAACATCGTCTATCTCTCGATCATCAT
>DAOMQQ010000314.1:0-2609 GCA_035445405.1 Hyphomicrobium sp.
CTCAAGGGGCGTGGTGCTTTGTGGATGGCCGGCGCACTTGCGCCGGGGGCGCAGTTGCGCCCCGAGCGCTGGCGCGCTGTTTTGGTTTCGGACACAAGCTGAGGGAAGCATCGCTCAAGGGGCGTGCTGCTTTGTGGATGGCCGGCGCACTTGCGCCCCGAGCGCTGGCGCGCTGTTTCGGTCGGACACAAGCTGAGGGAAGCATCGCTCAAGGGGCGTGGTGCTTTGCGCTAGGAGGGTCGCCGGCGGTTAAACGTGGGTGTCGCGTTTGGCTTGGCGGAGGGCGTCTTCGGCGGTGTTGAGCAGGCGCTCGGCCGTGGTGGGCTGTGCGGCGATCGCAGCGATGCCGACGCTTGCGGTGGCGCGCACGCGGTGCCCGTCGGAGAGCAGGATGGGCGCTGCGTTGAAGTCCTTGCGGATGCGCTCGGCGAAAGCGGCCGCCTCCGCCCGGCTGCAATCCACCAGAAGGATCGCGAAATCGTCGCTTCCGAGGCGCCCGAGATCGTCGCCATTGGGAAGATGAGCGCGTGCAGCGCGGGCAAGAGACTTGATCGCCTGATCGCCTGTCTCGTGCCCATACTGCGCATTGATGTGGCGCAGGCCGTCGATGTCGAACAGCAGGAGCGCGAGCGAGGTTTGCTGCGCCGAAGGATCGCGAAGGCGGTTGCGCGCGCGAATGGCGAACGCGCGGCGGGTAAGGGCTGCCGTCATCGGATCGTTCGTGACCATGCGCTGGAGCAGGAACTGGAAATCCTTACGGGCGGCCATGACGGCGGCGACGTTGAGAGGCGCGAGCGCCATCAACGCGACGCCAATGCGGATCGACATGACCGACGTCAAGGCCGCGACGTCCGCGCCGAGTGAAATGGCGCCTGTGGAAATGCCGATCAGGGTCCATGAGCTGACCAGGAACGTGATCAACGCGGTTCCCGATACGCTGAGGACGAGTGCGCACCAAAGGAGTGCCGGGACCGGGAAGGCCATCGCGCCCGGCCCGCCGATCCAGTGGCTTGCGAAGCAGGAGGCGATCAGGGCCAGGACGGGAGACGCGCGCGAGGTCAGGAGCGGGGTGTCGAGCTCGCGCCACATCTCGCGAGTGGGCCACCGGGGCGCGGGCAGGGTGAGCGCGACGGGGAGGAGCACGATGAAGTTCACGAACTCGGTCACCGTCCAGAACAGAATGCCTTCGACGACGCTGCCACCGAACAGGACGGGATTCGCGATGGCGCCGACGAGGCCGGCCGCAGCAGCGGCCGCCGCCGAGACGAGGGTGAGATAGAGGACCGAGAACGGACGCTTCAGGCGCCGGTCGTCGTCGCCGAGACGGGCGTAGAGGCGATAGCCCGTGAACACGGCGACGAGATTGCCGGCGGTGAGCAGGAGGGTTTTTTGGAGGGTGGCTCCGGTGGCAATGTCGGCCACGATGTACGCGGCGAGGGCCGCGCCCCAGCCCGCAGGGGTTGCAAGGCGCGGATGGCGCACGAACAAGCCGAGAAGGAGGGCGTTGGCAGGCCATACGGCGGCGAGGAAACCCGCGGGCCGGGTGGCAATGCCGACGAAACAGGCGGAAAGAACGAGGCCGAAGACTAGGACCGCGGCCGACGCTTGATGCTGGCCGAGCAGGCTCCAGGTGGCCGGGGACGGGCGGGGAAAGTCTCTGACCGTCATGGACGGTGCGCCTCTCGCGTTCTCGGGGCTGGTATAAAAGGCCTCTGCGGGCTAATGCCACGCCTGGCGGGGATAGGCGCGGAACGAATTGTCTCAGTCCCGCGTCGTGGTGGCTGAATGAGTCGTTGGGCAGGTGTAAGACCGGCGTAGTATCTGTTGCACGTGCGTGACCCGGTGGGTTAAGCACCAGGAGTGTATTTTTGCGCCGCGGTAGGCTCTCGCGCGTGGCGGCGGGAGGCCCCGGGAGGACGGACGCGATGGACCAGCTCATTACCGACTATCTGCCGCTCGCCGTATTCATCGGCGTGGCACTCGCGATCGGAGGCGCGCTGATGCTGGCGCCGTTCCTGGTCGCGGTTCGCAATCCCGATCCGGAGAAGGTTTCCGCCTACGAGTGCGGGTTCAACGCCTTCGACGACGCGCGCATGAAGTTCGACGTGCGCTTCTATCTCGTGGCCATCCTGTTCATCATCTTCGATCTCGAAATCGCGTTCCTGTTTCCGTGGGCGGTGACGTTCGCGGATACGGGAAGCTTCGGCTTCTGGTCGATGATGGTGTTTCTCGGCATGCTTACGATCGGCTTCGTCTACGAATGGCGGAAAGGAGCGCTCGAATGGGATTGATCGTTCCTCCTGAGTTCGCGTTCGACAGGCCCAAGGAAGGTTCCGGTGGGGCTGCGCGCGGGATCGTGACGCCGGATCCGTTCTTCACCGAGATCTCGAACGAGCTCGGCGACAAGGGTTTCCTCGTCACCACGACCGACGACCTCATCAACTGGGCGCGCACCGGCTCGCTGATGTGGATGACGTTCGGGCTCGCGTGCTGCGCCGTCGAGATGATGCAGGCCTCGATGCCGCGCTACGATCTCGAACGGTTCGGTTTCGCGCCGCGCGCCTCGCCGCGCCAGTCGGATGTGATGATTGTGGCGGGGACGCTGACCA
>DAOMQQ010000315.1:0-2590 GCA_035445405.1 Hyphomicrobium sp.
GGCTCGCCGATGGCGCGCAGCGCCTGCGCGAACACGTCCACCGGGTGATGCGGCGGCACATAGCCCGCCCAGAAATGCACCTCCGCGGCGCGACGGTAGTCGCGCGTGATCAACCCGTGCAGGATCTCGGCGAGGAACCGGCGCTCCTTGTGCCCGAGCCGCCCCATGATGCCGAAGTCCACCGCGACGACGGTCCCCGCTGCGTCGACGAACAGGTTCCCCTGATGCATGTCGGCGTGGAAGAAGCCGTCGCGCATCGCATGACGAAGAAAGCTCCGCAGCACGACGAGGCCGAGCGCCTTGAGATCGTGTCCTTCGGCCTTGAGGCGCGCGTGATCGGAGATGGGAACGCCGTCGATCCAGTCCGTCACGAGCACGCGCCGTGCCGTGCGGTTCCAGTCGACGGTTGGCACGCGAAAGCGCGCGTCCGTGCCGATGTTCTCGGCCATCTCGGAAATCGCCGCCCCTTCGAGCCGGAGATCCATTTCGAGCTCGGTCGTGCGCGCGAGGTTCTCGACCACGGCAACGGGCTTGAGCCGGCGCGACGGCGTATGAAAGCGCTCGATCAGGCGCGCGGCGAAGAAATAGCTGTCGAGGTCGCGGCGGAAGCGCTTCTCGACGTCCGGCCGCAGGATTTTGACGGCCACGTCGCGGAGCTGGCCGTTCTTGTCGCGCGTCTTGGCCTTGTGCACCTGCGCGATCGATGCCGCGGCGACGGGTGGGCCGAACTCCACGAAATGGTCTTCGAGCTTGCCGCCGAGCGCGTCTTCGACGGCGCGGCGCGCCTCCGCCATGCTGAACGGCGGCATCTTGTCTTGGAGGTGGCTGAGATCGCTCGCAAGCTCCGGTCCGATCACGTCCTGGCGCGTGGCGAGGAACTGGCCGAGCTTGATGTAGGAGGGGCCGAGCGCCGCGAGCGCGCCCGAGATGCGCCGCTCTTTGGGTTTGCCGAGATTGAACGGCGCAGCGATGAGCGAAATGGGCAGCGTCGCGACCCGCGCCAGGCGGAGCGCCAAGGGTACGGGCTGGCCCTTCGGCACGAAGCGGACGCCGTGCTGCGCGAGCACGATGCCCGCCCGCGAGAGCCGCCACAGATTGGTGAGAGCATTTGCCATGTCGGAGAAGCGGTACCGGCCCCGCCCGTTCCTGGCAAGCCGGGACATTCCAAAGGGTTGCCGATCTCTCGACTGTGGATCGCGGGGATCATACAACTCGCGCTTGTCGCCCCGCCGGGCGCCGCTCCGAATCGGGCTAGAGCTTCATGGGCCGTGAAGTTTTTTGCACCGGCGATGAAGGACAGTGATGACCACTCAGTCAACGCTCCCGAAATACGTCCACCTCAAGGTGCACTCGTCCTATTCGCTGCTGGAGGGCGCGCTGCCGATCGGCACGCTCGCGAAGCTCGCCGAGAAGGCCGGCATGCCCGCGCTCGGCCTGACCGACACCAACAATCTCTTCGGTGCGCTGGAATTTTCGGAGAAGCTTTCGGGGGCCGGCATCCAGCCCATCATCGGCTGCGCCCTCGACACGGATTTCGCCGACGCCGCGACCGACCAGAGCGGCATGCCGCGGCTGGGGCAGAACGCGCCGCCCGTGCGTCCCGCCGGCGGCCTCGCGCTCCTCGCGTCGAGCGAGACGGGCTACGCGAACCTCATCAAGCTCGCGAGCCAGGCGTTTCTGCTGCCCGACCCTGCCGATCCGACGCACATTCGTTTCGATGCGCTCGAAGAGCACCACGCGGGCCTCATCGTCCTCACCGGCGGCCCCGAAGGTCCCATTGGACGCGCGCTCGCCGCAGGCCAGTCGGACCTTGCGCGGACGCGCCTCGAACGTCTCCATCGCATCTTCGGCGACCGGCTTTACGTCGAGCTGCAGCGCCACGGCCTCAAGTCGGAAGAGGAGATCGAGCGAGAGCTGATCGCGCTGGCTTACAAGCTCGGCCTGCCGCTCGTCGCCACCAACGAGGTCTACTTCGCCAAGCCCGACGACTACGAGGCCCACGATGCACTGATCTGCATCGCCCAGGGCCGCATGGTTGTGGAGGACGACCGCCGCCGCGTCACGCCCGAGCACTATTTCAAAAGCGCCGACGACATGGCCCGCTTGTTCGCGGGCCTTCCCGAAGCGCTCGACAACACCATCGAGATCGCGCGCCGCTGCGCCTATCGCCCGCTAAAGCGCAAACCGATCCTGCCGCGCTTCGTCGCCGCCACCGACGGCATGAGCGACGAGGACATGCTGGCCGAAGAGGCCGCCGAGCTGAAGCGCCAGGCCGAGGAGGGCTTGAAGGACCGCCTGGCGGTCAACCCGCTGGCCGAAGGCTTCACGCGCGAAGACTACGAGAAGCGCCTCGCCTTCGAGCTCGACGTCATCGCCCGCATGAAGTTCCCCGGCTACTTCCTCATCGTGGCCGACTTCATCAAGTGGTCGAAGGCGAACGGCGTGCCGGTCGGCCCGGGTCGCGGCTCGGGCGCGGGCTCCCTCGTCGCCTGGTCGCTCACGATCACGGACCTCGATCCGCTCCGCTTCGGTCTGCTGTTCGAGCGCTTCCTCAATCCGGAACGCGTCTCGATGCCGGACTTCGACATCG
>DAOMQQ010000316.1:0-2587 GCA_035445405.1 Hyphomicrobium sp.
CCCAGGCGGCGACCACCAGCCGGTCGCTTTCCACGAGAAGGCCGTTCGGGTTCTTGAGGCTGTCGCTTTCGAGCCACTTCTCGAACTGGCCGCCGGACAGACGCCAGATCGCGTTGCCGCCCCAGTCAGACACGTAGACGTTGCCGTCGGCGTCGGCGGCAACGTCGTTCAGAATCTTGGCGTCCGGGGCCTGATACCTATTCGTGATCCGCCCATCGGCCGTATCGATCTCGATCAGGGTGTCGAGGTCGGCCGTATAGAGGCGGTTGCCGACGAGTTCGAGCCCCTTCGGCGAATGAAGACCCTCGACCCACTTCTGGGTGATCATCTTGCCGTCCAGCGAGATCTTCGAGATGAAGCCCTTGCCGGCCCTCGCGATCGGCGAACCTGCGGTGTTGCTGACGTAGATTACGTCGGCCTCCGTGTCGGGAAGCGTGCTCTCGGGGCCTTCGAAACCGGAAAGCTCCCACTGCTTGGTGGGCTGGTCCGAGCCGCCGCACGCCGCGAGGGAGAGGGCGAGGAGCGGGATGGCAACGTATGAAAGCCGGATCATGGGGCGAGACCTTGTTCTGGAGCGGCGTCCCTTAAAGGGACGAGGGTGGACGTGTGTTCCCGAACGCGGTTCGGGCGCCGGTGCGGAACGGCATTTGCCTGACTTATAGGCAATCGGTCCTGCCGTGGCAACGGAGGATGCCCCTGCGGTGGAACGGCGCGGTCGCGGAATTTTTTCGCGGTCGCGCGGGATTTGATCACAAATAGTCGTAAATTGCCCGCCGTGTGGCGGCTAAAGTGTGTGGTCGGATCGTCTGTGCGCAGGGAGATCCGCGGACATGCGGCACCTTTCCGCCGGTTCCGGAGATGCGGGCATGGATTGGGACAAACTCAGGATTTTTCATGCGGCTGCCGCGGCTGGCAGCTTCACGCACGCGGGCGATGCGCTGCACATGAGCCAGTCTGCCGTCAGCCGGCAGGTGTCCGCGCTCGAGCGCGATCTCAAGGTGGCGCTGTTCCACCGCCATGCCCGAGGACTCGTGCTCACCGAGCAGGGCGAGTTGCTTTACCGTACCGTCTCCGAGGTCATGAGCAAGCTGCAGACCGCCGAGACCCTGCTTGCGGATTCGACCAGCAAACCCTCGGGCGTGCTGACGGTCGCCGCGCCCGTCGGCCTCGGCACCGTCTGGATCGGGCAGCGGCTCAGGGAGTTCATGGACCTCTATCCCGACATCCGCATCGATCTCCTGCTCGACGACGATCAGGTGGATATCGCGATGCGGGAAGCGGACGTCGCGATCTGGACGCGCGAGCCGGAGCATGCCGATCTCATTCGCCGGCCGTTGTTCACCGCCAAGGTGCGGCCGATGGCGTCCACCAAATACACGCGCCGGTTCGGCGTGCCCGAAACGTTTGAGGACCTCGACGGGGGCGGGCATCGCATCCTGTCCTACAACGGCATTCCGCAGCAGTTGCTGCCGGCCATCACGTGGCTCGAAAAAGCCGGGCGCGACGGACAGGAGCCGAGGCTTCCGGCGTTCCGCTCCAACAGCGTGGTCGCGATCCAGCATGCGGTTCTTGCGGGCATCGGCATCGGGATGATCCCCGACTACATGAGCGAGCAGGATGCCGATCTCATTCCGGTCCTGCAGAAGATCGAGAGCGATCTGCCGAGCCTGCCCGTTCTCTACGTCTATCCGGAGGAGCTCAAGGGCTCCAAGAAGGTGCAGGTGCTGAGGGATTTCCTGGTTGCCAAGGCGCGCCATTGGCGGGAGTGAACCTCCCGGGTGGCGGCGTTTGGCTGCGTGGCTCCCTCCGGAGGACTACCAGCGCATTCGGCTGACTGATCCGACGGGCCGTCCGATGCGTATATTCAGGTATCCGATGCGGGCGTTTCCGGGTTTGATTGCCACCACCCGAGGGCGCCCGATAGCGGTGCACCTTGGGCTGGACCTTCGGCTTTTCTCTCCGGGTCCGGCCTTTTTGCGGCTTATCGATCTCCCAAGGGCGGCTGATTTGCAACGCGCCCTCCGAAACGCTATCTGATGGGGAATTCCCCAATTTCCGAGCCCGACACCCATGGCCAAGACGCTCTACGACAAGATTTTCGACGACCACGTCATCGACCGGCAGCCGGACGGCACCTGTCTTCTCTACATCGATCGCCACCTCGTCCATGAGGTGACGAGCCCGCAGGCGTTCGAGGGGCTCAGGATGAGCGGCCGCAAGGTGCGCGCGCCCGAGAAGACGCTGGCTGTCGTCGATCACAACGTGCCGACGACCGACCGCTCGCGGGGCATCCAGGACGATGACAGCCGCATTCAGGTCGAGACGCTGGCGCAGAACGCGCGCGACTTCGGCGTCGAGTATTTCAACGAACTCGACAAGCGGCAGGGGATCGTCCACGTCGTCGGTCCCGAGCAGGGCTTCACGCTGCCGGGCACGACCATCGTTTGCGGCGACAGCCACACCTCGACGCACGGCGCGTTCGGGGCGTTGGCGCACGGCATCGGCACGAGCGAGGTGGAGCATGTGCTCGCCACCCAGACGCTGGTGCAGAAGAAGGCCAAGAACATGCGCGTGACGGTGGACGGCG
>DAOMQQ010000317.1:0-2583 GCA_035445405.1 Hyphomicrobium sp.
TCTGGACCACCGAGCACTCGCTGCTGTCGACCGTCGAGGTGCTGATCCGCGACGGCCAGACGTTCCTCGGCCTCACCGTGTTCGTGTTCTCGATCGTGCTGCCGGTCTTGAAGCTGCTCTACTTGCTGCTGCTCTCGACCCTCCCAGCCGTGGAGCTGACCCGCCAGCACACGCGCCTCAAAGCGCTCGAATGGCTCGGCAAATGGTCGATGCACGATGTCCTGGTGCTCGCACTCACGATCTTCTTCATCAAGGCGCAGGGCGTTTACGACGCGGCGAGCCTCTCGGGCGTCTATTACTTCACGGCCGCCGTCGTGCTGATGATCCTCTCCTACGCATGGCTGCGCAACGAGGGCCTCACCGCGCGCCCGGCGCCTCAGGAGCCCACCACGCAAACGCTGATGGCGCGGCACATCTCGCCGTTCCGCAACTTCGTGCTGTCGTTCCTGATCATCGTCGCGACGGTGTTCTTCGCGCTCGGCGTCATCCTGCCCGTCATCCGCTTCACGACCATCTACGTGTGGACCAACGAGCATTCGATCGCGACCATCATCTGGGCGCTGTTCGAGAACGAAGAGTACTTCCTCACCGTCGTGCTGTTCCTGTTCTCGATCTTCTTCCCGTTCCTCAAGCTGTTCTATCTCCTGACGCTCGTCACCTCGCCCGACATCCCGCCCGAGTTCCGCAAGAGGTCGATCGCGACGATGGAATGGCTCGGCCGCTATTCCATGACGGACGTGATGGTGCTGGCGCTGCTCATCTTCTACGTGAACTCGTCGGGCTATACGGAAGCCACCGTCCTGGCGGGCGTCTACTTCTTCGCCGCATCCGCCATCATCACCATGCTGGCTTACGGCTGGGCGAACACGGTGCCCGCCGCGCGGCGGACGCACGAGCCCGCGGAGAAGAAAAACGAAACGGGGCCTCCGGCGAAACAGACGGCCGCGGCGGACGATCCCGCCCCCGTCGTCACGTTGCCGACGAACCCTGCACGCAGGCATCGCCCGGCCTAAAAGGCCCTACGCTGGCCCGCTGCGAGATCCGGCTCGGACCGGACCCACGAGGCTGCATGTGCGTTTTCGCGTCGGAGTGACGAACGAAGCCCGCCCGGTCGTTCCATCGGAGGCGTCGCGCGGGATGGCACAGATCGAAGCCTCATCAAATCCGTGGACTTCAAAACTACGGCCATACTTCGGCTCAGAATCACGCGTTTGGTTCCGCCTTCTCAGGGAGAGAATTGGGGGGAGAAGCCGGATGACGCACGCACCTTGGCGCGCCTTTTTCGCCGTGGCGATGCTGGCGGGCGCGGCTTCCGTTCTCGGCGCAGAGACCGCCGAGGCCAAAACGCCGGGCAAGACCTATTGCTACAACAAGGTGTGCCACCGCGTGAAAACTCTCGACGAGATGGAAAAGCTGATCGGCCACGAGGAAGAGGTCGTCTCGTCCTATTACGACGACTGCAAGGTCGACAAACACAATCCCTGCACGCGCCTCTCCTCCGGCGAGGAGCACCGGCCCGACCTGCCGGACAACGCGGCGAGCCCCGTCTATCCGAACGGCACCATCCTGCTGCTTGAGAAGAACGGCACGAAACTCCTCGTGCGCGTGAACAATTCGGGGCCCTACCGCAAGGGCCGCCTGCTCGACGTCTCGCGCGCCGCCGCGGAAGAGTTGGGTTTCAAGAAGAAGGGCGTCGCCAAAATCAAGCTGACCGTCATCAGCGGCCCCATTCGGTAGGCACGACCGCACGCGACCCGGCGAAGCCTCACCGCCCTCGGATTCGCCCCATTCCGCGGCAAGAATTTCGGGGCTCGAACGAGAGACGGACGCGCCGCAAAGACAAAAGGCCGGCTCGCGAGAGAGCCGGCCTTTCGGAATTTCGACATTTCGACGGTGGAACGCGGATTAGCGCGAGTAGAACTCGACCACGAGGTTCGGCTCCATCGTGACCGGGTAGGGCACGTCGGAGAGAACCGGGACGCGTGAAAGCTTCGCCGTCAGCTTGTTCTGGTCCACTTCGATATAGTCCGGGATGTCGCGCTCGGAGCTCTTGATGGCTTCGAGAACAAGCGGAAGCTGACGCGACTTCTCCTTCACCTCGACCACGTCGCCGATGCGAACGCGATAGCTCGGAACCGTCACGCGCTGGCCGTTCACCGTCACGTGGCCGTGCGACACGAACTGGCGCGCGGCAAACACGGTCGGCACGAACTTCGAGCGGTAGACGATGGCGTCGAGACGGCGTTCGAGGAGACCGATCAGATGCTCGGAGGTCGAGCCCTTGGCGCGGCTCGATTCGACGTAGAGGCGATGGAACTGGCGCTCGGAAAGGTTCGCGTAGTAGCCCTTGAGCTTCTGCTTGGCGCGAAGCTGCTGGCCGAAGTCGGAAAGCTTGGAAACGCGGCGCTCGCCGTGCTGGCCGGGGCGGCTCTGGCGCTTGTTGAGCGGGCTCTTCGGCCGGCCCCAGATGTTTTCGGTGAGGCGGCGGTCGATCTTATGCTTGGCGCGGATGCGCTTGGTCATCGTAACGGCACTCCAAGAGTTGCTGATGGAATAAAGCCTGGAGCGCCCCCTCCTCTGCCC
>DAOMQQ010000318.1:0-2580 GCA_035445405.1 Hyphomicrobium sp.
AATGAGCCCCCTCGCGCTTCACGCCGAGTGGGGCTCTCTGTCTTCGGTAACCTGTCCAGCCAAGCCGGACTTGTAAGGCAAGGCTCTGGAGTATGGCCCAGATCTTGGCCGCTCCTCCGCCCTCGCATGAAGGGTTGCGATGCTGTGTTTCGAAAGACCTGAGATACGCGGAGCTTTGCTGCAGCAGCTCTCGTTATCCAAGGCTGGACCCCGCCTCAGCGTGAGGTCCCATTCGACAACCGGGTGGCGTCATGCTCCCTCCATTCGCTATTGATCCGAAGCCGCGTATCCAGTGTACGAGCGCTGATCAGGCGACGAGACCGAACACCGCGACAAAGACGGCCGTCCTCACAACCGGGGGTGCTGCGGGCCACGCGAACGGCGTTGTTTCCAACTCCGCCCTCAGGGAGGCCACGGAACAGCGACAGCCATCACCTATCAGATTTGGTCTCGCCGCGCGATCTGTCAAGAGCAACCCGACACCTACGCAATCATCCGCAGGCCCCGCAACACACGGGGCCCCCATGCGAGACCGCGCAACCCTAGACCATGATCGCTTCAGGCCCTATCAGCCTGAAGCGTGAATCATCGGTCTCACCAAAGAGATAGAGCGTGATCCCGATTCAATCGAAAATGATCACGCTCTAGCAATTGACCGCCGCGGCCGGCGCTTCGAGTTCGTAAATCAATCCGTCGCTTCCATAGAGCATCCGGGCGTGCCCACTGAACGACGCCGGCACGAACTGCATCAGAACCTTGGTGCCGAACCCTTCGCGCGATGGGGCCTCCCCCACGCCGACGCCCGCTTCGCGCCATAGGAAACGAAACCCCGTGCAATCCCATCGGATGTCGATCCGGCCTTCGGGCTTCGAGAGCGCACCGTACTTGATCGAATTCGTGATCAGCTCGTTGAGCGCGAGCGACAGGGCGAGCGCCTGGCTGGAAACCAGACGAAAATCCGCGCCATCCACCTCGATCTTCTGGCGCAAGTTCGGATGCGCGGAGAACGCCTCTTTGATCAGCTCTGAAATATGCGCGTCCCCCGCCGCATCGGCCGACAGAAACGATTGCGTTCGTCCCAGCGCGGCAAGTCGCTGCGAAAGCTGCTGGCGCGCCTCGTCCAATCCCGTCGCGTGCCGCAGCGACATGATCGCGATCGCGCCCACCATCGTGAGCGCGTTGCGCATCCGATGAGACAGCTCCGCATTCGTCACGGCGAGCCGGTGCTGCGCCACCACCGCTTCCGTCGTTTCGATCACCGTATCCATCATGCCGCCCACCTCGCCGTTCTCGATGCGGATGGGGCTGTAGCAGAACGTGAAGTACGCATCCTCCGGATAGCCGTGCCGATCGACCGTGAGCTTGAAGTTTTCGATGAAGGTCGCTTCCCCCGCGAACGCCTTGTCCATCATCGGCTTGATCTCGGGCCAGACCTCGCTCCAAACGTCGCTGAACGGACGCCCGATGGCGGGCGGCTTGTCGCCCAGGATGGGCTTGAACGCGTCGTTGTGAAACGTGATGAGCTCTGGGCCCCAGGCGATCGCCTTGGGGAAGCTCGACAGCAGCATCATGCTGAGCGCGGTTTTGAGCGATTGCGGCCATTGGCCGATCGGGCCAAGCGGTGTGTTCGCCCAATCGATCGCTTCAATGGTGTCCGCAGCGCGTCCCCCGCCGATGAGAAACGAAGGTCGGCCGTCCAAAGGATACTCCGTAACACCCACTCCAATTGGCTGACACCCTTGGCTCATAGGTCCAAGGCCGTGCGGAATCAATGGATTTCGAAAAGAACCGTGTCGGCGATCCTGCGTGATCAAGCCGTTGAGCGTCTCTAACGATCACGGCCGCTCGGCTTCGCGGCCGCAAGGCTGTTTGTGAGCAAGATCGACCGGCCGTTCAGAGGCCCGCCCTCACGATGCCCCAGCACCGCCGGACTGCCGCATCGGAGAACGGAATTGCCCCGAGCCGACAATCAGCACCGGCCCCGGCGAAATTTAAGATCTGAAACCTTCGGCCTGTCCCAGGTCATTCAACGATTGGTTCGCAGTCCTTTACAGAACGGCTTCGGACACCGCCCGCCGGTCGGACGCCCGCATCCCAGGCCGCAGGCCCTTGTCTTGCCGGCCCGAACACCCGATTTATCGCCTCCGCCCCCTTATTTCCGCCCGCGCCGTTGGGTTGCATTGCCGCCGCCCAAGCTCCGGGCTAGATCATCGCCCATGAGCAAGGCGCCCCGCATGAGCAAGTCCCCGAAGAAACCATCCTCCGGCCGCCCTCGGCCCGAGTCCTCCCGGTCCCAACCCATGTCCGATCCGACGAAGTCGATCCACGTCCGCGGTGCGCGCGAGCACAACCTCAAGAACGTCGACCTCGAAATCCCGCGCGACGCCCTCGTCGTGTTCACCGGCCTTTCCGGCTCCGGCAAATCCTCGCTCGCCTTCGACACCATCTACGCCGAAGGCCAGCGCCGCTACGTCGAGAGCCTCTCGGCCTACGCCCGCCAGTTCCTCGAGATGATGCAGAAGCCCGACGTCGACCACATCGACGGCCTCTCGCCCGCCATCTCCATCGAGCAGAAGACGA
>DAOMQQ010000319.1:0-2552 GCA_035445405.1 Hyphomicrobium sp.
CGCTCTCCGCGGATCTCCGCGTCAGGGGCCATTTTTCGTCGAGGTAGCGTCGGAACCAGGCGGTGAACTGCTCGGGGGCTGCGGCGACGTCGCGCTGGATGCTGCGGAGCGCGCACCACTTGTAGGCTTCGACCTCGGCGGGATCCGGTGCGACGGTGCCGTCGTAGCACGCGCGGAAGACGTGCACGATCTCGTGCTCGATGAGATCGTTGCCGACGTCGGCACGGTACTCCACGACCCCGAGCCATTCGAGCGGGCAGGTGAAGCCCATCTCTTCCTCGAGCCGCCGCGCGGCCGCGTCTGCGACGGGCTCGCCGGGGCGCGGGTGTCCGCAGCAGGTGTTGGTCCAGAGGCCGCCCGAATGATACTTCGCCCCCGCGCGCTTCTGCAGAAGCTGGCGGCCCGCGCCATCCCAGACCACGACCGAGAACGCGCGATGCAACAGCCCCTTGCGGTGGACGTCGAGCTTTTCCGCGCTGCCGATCTCGCGGTCGCTCTCGTCGATCAGGATGACGCGTTCGGAGAAGGAGGCCATGGCGAGAACTCACGCATCGAAGAGATGGGACAGGACGAGCGCCTTGACGTCGCGCGCGTCGACCGGTCCCTCCGGAACCAGGTGCGGGGCGGAGGACAGGAACACCGGGCTGTGGGGCTCCGGCGTATCGGAGCGCCCGTGCGAGCCCTTGACGAGCCCGGCATCGAGCGGGATGACGTCCATCAGCGTTCGCAAGCCCAGCATTTTTTTGAGGAGGCGCCAGCCCACCGCGAGCTTGGGAAAGCGGATCGCCGGATCGAGAAAGAGCTCGACGGGATCGTAGCCCGGCTTGCGGTGGATCTCAACGGTGCGCGCGAAGTCCGGCGCGCGGGCGTCGTCGAGCCAGTAGTAGTAGGTGAACCAGGCGTCGGGCGCGGAGATCGCGACGAACTCGCCCGAGCGCGCATGGTCGAGGCCGAAGCCGCGTTGCGCCACGCGGTCGAGAACGTGATCGACGCCGTCGAGATCGGCCAGCAGCCCGCGCACCGCGGGGATGTCGCTCTCGTCGGGGACGTAGACGTGGGCCACCTGGTGATCGGCCACGGCAAACGCGCGGCAGCGGGGGATGTCGAGGATCTCGCCGCCCTGCTCCTCGCGCACGGCGAGCAGCCCCGCCGCGCGAAGCGCCCGGTTGATGTGGACGGGCCGATGCACCGGCACGATGCCGTATTCGGAGAGCACGACCACGCGCCGCCCGAGAGTGTGGGCCGCATCGATCAGATCGCCGCTGACGGCATCGATCTCGGCGAGGTCGGCCGCAATCGCCGGATCGTCCGGCCCGAAGCGCTGCAGCGCGTAGTCGAGATGGGGCAGGTACACGAGCGCAAGCGTCGGATCGCGCGTCGCGAGCACGTGCTTGGCCGCATCCGCGATCCATTGGCTCGACGCGATCGACGTGGCCGGCCCCCAGAATTGAAACAGCGGGAAGGTGCCGAGCTTGGACTGCAGCTCGTCGCGCAGCTCGGGCGGATCGGACCAGCAGTCCGGCAGCTTGCGCCCGTCGGCCTTATAGATCGGACGCGGCGTCACGGTGAGGTCCGTGGCGGCCCCCATCGCATACCACCAGAAGAGGTTGGCCGAGGTGAAGCTCGGATCGCGCGCCTTCGCGGCCTCCCAGATCCGTTCCCCGGCGAGCAGCCGGTTGGACTGGCGCCAGAGCCAGACCTCCAGCAGGTCGCGGAACAGCCAGCCGTTGCCGACGATGCCGTGGTCGCTGGGCGCAAGTCCGGTGACGAACGTGGCCTGCGCGGAGCAGGTGACGGCGGGCGTCACCGTGTGGAGCCGCCGGCGCGCGCCGTCCGCCGCAAAGCGCGCGAGGCGGGGCATGTGCTGCCCCATCAGGCTCGGCGTGAGCCCGACGACATTGAGGACGACGGTGGGATGCATTGCCGGCCGGCCTCCCGGCGGCATCATTTTTTCAGGGTGTGGATATAGGCGATCATCTTGAGGATCTGATCTTGCGTCACGCCCCGGATCGAGAACGAGCGCATGGCGCCGGAGGATCCGGAATGGACGATCTCGAAGACGCCGACATCGGTGTTCGCGCGCTTGTTGATGAAGACGTCGTCGATCAGGCTCGGGCCCATGCCGCCCGTGCCGGCCGGGTTGTGGCAGGCCTGGCAATGCTCGTTATAGAGCTCTTTGCCCGCGGCGACGGCATCGGCATCGCCGTTGTAGGGGTTGACGCCGTCCTTGTGGAACGCTTCGACCGCCGCGGTGATCTCCTCGCCCTTGATCGGCGCGAGGTCGAGCGGCGAGTTGTCGAGCGCGTGGCGGAACTCGACGTCGGCCCTCGCGGACGGGGCAAGCGACATCGCGACGACAGGCCCCATGAAGACGGCGGCGGCAACCAGAGCCGGACGAAGCGGGAAGAAGCGCGGGTTCAGGGTCATGTCGTGACTGCTCGCTTGGAAGGTGTCTCATGTCGGAGACATGGATTGTGTCTCATGTCGGAGACAGGGAAGATGTCTCGTGTCGAAGACGTGGGCTTTATGACGTGTCGAAGACGGGAAGGCCC
>DAOMQQ010000320.1:0-2547 GCA_035445405.1 Hyphomicrobium sp.
CTAAAGCACGTCGCTTTCGATATCGCCGGCGGAGTAGCCGAGCTTTTCGAGCCCTTCTTCCAGATAATCCGAGAGCAGCGGCTGCCCCAGCAGGTAGCTCGCGGTGGAATTGGTTTGCTCGGTCTTTGCCGTCTCGACGGCTTCTTCCAGTTCCTCGGGTTCGAACGTCCCGCGGCCGATCCAAAGCAGGGCCACGAGATGGGCCTGCTCGTCGTCGTTCAGCGCATCGATGAAGCCGACGATCTCGGCGCCCGTCGGGTCGTTGGCGAAGTCCTCCAGGATGGAGCTCGGGTCCTCGTCGGCATCGCCTTCATGCGGTGAAGAGTTCCACGCGCCCACCTTGGCGTCGTATTCGCGCGCCTTGATGATGACGTGCGCCACCTTCTCCGGCGCGATTTCAAGGGCTGCCCTCGGTGCCATGGAACTCTCCCGACGATCGAGACGTGGGCCGGACGGCTGCGCCCGATGATAGGCGGCAAACGGCCGGCGTTGAAGAGCCCATGAAAATGTCAGCGCCGCGGCCTGCCGTGATCCTGATCAAGAAACGCCCTGACGTCGCGAAATACGGCGTGGAACATCTCGGTGGTGAGCCGGCCCGTGTTGGTGTTGAGACGCGAGCAGTGAAGGCTATCGAAGAGAACGATCTCCCCGATCTCGTGGCGAGCGCCGTGCCGAAACGGATGGAGCGATTTCCTCACCCCCAGCGTGGTCAGCGTCTGATCGTGAGCGACCCGCCCGAGCGCCACCATGGCGCGAAGGCGCGGCAGGTGCGCGAGCCGCGAGGAGAAGTAATCGCGGCAGGTCGTGATCTCTTGCGGCAGCGGCTTGTTGCCGGGCGGCACGCAGCGCACGGCGTTGGTGATCATGCAATCGACGAGTTTGAGCCCGTCGTTCGGGTCGGCGCGATAGGTGCCGCGCGCAAAGCCGAACGCGAGAAGCGTCGAGTAGAGCAGGTCGCCTGCGTAGTCGCCCGTGAAGGGGCGTCCCGTGCGGTTCGCGCCCTTGAGGCCCGGTGCGAGGCCGACGATGAGGAGGCGCGCGGTGTCGGCCCCAAACGAGGGCACCGCGCCGTTGAACCAGCCGGGGTTGGCGGCGATGGATGCCTCCCGGAACGCGACCAGCCGGGCGCATCGCGGGCAGTCCCGCGGCGCCTCGGGCGGGCAGTCCGGAACGGGGGAGGTGAGTGTGTTCGCCATCGCGGAGAGGGAAGCGCCGAGGAGGGAAGGGCGCAAGCCCTTTCACCTCGGTCCGGAATGTTCCGATGGACGGTTAGGCGTCCTGCGACACATCGTCGTTGTCGTGGTACGCGTGCGGGTCCCGCTGTCCCTGGCGGGTGGAGCGGGCAACGCGGGCCGAGGCGTCCCGTCCGATGATCTGCTCGAGATCGGCCAGGTCGATGAACTGGTCGGCCTGCCGGCGCAACTCGTCGGCGACCATGGCCGGCTGGGTCTGCAGCGTAGAGACGACGCTCACCCGCTTGCCCTTCTGCTGCAGGGCGGCCACGAGCCCCCGGAAATCCCCGTCCCCCGAAAAGAGGACGATATGATCGAGCGTATCGGCGAGCCGCATGGCGTCCACCGCCAGCTCGATATCCATGTTGCCCTTCACCTTGCGCCGGCCGGCGGCATCGGTGAATTCCTTGGTGGGCTTGGTCACCATGGTAAAGCCGTTGTAATCGAGCCAGTCGATCAAGGGGCGGATCGACGAATACTCCTGATCTTCCGACAGGGCCGTGTAATAGAGGGCTCTGACAAGATGGGATTTCTGCCGGAACAAAGCGAGTAGACGCTTGTAATCAACATCGAATCCTAGAGCTTTTGAGGTGGCGTAAAGATTGGCGCCATCAATGAATAGCGCGATGCGCTCGCCTTGGTAGAAGTGCATTCTTGTGTTCCTTAAGCGAAACGGCGGCTAGCTGGAAATAAATCAGCAGACCTACAAAATGGGCGGCGTCCGCATACGTCTCGGATATATCTTCCAGTGATGCACGACAGATAAGCGCACATTTTCCCAAAATGAAATCGCCGAAGCGCAAAAAACTGTTAAGCCGTCGTCAGAAGATGCCGTTTTGACGCGCCAACTTGTAAAGCGCTGTGTTTGATAGGGGCATATAAGACGAGAGCGAGTATTTTCAATTGGGGTGCTTTTCGCTCTTCAGGGATGGGTAACTGCGTCCGCCCGTCTCGCGCCGGATACTTGCCCGACGGCCCAATTCATGCCACTTAGACGGCAAGAGGCGGCACGCTGCGCCAGCTTAGGCTGCGGCGGCAACATGTGATTCCGCATCATCATCGAGACGAGAGAGGGGTGCTGGCAAATGGCACGCGTCACAGTCGAAGATTGCGTCGACAAGGTTCCGAACCGCTTTGAGCTGGTTCTGCTCGCGGCCCATCGGGCCCGGTCCATCTCCAATGGCAGCGCGATCACGATCGACCCCGACAACGACAAGAACCCGGTCATCGCATTGCGCGAGATCGCCGAGCGGACCATTCCGCCGGAGGATATGCGCGAGAGCCTGATCCACTCGATCCAGAAGAACGTCGAGGT
>DAOMQQ010000321.1:0-2520 GCA_035445405.1 Hyphomicrobium sp.
CGAGGTTGGTATCGTCGGGTGCGACGCGAAACACGCTCGCGCCGCCGTTGCCGTAGAGCGGCTTCAGGATGATGTCCTTGTGAGCGCGGCGGAAGGCCAGCACGTCGTCGAGCGCACGCGTGACGAGCGTTGCCGGCATCAGGTCGAGGAAGTCGAGGACGAAGATCTTCTCCGGCGCGTTGCGCACGTGCGCGGGATCGTTCACGACGAGCGTCTTCGGGTGGATGCGCTCCAGAAGATGCGTGGTCGTAATGTAGGCCATGTCGAACGGCGGGTCCTGGCGCAGCAGCACCACGTCCCAGTCCGCAAGGTTCTCGCGGCTCGCCTGGCCGAGACGATAATGATCGCCGATTTTGTCGACGACGCTCAGCGCCTGGCCCGTGGCCATTAGATCGCGGCCATCGAGCGCGAGGTTCTGCGGCGTGTAATAGAAGATCTCATGGCCGCGGCGCTCGGCTTCGAGGAGGATCGCGAACGTGCTGTCACCGCGGATATCGATCCGCTCGATGGGGTCCATCTGACAGGCAACGCGGAGGGGCATGGCGGCACTCACGGGATCGTGGTTGGGATCGCGCGAAGGCTTAGCACGAGATGCGCACGATTGCGCAACGGCGAACTCCACCGTTGCGCGGGATCACGCAGCACGAAGCGGCGAGGCGCGCTACCAGCGCGGGCCGAGGTAGGGCGGATAGTAGCGGGCGTCCGCGCAGCCTTCGCCATCCCAGTAGCGGTATTTGCCGCACGATGCGGGCCGCGGCGGCAGACCCCATGGGGCCACGCCCCAGCCATAGACGGGCGGCTGGTAGACCGTCAGCGGCGGAGGCGGCAGCGGGCGGCGGTACTCGACGACGGGGGGAGGCAGCGGCGGCACACGATAGATACGCGCCGGTTGCGGCGGGACGTCGTAGACGCCGCCGTCATCGTAGTAATCGTCCTTGAAGCTGCGGTGGCGGCGATGGCGCACGTCGATGAGCGCGGAAGTGTCCGTCGAGGCGAAGGCCGCTGCCGGAAGGGGTGGCGCCGCATTTGTGGCGCCTGCAACGCAAAGGATGCCTCCCGTTGCGACGAGGCTCATCAAAACGGTATGGGGGATCGAACGCATAACCGAACTCCATGATCCCCCATGAGCGGATCATAACGCGCGGGCACGTCGAAGTCGTTGCCGGCGCTCTCTGAAGCGCCGGCGAAATGCCGTTAATGTTGATTCCTGGTGACCAAGCCGGACGGGTTTTCTCTCCGCGGGCTTCAGGCCTTTTCGTCGCCTGAGAGCACGTGCTCCATCCATTCGTCCTGGGTGATGTGGCCGGCCTTCTCGACGGCGGCGAGTTCATGCGGGCGGAGGATGTCCTGCAGGCCGTCGATGCGCTTCCATTCGCAGATCGGCGTTTCGACCTCGGTGCGCGGCACATAGCGGGACGCGGACTTCTTCTCGTAGCGGTGGACGTAGCGGGGGCAGTTCATCCACACGTCCGTCACGGCCACGCGAACCGCCAGCTCCGCTTCCTTGAAGAGATCCAGCACGGGGCCGTCTTTCACTAACTCCGCGCGCCCCTGAAGGCGCAGGCGGAACGGCTTTTCGAAATCGATGAAGAGGCAACCGATCTCGGCGTGGCCGGTGATGTTGCCGGTCGAATAGTGCATGCCGTTGCCGTCGTAACTTGGGAAGGCGATCGTGCCGCTGTCGAGCACGCGGACGAAGCCGGGGTCCCCGCCCTTGTACGACACCGTGGGGCGGCCGTTGTGATCGACGGTCGAGAGAAAGAACATGTCGCGGCTTTCGATGAAGGCGCGCCCGGCGTCGTCGAGCTCGGGTCTGACGACGATGGCCTCGACGCGGTCGGCCATGGCGCGGCTCGCGAAGTGATCCTGCAACTCCCGATGCTGGGGTCCGTACAGGCGGCTCATGGGTTTCCTCCCCTTGTCATGTCCGGTTGCGCGGGATGGCGCCGGATCTATTGATGGCTTTGTTTATCACGCGGCGGATTTCGCCGCTGCGTTCCATGGGTACCAGCAGGGGAGGACACGTGTCTTGTAGGTTTGGGTCATGACAGATCGCGGATCGCGAGATCTTTTGGAGGTTGCCATGACGCCCTCGACCCTGATCGCTCCCGTTTTCAAGTCCACGCTGGCCCGCGCCGTTCTTGCCGCGGTCGTTGCGAGCTCGGCTTTCGCCGGGCAGGCCAATGCCGTCAGCCTTGGCGTGAAGCTCGCCTGCGCCTCGGATTATTACTCCTACTGCAGCCAGCACGGCGTGGGCAGCCCGGCCGTCCGCTCGTGCATGCGGGCCAACGGCCCCAAGCTCTCGAACCGCTGCATCAACGCCCTGATCGGTGCGGGCGAGGTTTCGCGCGGTGAGGTCGAGCGCCGCCGCGCTGCTGCGGCCCGTTCCGCGGCGTCGAGAACGGCGTTCGCCAACTGATCGCGGAGCGCTGGCATTCGCAAACAGGGGCGCGACCCGCATCGGTTCGCGCCCCCATTCTGTTTCGTTCATGGTCGCCAGGGCTCAATCGTCGTCATCGT
>DAOMQQ010000322.1:0-2508 GCA_035445405.1 Hyphomicrobium sp.
GTCGCATCGTGGTACGTGACCGACATCCTGAAAGACGCGCCGCCCCCGCCGAACACGAAGGGCGGCGCCATCGCCTACAAGACAGGCACCTCCTACGGCTATCGCGACGCGTGGGCCGTCGGCTACGACGGGCGCCACGTCGTCGCCGTATGGGTCGGCCGTCCGGACGCTGCCGCCACGCCCGGCCTCATGGGCCGCCTCGCGGCCGCACCGATCCTCTACGACACGTTCGCCCGCATCTCGGACCGGCGCACGCCGTTCGCCTCGGCTCCAGCCGGCGCCGTCAGGGAAGGCAACGCCGCCCTGCCGCCACCGCTCAAGCGCTTCCGCGATACGCGCGACGGCGCGGTCGTGGCCGAAGGCCCCTTCCTCGAGCCGCCCGTCCTGATCTCCTTCCCGCCCGACCGTTCGGAGCTCGATGTCGCCGAGCGCGAGGCCGAGCCGCTCGTGCTCAAGGCCGAAGGCGGCGCGCTTCCGCTCACATGGCTGGTGGACGGCAACCCCGTCTCCACCGATCCTTTCCGCCGCGAGGCCACATGGCAGCCGGACGGACGCGGCTTCGCCCGCCTCACCGTGATCGACGCCCGCGGCCGGGCCGACCGTGTAACCGTCCGGCTCCGCTGACAAAAAACGCCGAAGCGCCCGTCACAGACGTGTCGTCGGCTACGGGCTACAGTCCCCGCAACCATGGCGCCCTGCCATGGGGCGCGCTAAGATAGCCGCCTCTTTGATCTCATCGCTAAGCCGGGATGACGGGCCAGCCTTATGAACGTTCCCGCCATTGTCCGCCGCACCGCGGCTTGCCTCACCGCCGTCGCGCTCGTCCTCGTCGCAGGCTGCACGGAACAAAAGCGCCCGGGGCTGCCCGCCCTCGCCGCCGATATCGAAGCGACATCGGTGTCCGGCATTTCGTCCGGCGCCTACATGGCCGGCCAGTTTCAGATCTCCCATTCGAAGCTGGTCGTCGGTGCCGCCATCATCGCGGGCGGCCCGTATGGCTGCGCGCAAAGCGTCTTTTCCGACATGATGATGGGTCCCGGCGTCGCATTCCTCAACATGCCGAAAGCCATCAACGGCTGCATGTTGAACACGCTCGCCCCGTGGGGTGTGCCCGATGTCGACCGCCTCGCGGAAAAGACGCGCAGCCTCGCCAAGGCCGGCCGCATCGATCCGATCGAAAGCCTGCTGCAAGACCGCGTCTACCTCTTCTCGGGCGTCAACGACCGCACCGTCGTTCCCGCCATCGTCAAGGCGGCCTTCGACTATTACAAGCTTCTCGGGCTCTCCGACGATCATCTCACCTTGGTGTCCGACATTCCGGCCGGGCACGCCTTCGTCACGGCGAGCGAGGGCCTCGCCTGCGAAGCTACCGGCAAGCCCTACATCGTCGATTGCGACTACGATCAGGCCGAAGCGGTGCTGACTCACATCTACGGCCCTCTGAAACCGCGCACGGACACGCCGACCGGCACGTTCGTGACGTTCGATCAGCGCCCCTTCTTCAGCGGAATCACGGGCCATGACATGGAGGACGAAGGCGTCGCCTACGTCCCCGCCGATTGCGCATCCTCCACCACCTGCCGCGTCCACATCGCCTTCCATGGCTGCGCGCAGAACATCGCCGCATCGGGCGACGCGTTCGTTCGCGAGACGGGATACGCGAACTGGGCCGACGCCAATGCTCTGATCGTTCTTTTCCCGCAGGCGTCCTCCTCGCCCATGAATCCGCAAGGCTGCTGGGACTGGTGGGGCTTCACGGGCCGCGACTACCTCACGCAAGACGCAGCCCAGATCACGATCGTGTTCCGAATGCTCCAACGCCTCGGCCAGCCGCGCGGACACGGCACCGTGGGCGCATCCCGTCCCTCGCCGGCGCCCGCCCGCGGCTGACGCGCCACTCGCACACCCGAGACTGAAAAGTCCCCTGTTGAGCGGACCCGTCCGATCCGCTACCTGAGGTCTGCGGTTCACGGGCTGGGAAGGACACATCATGTACATTGCGAGACGCGCGGGCTGGGCGCGTGGGACACGCCGCGCAACCGCGAGCCCGTCGAAAACCGCAGCCCTTCTCGAAACGCTTTTCGCGACCACGGCACTTGCCGCTCTCGCCCTCTCCGTCACGATGGCGCAAACGTCGGACGACGCAAACACCGACGCCGCGGCACGCACGTCCACGCCGCCCGCAGCCATCGCCCCGCACGGCGGCGAGATGATGTTCGCAGGCTATACCGGCGTGCCCTACACCTACCCGAGCGACGTCAGCGTCACCCAATCCGGCGTGCACGATTTCACCGCCAAAAGCGTGGAATGGGAAGGACGCCCGTTCAAGAACCCGATCTACTACGGCGCCCGCATCGTGCGCTGGTTCGAGAGCGGCCGCACCGGCGCGATGATCGACTTCATCCACTCGAAGACCATCGGCCGCCTGTCGGAGGAAGTGGAGCTCACAGGCACGTTCAACGGCGCACCTGCACCCGAGCGCGCCGTCCTGCGCGACATCTTCGAGCG
>DAOMQQ010000323.1:0-2506 GCA_035445405.1 Hyphomicrobium sp.
GGAAGGCGACGTCGTCCTGGAACAGCGCGTGGGTGCCGATCAGGATGTTGATCTCTCCGCTCGCGAGGCGGGAGAGGAGCTCGGCGCGGGCGCGGCCTTTCTCGCGCCCGGTGAGGAGGCCGATGGTGAGGCCCGCTGCGGCAGCGAGGGGGGCGATGGTCTCGGCGTGCTGGCGGGCAAGAACTTCCGTCGGTGCCATGAGGGCTGCCTGCGCGCCGGCTTCGACCGCAATCGCCATGGCCAGGAGGGCGACGACGGTTTTGCCGGAGCCGACATCGCCCTGGAGAAGACGCAGCATGCGGCGCGGGGCGGCCATGTCGGCTTCGATTTCCGCGAGCGCGGACGTTTGCGAGCCGGTGAGCGCGAAGGGGAGCGCCTCCGCGATCTTCGCGCGTAGGCGGCCGTTGCCCCGGACGGGGCGTCCGCTCTGGGCCTTGAAGCTTTCGCGCACGATGGCGAGCGCGAGCTGGTTGGCGAGCAGCTCGTCGTAGGCGAGGCGCTGGAGGGGTGCGCTCATCGGGGATACGTCGGCCGCGTCGTCCGGCGTGTGGAGGCGGCGGAGCGCGTCCGCGAACGTGGGCCAGTCCTGCTGCTTGAGCCAGCTCGGGTTCTGCCATTCGGCGAGGTCGGGCGCGCGTTGGAGCGCCTGGCGGCTCGCCTTGATCAGCGCCTTGCCGGAGAGGCCGGCGGTGAGCGGATAGACGGGCTCCAGCAGGGGCAGGTCATCGCGGGCTTCGGGCGCGACGATGTAATCGGGATGCGCCATCTGCAGCGTGTCGCCGTAGCGCTCGACGCGGCCCGAGACGTAGCGCTCGGCTCCGACCGGCAACTGGCGCTCGATGAAGGAGCGCTCGGCTCGGAAGAAGACGAGATCGAGGCGGCCGGTCTCGTCCTCGGTCGCGATCTTGTAAGGCGCTTTGGTGTTGCCGCGTGGGGGTGGCTTGTGCTTGAGGACGCGCACCTTGAGGGTCGCGATGGTGCCGGGCAGGGCGGCGGCGACCGTCGGCTCGGCGCGCCGGTCGATGACGCCGGTCGGCAGATGCCAGAGAAGGTCCACGACGCGGGGGCGTGTGACGCCGGGCGGCAGCCGCAGCGCTTTTTTCAGAAGCGTGAGGACGTGCGGGCCCACGCCCTTCAGGACGTTGGCTTCGGCAAACAGGGGGGTAAGCTCATCGGGCCGCATGGTCGTCTTTGAGGGAACCCTCGATCTGCTTCGGGCGTCACGCGGCCGCGGCGGCCGGGCTCCGCCATGGGCTGACAGGCCCGGGAGAGGGCGTTATATGACACCCTGGACGGGCGCGCGCAAAGTGCTGTCCGCCACTATAGCGTGTGATCCGATCCCGATGGAATTGGATCAGGCGCTATAGGTCTTCGACGAGACCTGTGAGCCCTGCTTCGGATCGATAAGGTCGGAGGCGATCATGGTCTAACCGGTATTTCCGAGCATGAGCGACGACCTCGAGGTTCGGCGCCGCCGCGCAGCCTGGCGCGCGGGGCACCGGGGGACCAAGGAACTGGATCTTCTGGTCGGGCGGTTTGCGGAAACGCGTCTCGCTGCGATGACGGCCGACGATCTGGACCGCTTCGAGCGGTTTCTTGCCGCGACGGAGCCCGAGATCCAGCATTGGCTGCTCGGACCCGAAGGCGGCGCGGCGGACACGGAGTTCGCCGACGTGGTGGCGGAGATCCGCAGGTTTCATGGGCTGGCATGAGCGAGATTGTCGTCTCGCGCACAGCCCTGGGTCCCGGCTCTGCGCGGCTCGCGCCGCTTGGCCGGGATGACAGGCAAGGCAAGTTCAAAAGGTGTCATCCCGGAGAGGCGGAGGCGTGAGCGAAGCCTTATCCGGGACCCAGGGGTTCAGTAGGTGCGGATTTTCTGAATGATGGCTGAGGTTGCAGACGCGCGAGCGGACTTGATTTTCACGGGCGTGCCGGAGGGGCTGGACGCGCTCGTGCTCGCGCGTCTCGTCGAGGAAGCGACGCGGGCGGACGCGCCGGGCATTCTCGTGCACGTCGCGCGCGACGACCGGCGCCTCGAAGCGCTCGAAGGGCAGCTCCGCTTCTTCGCGCCGAAGCTGCGCGTGGCGGCGTTCCCAGCGTGGGATACGGTGCCTTACGATCGCGTGGGGCCGAATGCGGAGATCGTGGCCAAGCGTATCACGACGCTGTCGCGGTTCGCGCTCGGTGTGAAGGAGCCGATCGTCGTTCTCACGACCGTGAACGCGGTGCTGCAGCGGGTGCCGCCGAAGGCCTACATCCGCAATGCGATGAAGAGCTTCACGCCGGGCCAGCGCCTGGATCTGGACCGTCTCGTTCAGAGTCTGTCGCTTGCCGGCTATACGCGCACCGGCACCGTGATGGAGCAGGGCGAGATGGCGGTGCGGGGCGGCATCGTCGATCTCTTTCCGCCCGGGCGGGTCAATCCGATCCGTCTCGATTTCTTCGGCGACACGCTCGAAAGCATCAAGACGTTCGATGCCGAGACGCAGCGCACCTCGAAGGCCGT
>DAOMQQ010000324.1:0-2492 GCA_035445405.1 Hyphomicrobium sp.
CCGAGCGTGTGCGGGCTCAGGGCGTTTCCGTGTCTGCCGTTCGCAGCGTCATGATGTAGGCGACGACGTTGCGGATCTCCTCCCGCGACAGCGCGATGGCCGGCATCGGAGGATGCGGGATGACGATGCGTCCCGCGATCGCCTCCATGGTCTGGCCGTCCTTGTTGGCGATGGCCAGGAAGCTCGGCACGTCGGCGGGGAGCGCGCCTGCCGATGTCTGCTCGATCAGATGACATCCCGCGCACAGGCGCGCTGCAACCGAGCGGCCCTGCTCGGGGTCGGGCTTCGGCGTGGAGGCGGGGCCTGCCGCGAGGGCCGGCCCCAGCAGCAGACCGCTTGCCATGGCCGTGGCTGCGATGCGCAGCGTGGTTCTCATGCGTGTTCCCTTGTGCCGAAAGGCTTCGATCGGCGCGGCTCAGAGGATCCGCTCGGCGAGGCCTTCTTCCTCGTCGAGGCGGTCGATCTCCACGCCCTTGAAATCCGCGCGCGAGACGACGCCGACGATGCGTCCGCGGTCCACCACGGGGATGTGGCGGAAGCCGCCGTCGCTCATGGCACGGAGCGCGTCGATGGCTTTTTGATCCGGCGCGAGCGTGACGGGATGCGCCGTCATCGCCTTTTCGAGCGTCACCTTTGCCGCGTCGCCGCCTTTCGCCAGCACCTTCACGGCGTCGCGGCCGGTGAAGATGCCGAGCAGGTGCTCGCGCTCGTCCACCACGAGGACGGAGCCGACGTGGCGCTCACGCATGGCCTTGCACGCCGTTTCGACGGTCTCGCCCGCTTGCAGGATGAGCGGGTTTTGATCTCTCAGGATGTAGGCCATTCTGCGATTGACCATGGGCGGATCTCCCTTTTGTTGTGTGGGTGTGGATGGGCGTTCTGGGACGTCAAGGCGCCAAGCGATACGACGCGTGGCAGGCGATGCAGTTGCCGAGGATGTCGCGCAGGTCGTTCAAGACCTCGGTGCGCGAGGTCCCCGCGCGCGCCTTCTCGGCGAGCTTGTCGAATTTGTCGTGCGTGTCGAAGCTCATCATGCTGAAGCCGATCGGAGCCTTGAGGCCTGTGACGGGGTTGACGTCGCGAAGCATCTTGGCGCCTGATTTGGCCGCAATCTGAGGGACGCGGTCAATATCGTTTTCGGCCATTGCCGCGACGATGCCCTGGATGGTTTCCAGATAGGTGCGCATGCCGGCCAGCATGTCTTCGGCTTCGACCGGATTGAGCGTCACGGCCTCGCGCGGATCGCCGGTCGCCTGCGGGGGGCGCTGGGCGACGGCAGGCAGTGCCGCGACACAGGCCGCGATCATGACTAACAGAGTGGCGGACCACGTTTTTCGACGCATCGGCGGCTCCATCGTTTGCCGCCTATGAGTGCCATGCGCCGCCGCCGCAGGGCTTGATCGAGATCAGAACGCGATCTCTAGAGCCGTTTCCACTTTTCCGGAAGCACTCTAGTTCCGGCCGGTGAAGTTGAACTCGGCGCCGGACCGGATGCCGGTGGGCCAGCGGGCCGTCACCGTCTTGATGCGGGTGTAGAAGCGCACGCCCTCGGGGCCGTAGACGGCGTGATCGCCGAACAGAGAGCGCTTCCAGCCGCCGAAGGAGTGATAGGCGACCGGCACCGGGATCGGCACGTTGATGCCGACCATGCCCACCTCGATGCGGTCGGCGAAGGTGCGGGCGGTGTCGCCGTCGCGGGTGAAGATGGCGGTGCCGTTGGCATACTCGTGGCTGTTCACGAGGTGAGCTGCTTCGTCGTAGCTCTCCGTGCGCACGACGGATAGGACGGGGCCGAAGATCTCCTGCTTATAGATCGTCATGTCGGGCGTCACGCGGTCGAACAGCGTGCCGCCGAGAAAGTATCCGTTCTCGTAGCCCTGAAGCACGAGGCCGCGGCCGTCGACGACGATCTCGGCGCCTTCCTTCTCGCCTTGCGCGACGAGATCGATGATGCGGCGCTTGGCTTCCGCCGTGACGACGGGGCCCATTTCGGACTCGGGATCGGTGGAGGGGGCGACTTTCAGCGCGCGCACGCGGGGCGCGAGAGCTTCGATGAGCTGATCGGCCGTGCGCTTGCCCACGGGGACGGCGACGGAGATCGCCATGCAGCGCTCGCCGGCCGAGCCGTAGCCGGCGCCCATCAGCGCGTCGACGGCCTTGTCCATGTCGGCGTCCGGCATGACGATCATGTGGTTCTTGGCGCCGCCGAGCGCCTGCACGCGTTTTCCGGCTGCGGCGCCCTTCGTGTAGACGTATTCCGCAATCGGGGTCGAGCCGACGAAGCTCACGGCCTTGATGTCGGCGTGATCGAGCAGCGCGTCGACGGCCGTCTTGTCGCCGTGGACGACGTTGAGCACGCCGTCGGGGAAGCCCGCTTCCTGGAACAGCTCCCAGATCAGCATCGGCGCCGAGGGATCGCGTTCCGAGGGTTTCAGGACGAAGGTGTTGCCGCAGGCGACGGCGACGGGGAACATCCACATCGGCACCATGGC
>DAOMQQ010000325.1:0-2478 GCA_035445405.1 Hyphomicrobium sp.
CGCGCGGCGATGCCGGGTTTGTCCTCGAGCTTGAGCATCGTGATTTTCGCCTCGTCCCGCGCGTAGGCGATGCCGCTGACGACCTGCGTTTCCATGATCTCATCCTCGCCGCAAACAATTGTCCCCACGCTCTCGAGAGGCGCAGCACCCACCGGCGCCATATCCTCGGGCTTCGTGAAGCTCGAAAGCACGCGTGTCCTGACCTGATGCACCATCGCAAGCTCGACCGAGCGCGTCTGAAGCACCTTGGAGCCGGAGGACGCCATCTCCAGCATTTCCTCGTAGCTCACCTTCGCGAGCCGGCGCGCCTTGGGCACGATCCTCGGATCGGTGGTGTAGATGCCATCGACGTCCGTGTAGATGTCGCAAACGTCGGCCTTGAGAGCCACCGCCACGGCGACGGCGCTGGTGTCGGACCCGCCGCGCCCGAGCGTCGCGATACGCTTGCCCTTCGGCTCGATGCCCTGAAAGCCGGTGATGACGGCCACCTCGCCCGCGTCGAGAGAGCGCCGGAGATCGTCGCCGGGAATGCCCGCGATTCGCGCCGAGCCATGAGCCGTGCTCGTCTCGATGGGGATCTGCCAGCCCTGCCACGAGCGGGCCTTGACGCCCATCGCCTGGAGCGCGATGGCGGTGAGCCCCGCCGTGACCTGCTCGCCGGAAGCGACGACGGCGTCGTATTCGCGTTTGTCGTGAAGGGGCGCGGCCTCGTTGACCCAGGCCACAAGCTGATTGGTCGCACCCGCCATTGCGGAAACGACCACGGCCACCTTGTTGCCGGCATCCGCCTCGCGTTTGACGTGGCGCGCAACGTTCTTGATGCGCTCCACGTCCGCGACGGACGTGCCGCCGAATTTCATCACGACAACAGCCATGGTCCTGAAACCGCTCGATGCCTGGGTGTGTCTGAGAGAAGGCATTTCGAGGCGCAGGCCGGAACGAGCCGGCTTGAAACCTCGCGAACACCCGTCGAACTAAGGACAATCCGCCCTCGCGTGGGCGTTCTCTTACCGGGAACGCGGGGCGGCCGCAACTGCGCTCCGTCGCATTGACAATTGTCCGGGTACTGGCACTTTCGTGACATGACCGATCACGCCGAACGCCCCCCTTCGAAGCCGCCAGAGCTTGGCGTCCAAGAGCCCGGCGAACGAAATGTAGATGCCGCCGAAGTGGCCCGCTTCCAGCGCCTCGCCCAGGCATGGTGGGACCCGACGGGCGATTTTCGGCCCCTGCACCAGATCGGACCGGCCCGGCTGACCTTCATCCGCGACACCCTCGCCCGGCATTTCGGCCGCGAGACCGGCGGGCGCCATCCCCTCAAGGGCCTCACCGCACTCGACGTCGGCTGCGGCGGCGGCCTGATGTCGGAGCCTCTGGCCCGCCTCGGCGCACGCGTCACCGGCATCGACCCAGGGGAGGAAAATGTTGCAATCGCCCGCGAGCATGCCGCCGCCCAGGCGCTCGAGGTCGATTATCGGGCAACCACCGCCGAAAGCCTGCTGGCGGCAGGCGAGGCGTTCGACGTCGTATTGGCGCTGGAGGTGGTGGAGCATGTCCCGGACGTGGGCGCCTTCGTCCGGACCTGCGCGGGCCTGGTCCGCCCGGGAGGAATGCTCGTCCTCTCGACCCTCAACCGCACCGCGAAATCCTATGCGCTCGCTATCGTCGCGGCCGAGTACGTCCTGGGCTGGCTGCCGCGCGGCACCCACCAGTGGGATCGCTTCGTCACCCCGGACGAGCTCGCCGGCCACCTCGCAGCGGCGGGCCTTTCGGCGCCCCGCTTCCGCGGCATGGTTTACAGCCCCTTCCGCGACGACTGGAGCCTGGCGGACGACACCGACGTCAACTATCTCGCTGCGGCTGAAAAACCGGGCGTATAGGACCTTCGTCGGAGGCGCCGCCGCCAGGACGAAAAGGCGCGGGCAGAGCCCGTTCCGGGCCCCGCGATCGCCCTTGACGCCATCCGGTGTTCACTCCTATAGGTGCCTCCGTCTCGCGCGGACGTACCAATAAATAGAGAGGCCCTCCCTTCTCGGAGTTCCCACTCCCGAGGATCCGCGGCCGCTACGCAGCGAGTCGTGGAGATAGGGGACGACAAGATGTCGAACGCGCCTCGCCGCCCAGGGCGGCATTTCCTGCAGATTCCCGGCCCCACGCCGGTACCGGAGCGCGTGCTGTCCGCCATGTCGCGGCAGATGCTCGACCATCGCGGCGCCGACTTCCAGAAACTCGGCAAAAGCGTCCTCGCCGGCATCAAGACGATTTTCAAGACCACCGGTCCGGTCATCATCTACCCGTCGTCGGGCACCGGCGCGTGGGAAGCCGCTCTCACCAACACGCTCTCGCCCGGCGACCGCGTGCTGATGGTCGAGACGGGTCAGTTCGCCGTGCTCTGGAAGCAGATGGCGGACCGCCTGGGCCTCCGCGCCGAGGTCATCCAGACCGACTGGCGCATCGGCGCCGACCCGGCTGAGATCG
>DAOMQQ010000326.1:0-2460 GCA_035445405.1 Hyphomicrobium sp.
TGGTGGTGCCGGAGAAGATGACGTCGTCCATGGCGGCGGCGCGCATCGACTTGTGCGACGTCTCGCCCATCACCCAGCGGAGCGCTTCGAGCAGGTTGGACTTGCCGCAGCCGTTCGGGCCCACGACGCCGGTCAGCCCTCGCTCGATCACGAGCTCGGTCGGTTCGACGAAGGACTTGAAACCCAGAAGCCTGAGACGACTGATTTTCATGCGACGCTTCTACCCTGGACGTAAAGCGAGGCGGGGGTGCGCCCTATTGCGCAGCGCCGGCTGCGGCCGACCTCTGCCCGCTGAGCAAAGGATCGATCCGCTCGCGGATGCCCGCCATCGTGAGCGTTTCCTTCACGAGCCTGCCGGCCACGAAGAAGTTCGGCGTGCCGATGATGCCAAGCTGGCGCCCACGCTCCTTGACCCATTTGAGACCGTCGATCATCGCCTGATTCTCGTAGCAGGCGTCGAACTGTTGCCGCGTCATCCCCACCTGCTTGGCGACCTCGAAGATGGGGTCGCGGCGGACCTCCTGGGAGACCCAGCGGGTCTGCTGCTCCAGGAATTTCCCATAAAGCTCGAAGTACTTGTCCGCAGTTGCGCACCGCCAGGCAACGGTGGCGGTGCCGGATTGCAGCCCGATCGGGAACTCGCGCAGGATGAAGCGCACCTTGCCGGTGTCGATATAGGTGCGCTTCAGCTCCGGAAATACGTCCCGGTGGAAGGCGCGGCAGTGCGGACACGTCAGCGACGCGTACTTGACGATGGTCACCGGCGCATTCGGGCTGCCGAGCGACATTTCGGGCAGCGCGCCGGTCGCCATGACGTCGGCATTCGTGGGGTTCTCGATCACCTGGCGGCCGCCCGACGCGCCATCCGGCACCTCGCCGAATGGATTGAACGGGGCGTCGGCGCTCTTGGCCTCGGCTGTCCCCGGGAAGGCGGACGACGATCCGCCTTCCGATGTCGCGAGATTGGACAGCGACGAGGAATTCCCCGAGCACGCAGCGAGCGCCAGCGCGGCAGCGAGGGCGAGGAGAGCCGAGCGGGCACGCACAGCGGTCGCCGGTGTCTCTCTCATCGCCTCAGGCTCCCCAATCTGGCCTCCCGGTTGCGTCGCCGGGGTCAGCGGCCGGCCAGAAGCGGGTCCAGCGCCTTTTCGAACTCTTCGACGGAGGGCGCCGCCTGCAGGCGCTTGCCGTCGATGAAGAAGCTCGGGGTGGCGTTGACACCGAAGGTTTCTGCGGCGCGCGTGTAGATCGCGGTGATCTTTTTGAGCAGTGCCTCGTCCGTGAGGCACTTGTCGAAACGCTCCTGCGTGAAGCCGGTCTGCTTTGCGACGTCGAAGAGCGCCTGCGTGGGGTTCGTCTTCACGAAGGCCCAATCGGCCTGCTTGTGAAAGAGCGCGTCGATCATCGCGAGGGCGCGGTCGGTGTTGACCTCTTCGCCGGCGGCGCAGCGGGCGAGCATCGCGCCTGCGATGGCGCGCGGGTCGAGCGGAAAGTCGCGGTAGATCCAGCGCACCTTGCCGGTATCGACGTACTTGGTCTTGAGCTCAGGGAAGACCTTGGTGTGGAAGTTCATGCAGTGGCCGCAGGTCAGCGACGCATACTCGACGACGGTGACCTTTGCGTCCTCGGCGCCAAGCACCAGATCGGGAAGCTCGTCCTGCTTCAGGAGCGTCTCCAGGGGGACCTCGGGCACTGTGACCGGGCGTTGCGCCATTGCGGGGAGTGCGGACGCAACAACCAGCGCCAGCCCGGCCATCATGGCTCCGGCCGCAAGGGCCATGCGGCGATCAAGCCGGCTCAAAAGGTCCATCGTTCAGCTCCTTAGGTCTCGATTTCGTCGGGTGGCCGCCTGGGGCCACCCCTCGGGTCCGGCTGATAACATGGTGCGGGCGCCCGATTAAGGCAATTTCTTCGCTTAGGTCCTCTCGCTCACGGGCCGGTTCGGCTGGCGCACTGCGCCGGCCTGGCCCTCCGCGGGGGCGCGGCTTGCCGCGGGTCGCCTTGCTCCCGAGCCCTTCGGGCTGGAGCGCAAGCGGAACTTGGCTTCGCAAATATACTCCTGGGGCTGCTGCGCAGCCGGGCGCGGTGTCGTGCGGGCCTGGTCAATCCGGGCGGAGCTTCGCCAAGACGCGCGCGGCGCTCTTTTCTTGCTTGGCTGCGCCAAGACGCTCCTGCCTTTCGGCTGGAACCTCAATTACGGGCGGCGGGCGGTGCGGTCGCGATGGACGCCGCGCTCGAGGCGCGCGAGGGCGGCGGTCAGCGGATCCGTGTCCTCGGCCGTCACGGCCGATGGAACGGACCGGCTCGGCGAGAGCGCGCCTGTTCTGCCGGACGCGGTTTCGACGGGAGCCTGCACGATCCGAAGCGTTTCGACGGCCCGGTAGCCGAAGTAGGCGTTGATGCGCTCCACGATCTGGCGCGCGCGATATTCCACGTCGAGCGCGCGGGCGGGATCGACCC
>DAOMQQ010000327.1:0-2446 GCA_035445405.1 Hyphomicrobium sp.
TCGTCCGCGCTCTACCCGCTGTGGCGCATCCGTGAATCGAGCCCGCTGCTCTACGAGATCTGCAAGGTTAATCCGTTCACCTATGCGGTGGAGCTGATCCGCTTCGCGCTCTACGGGCAGGTCGGCCCGCGCCTCAGCGACGGTTCGATCGACCTTACAAATCTGTATGTTGTCATCGGCTACACGGTGTTCTTCCTTGGGGCGGCCGTTTATGCCTATAACCCATCGAAAGGCCTCATCGCGCGGCGCGGCGGGCCCGGCGCGAAGGCAGGCTGACACAAGGCGGGCCGACACGCGGATCCGCGACCAATAGCAAGAGACTTGCGCGAGGCCATTTCGGATTCTTCGGCGAACTGGACCAACGAGAGACAAAAAATGACCAGAACCGCTCAGAAACCAACCTCCTCATCCGGCGTCCTCGGCGCGGCCCTCCTCCTTGGCGCGTCGTTCGCATTCGCTTGTTCTCCGGCAGAGGCCGGCGGCCCGGCCGGGGCGCCGATGCCCGCCGTCGGCGAACCGGCGCCTCCTCCGATCGACATGACGTCGAGCTGGCCCTGCGTTCAGCGCAAGGTGGAGACGCTCTCGATTGCTCAGATCTGGGACGGCCCCCCGATCGACGATGTCAAAGGCTGGTTCCGGGATAACGACGTTTCGGCGCTGATCGAGGTTCTTTCGAGCCGCCGTATTTCTGCCGATCAAGCCGAGGAGGCGGTTGAAGCGTTCGCCAAGGAACAGCCGGAGGACAAGAAGGACGAGCGTCTCGTGCTGCTGTTCGCCGGGTTGTTCGACCGCGCGACAACGCAACGCCGCGGCGTGATGGCCGGCATCGAGCGCTACCAGAAATCCCAGCAGGAACGTTCGCGAGAGCTGGAGCGGCAGAGCACGATCATCTCCGAGCTTCAGGACAAGGCGCCGGCGGACGAAGACGCGGCGGCCAAACTGAAGGACGCACAAGAGAAGTTCAATTGGGCGCAGCGCATTTTTCATGAGCGCCAGACGAACATTCCGCTCGCGTGCGAGCTTCCGGTGCTGATCGAAGAGCGACTGTTCCTCCTGACGCGCGCAATTCGCAACGAGATGACGAGCTAGTTTTTTCGCCCGCGGACCTGTTCAGCCGACATGTCTCGGTCTCGCCAAGAGGTGTCGGTTTCGGGCCTTCACGGGGACGGCGCACCCGCGCCGTGCCGCCTTGCGTCCTGAGCCCTGCGGGCTGAGTGGCGCGGGTTGCAGCGCGCCTCGCGAAAAAAGCGGTACAGCTCCCACCCTTACGGGACGGGGTCCACCTTCACGAGGTCGAAGCCGGCGTCCTGCCAGGCGTCGGTCCCCTCGGAGAACCACAGCACATCCGTGTAGCCCCATTCGAGGGCCCGCTTGGCTGCGTTCCACGACATCCAGCATTCGCGCTGACAGAAGAAGACGACGGGGCGCGTGGGATCGTTCTCCGTCAACGTGGCGAGACGCGTTCTGAAATATCCCTCGAACTCGTCGGACAGCACGCCGTAGCCCACGTTCGGCAGCCAGTATGCCCCTTGGATGCTCATGTGGGTGGGATCGCGCCAGATGGTCCCTTTCGGGAGGTTGGGCGGCTTTTGGGCGCGGGGATAGACATCGACGAAAAGCGCCCGCCCCTCGCCGATGATCTTCTCGGCGTCATCCGCGTCGATCGTGCGCGCGCCCTTCAGCGTGAGAGGCACGGGCGCGCGGTAGTCGTCCGTCCGGTACGCGTCGGGCTCAGGGACGTCGGGGGCGCCGGCAGCCGAGGCGGACGGCGCCGAGACCAGCATGAGGACGGCAGCCACGCACGCACGCGCGCCTGCGATGTACGAGAGGGATCCCGCCGTCATACAGCCCGATCGCACGCGATGCTCCTTATCGCCGCCCAGAACGACATACGCCGGGCGTACACACGTGCACGCCCGGCGTCAATCTCGGCCGTTGGGCAGAGAAATCGTGAGTTAGTTCGTCCCCTTCACGGGGCCCCGCGGCTCCGTGATGAGCTTGTTGTCCTCGTCGATGATCGGCACGCCGAAGTCGAGCAGAACCTTGTCGATATCGCCCTGGCGCTTCGTGATCACGTCGTTGATCTCGTGCTTCCACCGCACTTCGTTGACGCGCACGCCGAGGGTGATGCGGTAGTCAAGACGCTCCGTGCCGGGCCGACGCGCCTCGACGATCGGATTGACGACGAGATCGTCGAACTCCTTCGCGTAATAGCCGGCATACGGGCCCCACAGCACGCCCGCATCGATCTCGCCTTTTTCGATGTCCTGGATCATCTCGCGCGGCGGGCTCTCATGGCGGGTATCGACCATAAAGCGATACGAGCGCGCGGTCGGCATCAGGCCCGCGCGCGCCACGTGGTCCGCAGCCGGAGCCCCGGCCTGCACGCCAATGGTCTTGCCCTTGAGGCGCTCGTCGTAGATCGAGTTCACGTCCTCGAGGCCGC
>DAOMQQ010000328.1:0-2441 GCA_035445405.1 Hyphomicrobium sp.
TTCCACGTCGTGTTCGGAAAGACCGTGCCCGACGTCTCGCTCAACGCCATCGCCAATCTCGGCTATGCGGGCGGCCGCCTTCTGAAGCCGGCCTATCCGGGCGACACGCTCTCCACCGTCTCCGAGGTCATCGGCCTCAAGGAGAACTCCAACAAGGAGACCGGCACGGTCTACGTGCGCTCCACCGGCCGCAATCAGCGCGGCGAGATCGTGTTGGAGTACACGCGCTGGGTGATGGTGCGAAAGCGGGACAAGGCATCTCCCGCGCCTGAGGCCGTCGTACCGGAGCTGTCGGATCGCGTGGACCCGAAGGACATCGGCGGCGCGGTGCCCGCGCTCGATGTGTCGGCATACAATTATGCCCAGGCCGGCGCCCCCTACCGCTGGGGCGACTACGAGGTGGGCGAGAAGATCGATCACGTCGACGGCATGACGCTGGAGGACGCCGAGCATCAGATGGCGACGCGTCTCTATCAGAACACCGCCAAGGTGCACTTCAACCAGCACACGGAATCGAAGGGCCGCTTCGGCAAGCGCATCGTCTACGGCGGCGTCACGATCTCGCTCGCGCGCGCGCTCTCGTTCAACGGCCTCAACAACGCGTTCCACATCGCAGCCATCAACGGCGGCCGTCATGTCGCCCCGCTGTTCGCCGGCGATACTGTCTATGCGTGGTCGGAAGTGCTGGAAAAGGCCGAGCTGCCGGGCCGCACCGATGTGGGTGCGCTCCGCACCCGCCTTGTCGCCGTCAAGAACCAGGACGCGAGCGCCTTCCCCTTCAAGAAGGACGACGGCAGCTACGCGGACGGCGTGATCCTCGATCTCGACGTGTGGCTCGTACTCCCCCGCTGAGCCACCGCTCTCGCCGGAAACCGTGATCGTTCGCTCGTGCGATCCGGTCGCGAGACGCTCGGGAATTCCTATGATGCGGATCGACTTTGCGCGAAATCTCGTTCGGCCGGGATTCTCGACCGGCTGGCATGCGTTGTGTATAGTTGAACACCAAAGTCGAATCGTGTCTTGCGGTGGATGACTTGCGGCGGGGTGGGGGCCCTGTCCGCCGTCTCGTGGTCGTCGACAAAATTTCGGGCGTGAAGAGTGGGAGCGGCGGATGGCGGGCGGCCATCCTCGGAGGGGGCGGGGCGACTCGTCGGACGATTTTTGACGCATAAGGTAGCTGTCATTGGAGCGGGCTTGGCTGGCCTATCGTGCGCATCGTATCTGCGGCGCGCCGGCTGCTTCGTCGAGGTTTTCGAGCAGGAACGAGGTATCGGCGGCCGCGTCGCGACGGCGCGGGTCGGCATGGTCCCGTTCGATTCCGGAGCGCAGTATCTCACCGCCCGCACGGATGGATTTCGAAGCTATATCAATGAGCTGGTCTCGGCGGGTTACGCGGCGCGCTGGGATCCGAAGATGTCGTCCGGTGAAACCAAGGGCGTTCAGCTTCACACCTGGTATGTCGGCACGCCCGGCATGAGCTCCATCGTGCGTCCGCTCGCCGAGAGCGTGCGGGTGCATACGAGCCGCAAGGTCCATACGCTCTCTCAGACGGACAAGGGCTGGATGGTCTGGTTCGACGACCAGACGAGCGTCGGCCCGTTCGCCGCCGTCGCCGTGGCGGTGCCGGCCCCCGCCGCACGCCTCCTGCTCGGCCGCATCGAGGGCATGGTGGAAGCGCTCTCGCGCGTCAGGATGCAGCCGACATGGTCGGTGATGGTCCACCTCGACCAGCAAACGCTGCCGGACCAGGACGTCTACTCGGACATGTCGGAGGTGCTGCGCTGGATCGCGCGCAACAACTCGAAGCCCGGGCGCAAGGCCCAAGGCGAAACGATCGTGATCCACGCGTCGCCCGCCTGGAGCCGCGAAACGGAGGATGCCGATCCCGAGGCCGTCGCGGACGAGCTTTGGGGCGAGGTGACGCGCCAGCTCGGCCTGCCCTCTGTTGCCCCCCGGCAGATGATGGCGCACCTTTGGCGTCACGGTTTGGTCGAACAGTCGCTCGGCGACAGTTTCATCTATTCGACACACTACAAGGTGGGAACGGCCGGAGACTGGTGTCTCGGACGGCTTGCGGAGCACGCCTACGAGAGCGGGCAAGGCTTGGGCCGGGCCATTGTCAATTCGTTAAATTAACAAGCCGTGATGCGCTCTGCCGCGGCTTTAATAGCCTTTGGCGAATTGCATCGCGTACGGTCCACGCGCTAAAAGGCCAAGTGTACTTACGGAATTGTCCGTCACCGCACGCGGGATGGACGCTAGCTTTCCGTCTTTCAACGAGCAGCGGAAAGATCGTGAGGCCCGAAAGGGCCGCGCCAATGTCTTGCGGGGGACGAGGAACTGATGGCTGAAGCCAAAGCCGAGCGAGGCGCGAAAGCGGAACGCCCGCTTTCGCCGCATCTCCAAGTCTATCGACTTGAGATCAACATGGTGATGTCGAT
>DAOMQQ010000329.1:0-2393 GCA_035445405.1 Hyphomicrobium sp.
GAACCTGCGACCCCCAGATTAGGAATCTGGTGCTCTATCCAGCTGAGCTACGGGGCCAGGAGGAACGCGACCTGCGACCCGTCCTCTCAATAATGGGTTGGCGGTTAGACATCAACAATTGACCGGCGTCGTCAAATCCCTCTTGACGGATCGCTGCATCTGGCGATGGTCCAGGAATGCTGACGCTCACCCTCCTCCGCCATGCCAAGTCGAGTTGGACCGATCCCTCTCTCGACGATCACGATCGCCCGCTGGCCAAGCGCGGCGTGAAAGCCGTGCCTCTGGTCGCTGAGTACATGCGGCAGCAAAACATTACGCCGGATATCGTCTTGTGCTCCGATGCCATGCGCACCCGCGCCACGCTCGCGCTGCTGCTCGCGGAGCTCGGAACGCCCAATCCTCGCATCGTCTACGACGAGACGCTCTATCTGGCCGCCCCCCAAACCATCATGTCGGCTGTCGCCGAATGTGGAAAGAAGCACGTGCTGATCGTCGGCCACAATCCGGGTATGCACGCGCTCGCGCTGGAGCTGGTCGGGGATGGAAACCGAAAGCTTTTGTCTACGCTCGCTCGTGAGTTCCCGACGGCCGCGCTTGCGGTTCTCACGTTCGACGTTGCGAGCTGGAACGACGTGAAACCGCTGAGCGGCCAGCTGACGCACTTCACGACACCACGGAAGCTTGCCGACTGATTGAAGCCGCACACGCGGGCTTTCAGATTCCCCCCCAGAGTGGAATCGAGATCGCGCATGCTGGAGACGAGAGGCTAGACCATGATCGCTTGAGGCCCTATCAGCCGGAAGCGTGAATCATCGGTCTCACCAAAGAGATAGAGCGTGATCCTGACTCAATCAAAAATGATCACGCTCTAGATGGCTTCGGGGGTCACCAGCTCGTCGACAATCTGCCGGACCACCTCGAAGTCGAACGGCTTGGAGACCGTAATGCGTTCGCGGAACGCGTCCGGCATCGCATGGGCGCCATGGCCGGTGGCGAATGCGAAGGGAATGCCGAGCTGGCCCAGCGCTTCCGCTACGCCGAAACAATCGTGATCGCCCAGCGTCACGTCGAGAATGGCCGCATCGATCCGCGTCGACGCCACGAGTTCCAGCGCCTGGCTTTCGGAATGAGCGGGCCCGACCGTTTCGTGACCATACTCCGCGAGCAAATCGCTGAGCATCATCGCGATCAGGGCTTCATCGTCGACCACCAAGACACGCGCCATGCTGCAACCAATCTCTCTGGCCGAGGGCCACCCTGCTCAAACCGGCGACACGTAACCAACCTGCCGCCAAGAGACATAGAATTCATCGTATAGCCGAACACGCTGGGCGTGAAACACGATTTTGTTAAAGCCGATGAAAATGCAGTCAATCGCACCTGAGCGGGACGGCACACGACCAGCAAAGCTGCGTCCTGCAGATATGCTCATCTGCAGGAAACCCGTCGCCAGCCGGCCTCGTCCGCATCCTTGATTTACGGGCCTTCGAAGCCGCCGGCGCGAAACGCCGCGCCGACAGCTCGAGCGTTTCAGGGCCGCGCCGCGCGCACGCCAGGAGGGGTCGATCCGGCAAGGTGCGTGCTCTGATGATTACCCACATCCGCGGCGGTCTCAGGGATGCGGGCGCTCGTTCCGAAAAACAGAGCCTGGCTCACCAAGGCGCGCACGGTATTGGGCTCGAAAGGCTTCGTGATCAAGAAGGTCGGCTCCGGCCTTTCGCCTGTCAGCAAGCGCTCGGGGAAGGCGGTGATGAAAATCACGGGCACATTGAATCCGAGCAGAATTTCGTTGACGGCATCGAGGCCCGAGCTGCCGTCCGCCAGATGGATGTCGGCAAGGACGAGACCCGGCTTGCGCTTGCGGACCTCCGCGAGCGCTTCCCGATGGGTTCTGGCGACGCCCGATACGCGGTGTCCCAGATCCTTCACCAGCGCCTCGAGATCCATCGAGATCAGCGGCTCGTCCTCGATGATGAGCACGTCCGTCGCCGTCTGTTCGGCGATCTGGGTGCCGGCCTCCTCGATGAGCTGCGTCACCGTCTCAGGCGTGCAGTCGAGAATCTCGGCGATCTGCTGGGTGGTAAATCCTTCGACCGACGCGAGCAGAAATGCCTGCCGCGGCATCGGCGTGATCGCTTCGAGGCTGCGGTCCGCCTGCGTCTTGGGCGCGGCAGGTTCCTGATTGATGCTGATGGAGTTCCAGACCTTGAGAAAGCACTTGTAAAGCCCCACCCGCTTCATCTGCCCTTGAGGAAAGCTCTGGGGATCGGCAACGAGCGTTTCCAAAACGGCCACGACGTAGGCATCGCCGCTCTCCTGGCTTCCCGTAAGCGCGCGAGCGAAGCGCCGAAGATAGGGAAGATGGGGCGCAATCGTTTCGGCAAGTGACATCT
>DAOMQQ010000330.1:0-2389 GCA_035445405.1 Hyphomicrobium sp.
GCCGTTACACGTCCAGGTTGGCGACGGTGAGCGCGTTGTCCTGGATGAACTCACGGCGCGGCTCCACGACGTCGCCCATCAGTTTGGAGAAGATCTCATCCACTTCCGTCACGTCGCCGATCTTGACCTGGAGCAGCGTGCGCGCGTCGCGGTCGAGCGTCGTTTCCCAAAGCTGCTCGGGATTCATCTCGCCGAGGCCCTTGTAGCGCTGCAACGAAAGCCCCTTGCGGCCGGCTTCGTAAATCGCATCGAGCAGGGCGCGCGGACCGTTGATATCGAGCGTCTCCGCCTTGCGGCGCAGCTTCGTGCCACCCCCATAGGCCTCCGCAAGATGCACGCGCTTCTCGTTGAGGCGGCGCGCATCCAACGAGGCGAGCAATGCGCGGTCGAGAGCATGCGCCTCCGTCACGCCGCGAACCTCGCGGCGGAACAGGAAGCCGTCGTTGCCGTAGGTGCCGGACCAGCCCTTCTCCGTTTCCTCCGCGATCTCGTTGAGGCGCGCCGCAACCGTTTCCGCCGTCGCGTTTGCGGAGGCTGCCGACTGAACAAGGGCCGGATCGAAGGCGCCGGCAATCGCAGCCTGCTCCACGATGGCGCGCGAATAGCGCGAGTGTAGCTGGTCGATGAGGCCCACGATGCCGCGCGCCTGATCGACGATGTCGCGAAGGTCCTGACCGGCCCGCTCGGCGCCACCGGTAGTCAGCACGGTATCCTCGAGACCGGAATCGATCAGGTAATCCTCGAGAGCCCGCTGGTCCTTCAGATAGGCGCTGCTGCGGCCCCGCTGCACTTTGTAGAGCGGAGGCTGGGCAATGTAGACGTGGCCCTTCTCCACCAGCTCCTGCATCTGTCGGTAAAAGAACGTCAGGAGCAGCGTGCGGATGTGCGCGCCGTCCACGTCGGCGTCCGTCATGATGATGATCTTGTGGTAGCGCAGCTTCGACAGATTGAAGTCGTCGCGGATGCCGGTGCCGAGCGCTCCGATGATGTTCGTCACCTGCTCGGAGGAGAGCATCTTGTCGATGCGCGCGCGCTCGACGTTGAGGATCTTACCTCGGATCGGCAGCACGGCCTGATACTCGCGCTTGCGGCCCTGCTTGGCGGAGCCGCCGGCCGAGTCGCCCTCGACGATGAAGAGCTCGGTGTTGGTTGGATCGCGATCCTGGCATTCGGCGAGGCCGCCCGGAAGGCGCAGTCCGTCGAGCGCGCTTTTGCGCCGCGTCAGCTCGCGCGCCTTGCGCGCCGCCTCGCGGGCCAGCGCCGCCTCCACGATCTTGCCGACGATCGTCTTCGCCTCTTTCGGATGCTCCTCGAACCACGCGAGCAATTCCTCGAAGACCGCGCTTTCGACGACGGGCTTCACCTCGGAGGAGACGAGCTTGTCCTTGGTCTGGCTGGAGAACTTCGGGTCCGGAACCTTGACGGAGAGCACGCAGGTGAGCCCCTCGCGCGCGTCTTCGCCCGAGAGATCCACCTTCTCCTTCTTCGCGATGCCGCTGTCGGCCGCATACTTGTTGATGACGCGCGTCAGCGCCGCGCGGAAGCCGGCGAGATGCGTGCCGCCATCCCGCTGCGGGATGTTGTTCGTGAAGCAGAGCACGTTCTCGTGATAGCTGTCGTTCCACGACAGCGCGACCTCGACGCCCACGCGATCCTTCTCGGCGCGCACCATGATCGGCTCGGGGATGAGCGACTGGCGCGAGCGGTCGAGGAAGCGCACGAACGCGGCCGTGCCGCCCTCGTACATGAACTCTTCGCGCTTGACGTCGGCGTGGCGCGCGTCCGTCAGCACCACCTTGGCGCCGGAATTGAGGAACGCGAGCTCCCGCAGGCGGTGCTCCAGCGTGGCGTAGTCGAACTCCACCTTCGAGAAGGTCTCGGGGCTCGGCAGGAAGGTGACCTCCGTGCCGCGCTCGCTGCCTGCGTCACCCACCACCTGCAAAGGCCCGACAGCCTCACCGTCGCGGAACTCGATGACGTGCTCCTTGCCGCCGCGCCAGATGCGCGCCCGAAGCCACGTCGAGAGCGCGTTGACCACGGACACGCCCACGCCGTGCAGGCCGCCCGACACCTTGTAGGCGTTCTGGTCGAACTTGCCGCCCGCGTGCAGCTCGGTGAAGACGATCTCGGCCGCGGAGCGCTTCGGCTCCTGGTCGTCGTCCTGCTTGATGCCGGTCGGAATGCCACGGCCATCGTCGCGCACGGTGCACGAACCATCGGGGTTCAGCGTCACCTGACACGACTGGGCATGCCCGGCCAGCACCTCGTCGATGGCGTTGTCCACCACCTCGTAGATCATGTGGTGAAGGCCCGAGCCATCGTCGGTGTCGCCGATGTACATGCCGGGGCGTTTGCGCACGGCTTCGAGGCCCTTCAGCATCTTGATGCT
>DAOMQQ010000331.1:0-2346 GCA_035445405.1 Hyphomicrobium sp.
TCCGAAGGGCGATCGCCAGAACTACCTGGGTCTTGGTCAGATCAAGGCCTACAACGCGATCACTGGCGAATACAAGTGGGAGAAGATGGAGCGCTTCTCGGTCTGGGGCGGCACGATGGCTACCGCAGGCAACCTGGTGTTCTACGGAACGCTCGATGGCTTCATCAAGGCTCGCAACTCCGACACCGGCGACCTGCTCTGGAAGTACAAGCTTCCCTCGGGCGTGATCGGTCACCCGAGCACGTATGAGCACAAGGGCACCCAGTACGTCGCCATCATGTACGGCGTCGGTGGCTGGCCGGGCGTTGGCCTCGTGTTCGACCTGCAGGATCCGACCGCCGGTCTTGGTGCCGTCGGCGCCTTCAAGAACCTGCAGAACTACACCCAGATGGGTGGCGGCCTCCAGGTGTTCTCGCTTGACGGCAAGAGCCCCTACTCCGAGGACGTCAACGTCGGTGAGTACGAGGGCTAACACAGCCTAACGGTTCCGCCGCAGCGCTTCACCGCGCTGCGGCGGGATCAAACTCCCAACAATCGAAAACAAGCATGAGATCCGGAAGAGGCGTGCGCTTCGCTTCGGATCGACATGAGGGGCAGAAGCCGCGACGCTTTCCGGACGACGGCGTACGGAGCGCGAAGAGACGGCAACGCCAAACGATCCGACCTCGAAGATCGGATCGGGACACAAGAGGAAAAACCCAAGGTGACCGTAATGAAGCGTTACATACCCTCCTCCCGCTTCTCCGGACTGAAGTCCGCTTTCTGCGCACCTCTCCTTGCAGTCGGTGTGCTGGCCGCGCCAGCGATGGCGGACGACGAAGAAAGCCAAAACAACAAGTTGCGCATTTGCGCGGCCGCTGACGAGCTTCCCTATTCCAATCGCGACCGCTCCGGCTTCGAGAACAAGATTGCCGAGGTTCTCGCCGAAGCTATGGGTCGCGAAGTGCAGTTCGTGTGGTTCTCGAAGCCCGCGATTTACATCGTCCGCGACCAGCTCGAGATGAAGATGTGCGACGTGGTGATGGGCCTCGATGCGGGCGACGACCGCGTGCTGACATCGAAGCCGTACTATCGCGCCCCCTATGTCTTCATTCAGCGCAAAGACACGAAGCTCGACATCAAGGACTGGAACAGTCCCGATCTCGCCAAGGCTGGGAAAATCGGGTTCACGCCCGGCACGCCGCCGCAGGTGATGCTCGAGAAAATCGGCCTGTTCCGCGAGCACTTCAATTACATGCATTCGCTGACCAACTTCCAGGACCGGCGCAACCGCTTCACCCGTATCCCGCCGCAGCGGATGGTGAATGAGGTCGCGAACGGTACGGCGGATGTTGCCGTGAACTTCGCTCCCGACGTCGCACGCTACGTGAAGGCGTCCGAGCAAGTCGAACTCACCGTCATTCCGGACGACAACGTCCGCAGCGACGGTGAGAAGGTCCCGCATCACTTCGATCAGTCCGTGGGTGTCCGCAAGGACGACCAGGCACTTCTCTCGGCTGTGAATCTCGCGCTCGAGAAGGCCAAGCCCCAGATCGAGGAAATCCTGAAGGACGAGGGCATTCCGCTCGTGACGGGGCTGCCGCGCTCGTGAGGTGAAGAAAGCGGATCCGCGTGGGTCTCCGTTTCTGCAGCTCCCGAGTTCAACCGAAAACGACGATAAACGGTGCGACGAGAGAATGAGAACGAAGAAAAGCAGTGTGTTGTTGGCCGCAGCATTGGTTTTGGGCGGCACGTTCGGAAGTGCAATGGCTCAAGGGTTGAGCTTTCGCCACACGGTCACCGGCGAGGATCTGAAGGTTCTTGAGAAGGCACCTGAAGAGGGGCGCGACACCGAGGCGGTGAAGCACTTCCTGGACACGGGTGAGAACCTCTACACCGAGCAGAAGGCGTGCCTGAAGGAAGGCGAAGAGCAGTACCTCGTCGGATGCTCCGGCTGCCACGGACATGTCGCGGAAGGCAAGCTCGGCCCTGGCCTCAACGACGATTACTGGACCTACCCGAAGAACAAGACGGACAAGGGATTGTTCGAAACGATCTTCGGTGGCGCCCAGGGCATGATGGGTCCTCACGCCCACACGCCGCTCGACGAGCAGCTCCGCCTGATCGCCTGGATCCGCCACCTCTATGCAGAGGCCGATCCGTCGGAGGCCGGCTGGCTCAGCGACGAGCAGAAGGCGAGCTACAAGCCTTTCGACATCAAGGAACACGAAGCCCTTGGCGAAAAAGCGTTCGAGGGCGAGTGCAAGGTATCCGCAAACTAGTCGGGCAAGCGCCTCGTGAGGCGCTCCGGCAGCGTGCGGTGCAAGGGCGGACAAACCGCCTGAGATTGGAAGACGCTGATTGGAG
>DAOMQQ010000332.1:0-2346 GCA_035445405.1 Hyphomicrobium sp.
CCGCGCCGCGTCGAGGAAGCGCTCTACGAGCACGCCGCCGTCGAGGAGGTGATCGTCATCGGCATCGCCGACAAGTATCGCGGAGAAGCCCCGAAGGCGTTCGTGAAGCTCAAGGAGGGCGAGGAGGCGACCAAGGCCATCCTCATGAAGCATCTCGAAGGCAAGCTCTCGAAGATCGAGATGCCCGCCGACATCGAGTTCCGCGACAAGCTACCCCGAACGATGATCGGCAAGCTCTCGAAGAAGGAGCTGAAGGCCGAGGAGACGGAAAAGTCGAAGAAGAAGCCCGGCGGCTGAGACGCGGCCGAGCTTCGAGACGCCGACTAGAGTGCTTCCGGAAAAGTGGGAACCGGGTCATGGCGGAGCCATGCAGCGCGAAGTGTCCGAAAAGAAGCACGATAAAGCAAAAACTTAGAGCCGTTCCGCGGTTCCACCAAAATCGGAACGGCTCTAGATCTCGCCACCCGGCACGATGGAGCCCGCCCCGCGCGGACGCCTCGGACCGCCTTCCAATCCCGGCGGTGGCCCGGGCGGACGCGCGCCAGGCGGTGGCCGCCCCCCGGGAGGTGGACCGCCCGGCCCGCCGGGAGGCGGCCCAGGAGGCCGGCCTCGGCCCGCCCGCTCGGGCTCGGCCGCCGGATCCACGCCGATCACCAGCGTCGCGACATAGGCGTCCGCCTCTTCGCGCACGCTGACGTAGGTGATGTGATCGCCATCCGCGGCCGCGATCCAGTCCGTACTGTTCAGCGTGTCGCGCTTTGCCGTGCGTTCCGTATAGGGAGAGATGTTCGTGAAGATGTACTCGGAGAGCGCGTCGGGGAAATACATCTGCCCGGTCAGCATCGACTTTTCGTCAAGCAGCACCTTGAAATGGATGTGCGTGGTGCGGCCCCGGTACCAGCCGGGATAAATCGTCATGAACTCCACGTCCCCGGTGGCGTTCGTGATCTGCGTTCCGCGCAGAAACGTCTCGCCTTTGGTGGAGATGCTGCGGTCGTCGCCCTGCCCGTCGTAGCCCGAGTACTGCCCGGTGGCGTCGCAATGCCAGAGATCGACGCGCGCACCCGGGATCGGCTGGCACGTGGCGCCGTCGGTGATTTGAACCACGACGCGGAGCGGAACGCCCGCCCGTCCCTCGGCAATGTCGCGCCGGACGAGCGCGGGGTCGAAATAGAACGGCCCTTCCACCATCCGCGGCGTCATGTGACAGACACCATGCGCCGATGCGCCCGCGGAAGGGGGCGCGGCCGCAGAGGTGTCCGGCGCAGCCGCCGAAACGCCTGTGCCGGTGCCCAGCAGCGCCGCCGACCCGGCAAGACCGGCCAGCGCGCCGCGGCGCGAAATATCCGTGTTGTCAGCCATCTTCGTCCCCAAGCACGATTGGGAGCGATCCTAGACCATGATCGCTTCAGGCCCTATCAGCCTGAAGCGTGAATCATCGGTCTCACCAAAAAGATAGAGCGTGATCCCGATTCAATCGAAAATGATCGCGCTCTAGGGACCGCTCCGTCCATCGCAGGAACGCGGAAGCCGAACGGTTTCCGTCGTCTGATCGGGATCAGGCCGCCGCGCGCGCTTCGGCCTGCCGTCCGCTTTCGAGGATCGCGGCAACGCCCATGCCGCCCGCCGTGCAGATCGAGATCAGCCCGCGGCCGCCGTTCTCAGCGAGCAGCTTCGAGAGGTTCCCGAGCACGCGCGCGCCCGTCGCCGCGAACGGATGCCCGAAGGCGAGCGACGAGCCCTTCACGTTGAGCTTCGCCCGGTCGATGGAGCCGAGCGGCACGTCGCGTCCGAGATGCGTGCGGTTGTACGCGGGGTCTTCCCAAGCCTTGAGCGTCGCCAGCACCTGTGCGGCGAATGCCTCGTGGATCTCGTAGAAGTCGAAGTCCTGGAGCGTGAGCCCGGCCCGCTTGAGCATCTTTGCAACCGCGATCGTCGGCGCCATCAAGAGTCCTTCGCCCGCCACGAAATTGTTGGCCGACGTCTGCGTGGTGGTCAGGAACGATTGGATCGGAAGTCCACGCGCGGCCGCCCATTCCTCGCTCGCGAGCAGCACGGTGGCCGCGCCGTCCGTCATCGGCGTCGAGTTGGCGGCCGTCAGCGTGCCCGCCTCGGATTTGTCGAACGCGGTCTTGAGGCTCGCGAGCTTGTCGAGGCTGATGTCCTCGCGCAGGTTGTTGTCGCGGAACACGCCCGCCGTCGGCACGAGAAGATCGTCCATGTAGCCCGTGCGATAGGCTTCTGCCCCCTTCCGGTGGCTCTCGAACGCGAAACGGTCCTGCTCCTGCCGCCCGACCTTCCATTCGCGCGCCATCAGCTCGCAATGCTGGCCCATGCTGAGGCCCG
>DAOMQQ010000333.1:0-2337 GCA_035445405.1 Hyphomicrobium sp.
CAAGCACGTCATGCGGGCCTTGAAGGAGAACGCCCGGCAAGGCTTCTGGAACGGCTCCCTGCCGCCCATCGGCTACCGTGTCGTCGATGCCGAGCAGCGCGGCGCGAAGATGAAGAAGAAGCTGGAGATCGACCCGCTGCACGCCGACACCGTGCGCCTTATCTTCCGCCTTGCAACTGAAGGCGACGGCACGTCCGGCCCCATGGGCGTCAAGAACATCGTCAGCTACTTGAACAGGAACAGCATGTTCACCCGCAGCGGCGGGCGTTGGGGCATTGGCCAGCTTCACCGTATCCTGACCCGCCGCACCTATATCGGCGAGCATCGCTTCAATCGCCGCTCCAAAAAGGGCGAGGTGAAGCCCGAGGAAGAAATCGTCACCGTCCCTGTGCCGCCGCTGATTGACCTTGAGATATTCGAGGCGGTGCAGAACCGCTTGAAGGTCAACAACCCGAAGGTGACGCCGCCGCGTGTCGTCAGCGGCCCGAACCTGCTGACCGGCATTTGCCATTGCGGCAATTGCGGCGGGGCCATGACGCTGCGCACCGGCAAGAACGGCCGCTATCGCTATTATGCCTGCTCGATCCGGGCGCGGCAGGGCGACACCGGCTGCAAGGGCCGGGCGATCCCGATGGACAAGCTCGACCGCATCGTGGTCAGCCACATCGAGGAGAGGCTGCTCGACCCCGAGCGGATCGAAGACGTGCTCGCCTCACTTCTGGATCGCCGGCAGGAGAGCGTCGAGCGGCGCAGCCAGCACATCGCCGAATTGAACCAGCGTGCGGCCGAGGCCGACATGCGCCTCAAGCGACTCTACGACGCTATCGAGGCCGGTTCGCTCGACCCGGCTGAATCCGCCCTCGGCGAGCGGATCGCGGGTCTAACCGCCCTACGGGATCAGGCACGGGCCGACGCCGCAAGGACCGAGGCCATGCTGAAAAGCTCGGCCCATCAGGGCCTCACAGGCGCAGCGGTGCGGGAACTGGCGACCGAGGCCCGCACCCGTCTACGTCTCGAAAAGGGCGGCTATCGGCGGGAACACGTCCGGGCCTTCGCCCAGCGCGTCGAGGTCGCGGACGACGCGATCTATCTCAAGGGAAGCAAAAGCACCCTGTTGAGGACGCTTGTGGCCACAAAGGGAGGGAAATCGGCGGGAATCGGCGTTCCCGGTTTTATACCGAAGTGGCGGAGGGAGTGGGATTCGAACCCACGAGACGGTTGCCCGCCTACACGCGTTCCAGGCGTGCGCCTTCAACCACTCGGCCATCCCTCCGCTGCTCGGATCAGCACCGGAGCGAAGCCCCACGGCGAACCGAAGCGGCGCACTATACCCAGAACCGGACCCGAGGCAACATGTCTGGAGCGCGATCGTTTCCGCCTGGAGGGGGCAGGCGGCGTCCGGCTCGCGAGGCCCATGACACGCCCCGCACCGTGTCCTTTTCCGCCGGGCGTGATAGATTGGCGCTTCCTCTTCGCCTCCAGCAGCTTAGGCCCCGCTCCATGGCCGTCTTCCGCTTCCTCGCCGCCGTCTTTCTCCTGATCGCGACGATCGCGCTCGTCGTGGACGCCACCCCGTGGGTCTACGGCGCAGGGCCGCTCAAGGCGACCTCCCTCGGCGGGCACTGGAAAGAGATGGGGGCCACGTCCTACGAGGCGGCGAAGTCCGCCCTCTCCGGGCTGGTCGGCCCCTGGCTCTGGGACGGCGCGATCGGCACGCTGCTCGCGATCCCGACCTTCCTCGCCTTCGGCGCGCTGGCGCTGCTCAGCGGCTACGCGGGCCGCCGGCGCAAGACCGTCAGGGTGTTCGTCAACTAGGTCGTGAACTCAGCGGGCGGGCGAGACGGACAATGCCGTCGAGGCCGTCTGGCCGATGGGGACCTCGCTCGCGAGATCGTCCACGATGCCGACGACGATGAGCAGCAACAGCCCGCCGACCAGCCCCATCACGACGCTGCGATGCGACTGATTGAGCTCCGCGATCTGCGCCTCGTCGACGAGGTCGACCTCGTTCACCCGGTTTCCCTTGATGCCGAAAAACTTTCGGCGGAAGGAGCGGCGGACATTGCCGCGGTCGATCAGAGGCAAACGCGCGCGCTCCGCAATTTTCCTGGCGATCTCGGGGTAGGGGAACGCCGGGTCCATATTGGCTTCACTCACGTAGCCGATGGGGATGGCCTGGCCCTCTCCCCCTTCGTCGTTCTTGGTGATGATGCGCGCGCCCTTGAGCAGCACCGGCACCAGCGAGCCGCCGTAGATCTCGCGGCGGGTCTCGACCGTGTGGACCTTGTCATAGGGGATGTCGTAGCTGCGGTAGAACAGCATGGGCGTGGGGCCGCG
>DAOMQQ010000334.1:0-2325 GCA_035445405.1 Hyphomicrobium sp.
CGAGGTGAAGGAGCGCAAGGATCGCGTCGACGACGCGCTCAACGCCACGCGCGCTGCCGTCGAGGAGGGCGTGGTGCCGGGCGGCGGCGTCGCGCTGCTCAAGGCGACGACGGCGATCACCGCCAAGGGCGACAACGACGACCAGGCGGCGGGTATCGCCATCGTCAAGCGCGCGCTCCAGGCTCCGATCCGCCAGATCGCCGAGAACGCCGGCACCGAAGGCTCGATCGTGGTCGGTCGCGTGCTCGAAGCCAAGGGCTCCACCTTCGGCTACGACGCGCAGACCGATACCTACGGCGACCTGATCGAGAAGGGCATCATCGACCCGGCCAAGGTGGTGCGCACCGCGCTCCAGGACGCCGCTTCGATCGCCGGCCTTCTCATCACGACGGAAGCCGCCATCGCGGAAGCGCCGCGCAAGGACGACGGCCACTCGCACGGCCCCGCCGGAATGGGGGGCATGGGCGGAATGGGCGGCATGGGCATGTAAGCCCCGCACCCCGAACCGTTTGACAGAAAAGCGCCCGCAGGATCCGCTCCTGCGGGCGCTTCTCTGCCCCATCGAGGGTGCAGCGGTCGATCAGAAATTTCTATCGTCATGTGCCAAAAAACATACTTGCTCTTATAATTCACCTCCGATACGTATCTGGAAGAAGTCTAAACAAGGATTTCCGCGGCGGGTCTCCCGACGCGTCGGCATCAGGGCGCGCCACTGGCGACCGGGCGTCCGACGCGCCGAGGCCACCGAACGTTGGCCAGCCGAGCGGCGCCTCTCGTGCCGCTCGCGAGGCGCGAATGGCGCGCCCGGGAGCGCGGAAATCGACCGGAATTCACGGACATCATCGGAGGGTTACATGGACGCGAAAACTGACGAAACGACCACGGGCAAATGCCCGTTCGGTCGCGCCGCGGCTGGCAGCACCACCAATAAGCACTGGTGGCCCAACCAGCTTCCCGTGGAGCTGCTCAACCAGCATTCCTCGAAGTCGGACCCGCTTGGCCGAGCCTTCGACTACCGCGAGGAGTTCAAAAAGCTCGACTATGCCGCGCTGAAGAACGACCTGCGCAAGCTGATGACCGAATCCCAGAGCTGGTGGCCGGCCGACTTCGGTCACTACGGTCCGCAGTTCGTCCGCATGGCGTGGCACAGTGCAGGCACCTACCGCATCGGCGACGGCCGGGGCGGCGGCGGCCGCGGGCAGCAGCGCTTCGCGCCCCTCAACAGCTGGCCGGACAACGTCAACATCGACAAGTCGCGCCGCCTGCTTTGGCCCATCAAGCAGAAGTACGGCCAGAAGATTTCCTGGGCCGACCTCATCATCCTGACCGGAAACGTCGCGCTCGAAACCATGGGCTTCCGAACGTTCGGCTTCGCCGCCGGGCGCGAGGATACCTGGGAGCCCGATCAGGACGTCTACTGGGGCCGCGAGACTACGTGGCTCGCGCTCAGCAACGATCCCACGAACAAAAGCAGCCGCTATTCCGGCGAACGCGAACTCGAAAACCCGCTCGCGGCGGTGCAGATGGGCCTCATCTACGTCAACCCTGAAGGGCCTGACGGCAATCCCGACCCGATCGCGGCTGCAAAGGACATCCGCGAGACGTTCAAGCGCATGGCGATGAACGACGAGGAAACCGTCGCACTCATCGGCGGCGGTCACACGTTCGGCAAGACCCACGGCGCGGCTGCCGAGTCCTACAAGGGAGCGGACCCGGAAGGAGCCGACATCGAGGCCCAGGGCTTCGGCTGGGCCAGCAGCTTCGGCACGGGGCATGGCGCGGACGCCATCGGGAGCGGCCTCGACGTGACGTGGACGCAGACGCCCGCACAGTGGAGCAACTTCTTCTTCGAGAACCTGTTCAAGTACGAATGGGAACTGGAAAAATCCCCGGCCGGCGCCAACCAGTGGGTGGCGAAGGACGCTCCCGAGATCATTCCCGATGCGCACGATCCGTCGAAGAAGCGCAAGCCGACCATGCTGACGACGGACCTCTCGCTGCGCTTCGATCCCGAGTACGAGAAAATCTCTCGTCGCTTCCTGGAAGACCCGCAGGCGTTCGCCGAGGCGTTTGCGCGTGCATGGTTCAAGCTCACTCACCGCGACCTCGGCCCGCGCTCGCGTTACATCGGACCGGAGGTGCCGAAGGAAGAGCTGATCTGGCAGGACGTGGTGCCTGCCGTCGATCACCCGCTCATCGACGAAGCGGATGCCGTCGCACTCAAGGCGAAGGTGCTCGCGTCGGGTCTCACCGTTTCCGAGCTCGTCGGTACGGCCTGGGCCTCCGCCTCCACGTTCCGTGGCGGCGACAAGCGTGGCGGCGCCA
>DAOMQQ010000335.1:0-2306 GCA_035445405.1 Hyphomicrobium sp.
GAGCCGAGGCCCGTCTCGCCCACGATCTCGCGCGGGTCGACGTGCGCGAGGTCATGACGCGACAGGTAGGACACGGCCAGCTCGCGGAAGATGTAGTCGAGGATCGACGTCGCGTTCTTGATCGTCTCGTTGCCCTGCACGAGGCCGGCCGGCTCGAAGCGCGTGAAGGTGAACGCTTCCACGTATTCCTCAAGCGGCACGCCGTACTGCAGGCCGAGCGAGATGGCGATGGCGAAGTTGTTCATCAAGCTGCGGAAGGCGGCGCCTTCCTTGTGCATGTCGATGAAGATCTCGCCGAGCTTGCCGTCGTCGTATTCGCCCGTGCGGAGATACACCTTGTGGCCGCCAACGGAGGCCTTCTGCGTGTAGCCCTTGCGCCGGCCCGGCATCTTGGAGCGGACGTTGGCGCGGTCGCTCGCGGCCTTGAGCTCGGCTTCGAGCTCGGTCACGCGACGCGCGAGACGCTCGGCCGTGATCAGGATGCGGTCCACCGCGGGCTTCTCGGCCGTCATCTGCTCGGCCGTTTCGTCCTGCTCGTCCACGTCGTCGCCCAGGACCTGCGCGTTCAGGGGCTGCGAGAGCTTCGAGCCGTCGCGGTAGAGCGCGTTGGCCTTGAGCGCGAGGCGCCAGGAAAGCATGTAGCTCTCCTTGCAGTCTTCGACGGTGGCCTCGTTCGGCATGTTGATGGTCTTCGAGATCGCACCCGAGATGAACGGCTGCGCCGCCGCCATCATATGAATGTGGCTCTTGACCGAGAGGTAGCGCTTGCCCTTGCGGCCGCAGGGCGAGGCGCAGTCGAATACGGAAAGATGCTCCGGATCGATGTGCGGCGCGCCTTCGAGGGTCATCGCACCGCAGACGTGCTCGTTCGCCGCCTCGATCTCCTGCTTCGAGAAGCCGAGATGCGCGAGCAGGTCGAACGTCGGCTCGTCGAGCTTCTCGGCAGGGATGCCGAGCTTGCCCGTCAGGAAGTCGTCGCCGAGCGTCCAGCGGTTGAACACGAACTTGATGTCGAAGGCCGTGCCGAGGCCGGATTCTACCTTCTGGATGATTTCCGGCGTGAAGCCGCGTGCTGCGAGCGAGCCGTGGTTGATGGCGGGCGCCTGCGCGAGCGACCCGTGGCCAACGGCGTAGGCCGCGATCTCGGCGATCTGGCTTTCCCGGTAGCCGAGCGTGCGCAGCGCTTCCGGCACGGCGCGGTTGATGATCTTGAAGTAGCCGCCGCCCGCGAGCTTCTTGAACTTCACGAGTGCGAAGTCCGGCTCGATGCCCGTGGTGTCGCAGTCCATGACGAGGCCGATGGTGCCGGTCGGCGCGATGACGGTCGACTGCGCGTTGCGATAGCCCCATTCCCGGCCGAGCTCGATGGCGGCATCCCATGCGCGGCGTGCGGCCGAGACGAGCCTCTGGTCCGGACAGCTCGCGTCGTCGAGCGGCACGGGTGCCGTGGAAAGACGTTCGTAGCCCTGCGTCTCGCCGTAGGCCGCGCGGCGATGGTTGCGCATCACGCGCAGCATGTGATCGCGGTTCGGCTCATAGCCCGGGAAGGGGCCGAGCTCGCGCGCCATTTCAGCCGAGGTCGCATAGGCGACGCCGGTCATCTGCGCGGAGATAGCACCGCAGATCGCGCGGCCTTCGTCCGAGTCGTAGGCGATGCCCGAGGCCATCAGGAGGCCGCCGATGTTGGCGAAGCCGAGGCCGAGCGTGCGATAGCGATAGGAGAGCTCCGCGATCTGGCGCGAGGGGAACTGTGCCATCAGCACTGAGATTTCGAGCACGACGGTCCAAAGGCGGCAGGCGTGCTCGAAGGCATCCGTGTCGAAGCTCTTATCCTCGCTTTCTCCTTGCGCGGCTCCGCCACGACGGAAGGTGAGAAGGTTGAGAGAGGCAAGGTTGCAGGCCGTGTCGTCGAGGAACATGTACTCCGAGCACGGGTTCGAGGCGCGGATCGGCCCCGACGCCGGGCAGGTGTGCCAGTCGTTGATCGTGGTGTGGAACTGGATGCCGGGATCTGCGGATGCCCATGCGGCATGACCGATCTGCTCCCAGAGATCCCGGGCGCGGAGGGTTTTTACGACCTTGCCGCCGCCGGTGCGCGAGGTGAGATCCCACGTGCGGTCCTGCTCGACGGCGTCGAGGAAGTCGTCCGTCACGCGCACGGAGTTGTTCGAGTTCTGCCCCGAGACGGTGAGGTAGGCCTCGCTGTCCCAGTCGGTGTCGTAGGTGGAGAAGTCGATGTCCTTGTAGCCCTGGCGCGCGAACTGGATCACGCGGTGGACGTAGTTCATCGGCACGTCGTCGCGGCG
>DAOMQQ010000336.1:0-2304 GCA_035445405.1 Hyphomicrobium sp.
AAATGGCGGTCCCTACGGGAGTCGAACCCGTCTTTTCAGATTGAAAATCTGACGTCCTAACCGATAGACGAAGGGACCGGGCGCAGGGGCGCATGTCCGCCCCGCAGCAGCGCGTGGTATAGGGAGGTTTGCCGGAAGACGCAAGCGCGCCAAGAGCGCGCGGTTTGCTCGTCCCCGGCGGGAATTACCCGTCCTGAGCCCGGGGATCGGCCGCATCCTCGATCTGAAGCTCGATCCGGTTGCGCCCACCCCAGGTATCGCGCCGGAGCTGCCCCGCGACATGAACCGGAAGACCTCCGGCGGAGGCCATCAGAAGCTCGCCAAGCGGCTGCCCGGCCGCCCGGAAGGCCACCGCATCGAGCCGCGAGCCGTCGCCCGCCTCCAGCACGCAACGGATATGAGCCGTCCCAACCGGCTTCGCGAACTTGACACGATGCGCCGGGAAGACGAAACGCGGCTGCGGATTGCCCTGCCCGTAGGGTCCCGCCCGCTCCAGGAGATCCACGAGCGCATCGTTCACCGCCGAAGGCACGAGCGCCCCGTCCACCGAAAGCGACGCGCGCGCGGCAAGCCGCGCCGCAGATCCGGAAAGCTCGCGCGCGAAGAAATCCTGCAGCGCGGCCAGCTTGTCCTTTTCGACCGTCAGCCCCGCCGCCATGGCGTGCCCGCCGCCCTTGAGCAGCAGCCCGGCCGCAACCGCGCGGCGCACCGCGCCACCGATGTCGATGCCGGCAACCGAGCGAAGCGATCCGGTCCCGCAGAGGGAGGCGCTCCGGGCAGGCTCGTCCCACGAGATCACGCACGACGGACGCTTGAACCGCTCCGTCAAACGGCTCGCGATCAGGCCCACGACGCCCCGATGCCACTCCGGCGAGCCGACGATCAGAATGCCAAGGTCCGGCGTCTCGCCGAGCATCCGGTCCGCCATCGCAGTCGCCTCTTCGAGCGCGGCCTGCTCGATCTCCTTGCGCTCCTTGTTGAGACGATCGAGCATCGCTGCGATGCGCTGAGCATCCCCCGCATCCTCCGTCGAAAGCAGACGCGCGCCGAGACCGGCGTCTCCGATGCGCCCGCCCGCGTTGATGCGTGGGCCCAGGATGAAGCCGAGGTGATAGGCGGACGGAGCTTCTCCGAGCCCTGCCGCATCCTGCAGCGCGCGAAGTCCCACGTTGTCGCGCGCGCGCATCACCTGCAGGCCCTTCGTGACATAGGCGCGATTGAGCCCCTTGAGCGGCACCACATCGGCCACCGTCGCCAGCGCCACGAGGTCGAGCTCGCCGATCAGCGGCGGCTCGCCGACCTTGGCGCCATAAAATCCGCGCTGGCGAAGCTCGCGCGCCGTCGCGACGAGAACGAGAAACACGACGCCCGCCGCGCAGAGATGCCCCTGCCCGGACATGTCGTCCAGCCGGTTCGGATTGACCAGCGCGTGCACGGAGGGAAGCCGCTCGTCCGCCTGATGGTGGTCGACGACGAGCACGTCCACGCCGCGCGCCGTCGCGCCGTCGAGCACATCCACGCTGGTCGTCCCGCAGTCCACCGTAACGATCAGCTTCGCGCCCTCGCCGACGAGTTGGTCGATCGCCGCCGCGTTGGGCCCATACCCCTCCGTCAGCCGGTCGGGAATGTAGATCCGCGCCGGCACGTCGTGATGGGCGAGAAAGCGGGCGACGAGCGCCGAGGACGCGGCTCCGTCGACGTCGTAGTCGCCGAAGATCGCCACCGACTCCCGCCGCGCGATCGCGTCGGCAAGGCGGCGCGCGGCTTTGTCCATGTCGGTGAGGGAGGACGGATCGGGCATCAGCGCACGGATTGTCGGGTCGAGAAACACCGAGACTTCGTCGAGGCGCACGCCGCGCGCCGCCAGGACCCGGCCCAGAAGCTCCGGCAGACCGTGCTGCTGGCTGATGGCGAGCGCCTCGTTGGCCTGCTGAGCCTCCAGCGTCTCCTGCCATCGGTAACCGCGTGCCGAGCGCACGACGCCGAGAAACGCCGCCTCGTCGCCCTCAGCCGCGGATGCGGCCCGCACCTTTCGAAGTGCCGTCATAAGAGAGGTATCCCCGCCCGATTCGCTTGAGGCCCCAGGGTCTCAGGAGATCGCGCCCGGCACGAGCCCGTGGCGGCCTCCGCAGGCTGTTATCAACAACCGCGGCACCGCTTGTCGGCACTTTGAGCTTGTGGCAGACGTGCGAGGATAGAATTGAGCAGGGTGCCCTATGAACAATTCGAAGAACGTTCTGATTCTCGTGCTGGTCGCGGCCGTGGCCATCCTGGGCTACCTCTATTACGAGAGCCAGCAGTCGG
>DAOMQQ010000337.1:0-2243 GCA_035445405.1 Hyphomicrobium sp.
GTCGCCGCCTTCTCGATCCTCGCCATCGTTCTCATCTTCCTGCCGTCCGGCCTGCTCGGACGCCCTGACGTCGAGAAGGTCTGAGCGCGATGGGACCGCTGGGGGACGCCATCAAGAAGGCCCTGCTCGCGGCCCTCGTCACCTTCGGCCTGTCGTTTCCGATCGTCGTCTTCCTGACGCGGGTGAACCTCTCCAACCAGCTCGTCCTTCAGCAGCGCTGGTGGCTCGCGGCCCTCTTCGCCGGAACGGCCTTCATCATCGCCTTCGCCGTCGCGATCCTGCGCCCCGGTGGCGTCGAGCGCGCCCCGCTCACCACCGTCATGAGCACGGCGCCCCCGCATCCCATCATCCGCGAATTGCCCCGCGTAGGCCTCGCCTTCCTCGTCGCCTATCCATTTCTCGTGCTGCTCGCGACGGGGAATGCGGGCGCCGTCAAATGGATCGACAATTTCGGCATCCAGATCCTGATCTACATCCTGCTCGCGTGGGGCCTGAACGTCATCGTCGGCTTCGCCGGCCTGCTCGATCTCGGCTTCGTCGCCTTCTATGCGGTCGGTGCCTACTCGACCGGCCTGCTGGCCAAAACCTTCGGCCTCTCATTCTGGATCCTGCTGCCCCTCGCCGGAATCCTGGCCGCATTCTGGGCTCTCATCGTCGGCCTTCCCGTGCTCCGCCTCCGGGGCGACTACATCGCCATCGTCACCCTCGCATTCGCCGAGATCCTCCGCCTCGTTCTGGTGAACTGGGTGCCGGTGACGGGCGGCTATGCGGGCGTCTCGGGCATTCCCGCCCCGTCCATCGCCGGCTACACGCTCACCATGGGCCCGAACAACATCGCGACCGCCCTCGGGCTCCCGCCCTCCCCGCTCTACCGCCTGTTCTTCATGTTCTATCTCATCCTCGCGCTCGTCGTGTTCTGCTACTGGGTGACGACACGGCTGCGCACGCTGCCCGTCGGCCGCGCCTGGGAAGCGATGCGCGAGGACGAGATCGCCTGCCGCTCGCTCGGCATCTCGATCGCCAAGACGAAGCTGTCCGCCATGGCGGCCGGCGCCTTCTTCGGCGGGCTCGGCGGCGCGTTCTTCGCAGGCCGGCAGGGCTTCATCAGTCCCGAGAGCTTCGTCTTCATGGAAAGCGCGGTGCTCGTCGCCATCGTGGTGCTCGGCGGCCTCGGCAACATGATGGGTGTCGCGATTGCCGCAACCGTGATGATCGGCGGCACGGAGCTCCTGCGCGAGCTCACGGTTCTGAAGCGCGTCTTCGGCCCCGACTTCGACCCCACTCAATACCGCATGCTGCTGTTCGGGCTGGCGATGGTGATGATCATGGTCTGGCGGCCGAAGGGGCTCATCGCCTCGCGCGAGCCGAGCGTCCGGCTCGGCACCAAGCCGCCTGCGCGCACCGGCCCCGTCACCGTTCCGGCAGAGTGAGCGGCATCATGCGTTGGCACACAGATCCCCTCCTCGTCGTCGATCACCTGTCCATGCGCTTCGGCGGCCTCGTCGCCGTGAACGACCTCTCCTTCACGGTCGGGCGCGGCGACATCACCGCCCTCATCGGCCCCAACGGCGCCGGCAAGACGACCGTCTTCAACTGCATTACGGGTTTCTACAAACCGACCAGCGGACGCATCGCGCTCGCCCACGGCGGCGCCGTCACCCCAGATGCGGTCGCGACGCTCACCGCCTCCAACCGGCGCCACACGTCCGGAGAAAAACCCGAGTTGTTCCTGCTTGAGCGCATGAGCGACCATGAGATCTCGGCCACGGCCCGTGTCGCGCGCACGTTCCAGAACATTCGCCTCTTTCCGGGCATGACCGTGCTCGAAAACCTCATCGTCGCCCAGCACAAGACGCTGATGCGTGCGTCCAAGCTCAGCATGGCCGGGCTCCTGGGACTTGCGGGATACCGCGCGGCCGAGAAGAAAGCGCTCGACCTCGCCCGCGCCTGGCTCGATGTCGTGGAGCTGACCGACCGCGCCGACATGCCGGCCGGCGAGCTCCCGTACGGGGCGCAACGCCGCCTCGAGATCGCGCGCGCCATGTGCACCAACCCCGTGCTCCTCTGCCTCGATGAGCCGGCTGCCGGCCTCAACAACCGCGAAAGCGCGGAGCTGACGCGTCTCTTGCGCGGCATTCGCGAGCAAACCGGCGTCTCGATCCTGCTCATCGAGCACGACATGAGCGTCGTGATGGACATCTCCGACCACGTCGTCGTGATCGAGTACGGCACCAAGATCGCCG
>DAOMQQ010000338.1:0-2205 GCA_035445405.1 Hyphomicrobium sp.
CCGTTCTGCATCCCGTCGGTGATGAGATGCACCACCGCTTCCGTATCGGTATCCGTCTCGAAGACGTGCCCCTTTGTGGTCAGTGCGTCCTTGAGCTCGCGGAAATTCTCGATGATGCCGTTGTGGACGACCGAGACCTTGGCGCTCATGTGCGGATGCGCATTGCGCTCGATGGGCCGCCCGTGCGTGGCCCAGCGCGTATGCCCGATCCCCGTGCGGCCGGAGAGCGGCTCGGCGAGCAGGCGCGTCTCGAGATTTCTGAGCTTGCCCTCGGCACGGCGCCGCTCGAGATGTCCGTTCTCGACGGTCGCGATCCCGGCGCTGTCGTAGCCGCGGTATTCCAACCGTCTCAGCGCATCGACCAGATCGGTCGCGACGGATTTACCGCCGAGAATGCCAACGATGCCGCACATGGAAGAGCCCTCGCTGAATTGACTTCTCGCGTCCGACGCAAATCGCTAAAACGCTCACTTTTGGTGCGAGAAATATGCCGTACGGGAGCCCGCACGACCTTTCAAATCAAAGAATATGTCTAATCTTAACTTTTACGCTGACCTCTGAGCGGCCTTCCGGCGCGCCATGAGCGTGCGAAACTTTTCCGCCCAGCCCGGCCGCTCCTCTTGCTCGCTGCGTTCGAGCGCGAGCGCCCCATCGCCGACATCCTTGGTGATCACGCTGCCGGAGCCGACATAGGCACCCGCCCCGATTCTCACCGGCGCCACCAGCGCCGAGTTGGAGCCGACGAACGCCCCGTCCCCGATTTCGGTCTTGTGCTTGAAGAAGCCGTCGTAGTTGCAGAAGATCGTGCCCGCGCCGATGTTGGCCCCCGCCCCGACCGCACCGTCGCCGAGATAGGAAAGATGGTTGGCCTTGGCGCCATCGCCCATCGTGGTGTTCTTCACCTCGACGAAATTGCCGACGTGCACGTTTTGCCCGAGCACCGCGCCGGGCCTGAGCCGCGCGTAAGGGCCGATCCGCGCGCCGGCCCCCACCTCCGCCCCCTCGAGATACGAGTTGGCCTTGATCTCGGCGCCCGCCGCGACCGTCACCTTGGGGCCGAAGAACACGTTCGGTTCGAGCACGACATCGCGCCCGAGCCGGGTGTCGAACGAAAGCCAGACCGTCTCGGGCGCGATCATCGTCACCCCGTCAGCCATCGCGGCCGCCCTCGCGCGCCGCTGCCAGATCGCTTCCGCCTGGGCGAGCTCCGTGCGCGCGTTGACGCCGAGCACCTCGTCCTCCTCGCACGCGACGACGGCCGCCCGTCCGCCGCGCTGACGCACGATCTCGATGGCGTCCGTCAGATAGAATTCGCCCTTCGCATTCGTATTGCCGATCGCGTCCAGCACGTCGAGCGGCGCATCGAGCCGGAATGCCATCACCCCGGAATTGCAGAGCCGGATCTCGCGCTCGGCTTCGGTCGCATCTTTCGCCTCGCGGATCGCGACGAGATCGCCGTCCGCCGAAGTGACGAGCCGCCCGTAGCTTCCGGGTTCCCGCGCCTCGAAACCGAGCACCGCGACGGACGCTCCCCCGTCGAGCGCGGCGAGCAGGGCGCGCACCGTCTCCGGCGTCACGAGCGGCGTATCGGCGAACAGCACCAGGAGATCGCCCCAATGCGCCGCGATCGCCTCGCGCGCGGCGAGCACGGCATCCGCCGTCCCTTGCTGGCGCTCCTGCACGAACACCCACGCGCCCGGCGCGGCGGCCACGGCTTCCGCGCGGACGCGCTCCATGTCCGGCCCCACCACGACCGCGAGCGTCTCGCCCCCGACCGCATGCGTCAGCGCCAGCACGTGCCCCAGCATGGATCGCCCGGCAATGCGGTGCAGCACCTTGGGCAGGTCGGAACGCATGCGCGTCCCCTTCCCGGCAGCCAGCACGACGGTCAGCAGCGGTCGGCTCATGAAGCACCCCGAATTGTATCGACGCCAGAATCGCGCCAGACGCTATCCCCAGCGACGCCCGTTCGCAATTGGCACCTCGAACCGCCCGATCCAGGCGCGGCCGTCCACAACGGAGCGGGGCTATCCCCAAACCGTCCACAGTTGCATCACCCCATCGCGTTGACCCTTAAGGCCCGACTCAGACACCAACTTTCCAGATCAGAGGTGCGCCTTGCCGGATGCCGGCGGGGGCCTTGGCCCCGGTGAAACGGGGCCACGGAGGCGAGGCGCCGAGAGGTTCGGAAAGCAAGGTCATGAC
>DAOMQQ010000339.1:0-2170 GCA_035445405.1 Hyphomicrobium sp.
AAGGGGAAGGTCATCAAGATGGCCCCCAAGATTGCCTACCGGAACCTCTTCCACGATCGGATGAGCTTGATCGTCACGTTGGTCGGCATCGTCTTCTCGGTCGTCCTGGTCGCCATCGAGGTGGGTCTCTACAAGGGATCCGAGAACAAGATCGCGACCGTGCTCGACAAAGCGCCCGCCGATTTGTGGATCGTGCCCTACGGCACGAAAAGCTTCGACGATCCCTCGCTTCTGATCGGCCACGAGAAGTATGCGGCGCTCTCGACGCCGGGCGTGCAATACGCCGAGGATATGATTGTGAGCTTCTCCTCCTGGCGTAAGCCCGCCGGCGGCAAGAAGTCGTTCATCCTCATCGGCCTCGATTGGCCGAATGGCGGCACACGTCCGTGGAGCCTGGAAGAAGGCACCGTCGAGGATCTCCAGTTGCCGAATGCCGTTGCCGTCGATCGTTCCTACTTCCAGGATCTCGGCATCGAAGGCCGCGGCGATTACGCCGAGATCAACAACCAGCGCATTCAGGTCACGGCGGTCACGAAGGGCATCCGCTCGTTCACGACGCTGCCCTATATCTTCACGCCCATCACGACGGCGAGGAAGTTCGTCGGCGCGAGCCCGGTGCAGGCGACCTACGTCCTCGTACGCTTGGAAAAAGGCGCCGACGCGAACGCCGTTCGCCAGGCCCTCGAAACGCGGCTCACCGGTGTCGAGGTGCTGACCCACGACGAGTTCACCCGCCGCTCCGTCAACTACTGGATGTTCTCGACGGGTGCCGGCCTCGCGCTCATCACGGGTATGGTGCTCGGCGCCATCGTCGGCGTCGTGATCGTCGCGCAAACGCTGTATGCCAGCACGAAGGACCACCTGAACGAGTTCGCGACCCTGCGCGCGCTTGGCGCATCCGCGAGCTATATTCACGCCGTCATTCTCATTCAGGCTCTGTTGAGCGCGGTTCTCGGCTATGCCGCCGGCATGCTATTGGCGATGCTCGCGATCTATCGGCTCTCGATAAGGGTGCCGACGCTGACCATCGTGATGACGCCGACCATTGCCGCCTACCTGTTCGCGCTCACGGTCGGGATGTGCGTCTTCGCCGCCATTACGGCGATCCGCAAAGTGACCCGCATCGATCCGGCAGGCGTCTTCAACAGGTAGGGAGCAGAGCCGGATCGCCGGGGACACGCGCAAGCGCTTGCATCGGATAATGCTGGAAGCGCTTGCATCGAAGAGAGCGCCTCAGTAGCGTCGGCGCGAACATGATCCGTGGCGTGAGGAATTCAGGACGCAGGCCGTGCGGCAAGCGTGCCCTGTGCCGGGTGGAACAGACAAGCTCTGTGCGGGATGAGAGGGATGAGACGTGACGGAGTGCGTCGAGTGACGGCCGCGCGTTGGATTCGGGAGATGTCGTGAATGTCCAAGTCGAAAGCATCATCGAGCGGGCCGCGCCCTCTCCTTGAGGCCCACAATATTACGAAGTCGATCGACACCGGAGCCGGCATCCTGCACATCCTGAAGGGCGTGAGCATGGACTTGCGCCCCGGCGAGCTGACGCTGCTCATGGGCCCCTCGGGAAGCGGCAAGACGACGCTGCTCTCCATCCTCGGCTGCATCCTCACCGCCACCAGCGGAGAATTGCACCTCGCGGGGCATCAGGCCGTCGGCCTCTCGTCCGAGGATCTCGCGGAGATCCGCCGCCTCCACATCGGCTTCGTATTTCAGAGCTACAACTTGTTTCCCACGCTGACCGCGCTCGAGAACGTGCTCGTTGCGCTCGATGTGCGCGACGCCCGCTCGGCCGATCCCATGGAGACGGCGGCCGAAGCGTTGAAGGCGGTCGGGCTCGGTCACCGCCTGAACAATTATCCCTCGAAGCTCTCGGGCGGCGAGAAGCAGCGCGTCGCGATTGCCCGTTCGCTCGCGGGCCGCCCCTCCGTCGTGCTCGCCGACGAGCCGACGGCAGCCCTCGACAGCGAGAACGGCAAGGCCGTGATGGAGCTGCTCTCCGAGGTCGCGAAGGACCCGACGCGCGCCGTGATGGCGGTGACGCACGATCACCGCACGCTCCATTACGCAGACCGCATCATCACCATAGAGGACGGGCGCATCGTCGGCGACGAGCGCCCTCCCAAAAACGGGCCGGGCCAAGGCGCCCCTTCGAAATCTAAAGACGTTG
>DAOMQQ010000340.1:0-2167 GCA_035445405.1 Hyphomicrobium sp.
ATGCCGAATTATAGAAAAACGCGGGAGTGGGAGCGGAGAATTGTCGTCGGCTCGCGGTTTTTCACGCTGTTTGCGGTGATGGGGTCGCTCGTTGCGGCGCTTCTGATGTTTTTTCTCGGCGTTTACAACGTGTTCGAGGCGTATAAGGACGTTTTCGCCGAACAGGACAAGGATCGGCCGTTCGGGACGGCGTCGGTCATCCAGATCATCGAGGGGCTCGATCGGTTTCTGATCGCGATCGTGCTGCTCTACTTCGCCTACGGCGTCTATTCGCTCTTCATCCATCCCGACGAGCCGGAGCAGGAGCTGGCGTTGCCTCAGTGGCTCCGCGTCCAGCAGATCGGCCAGCTCAAGCAGGTGGTGGCCGAGGTGATCATCGTGATCCTGTTCGTCCTCTTCCTGCGGGTCGCACTGCAATGGTTCGGCGATCCGAACATCTCGCTCACCTGGACGCAGGTGGCGACGTTCGCGCTTCTACCGCTGTGCACGTTCCTGCTCGCGCTGTCGCTGCGGATGGTGCAGCTCTACCCCAAGCTTCCGCGCGATCAGGAGCCGTACGACGACGGCCGCCGGCCGCGAACGGCGCGAAACGTGCGGACAGACTCCGAGGATGGGCCGTGAGGGGCCGTCTCCCGCCGGGGTCGGGAGAACTCAGGCTCAGCGCGCGAGCAGCGGCTGCAGGGCCTTGGTGATCGCGCTGTTGCCGGCGAGGATGTTGCCGCTTTCGAGCACGGTGTCGCCGCCGTTCACGTCGCTGACGAGGCCGCCCGCCTCGCGCACGAGCACGATGCCGGCCGCGAGGTCCCACGGCTTCAACGCGCGCTCCCAGTAGCCGTCGTAGCGGCCGGCGGCGACGTAGGCGAGGTCGAGGGCGGCCGAGCCCGAGCGGCGCAGGCCCGCGACCTCCATCATGACGGACTGCAACTCGTCGATGAAGCGGGGATGGCCGGGGCGTCCGCGATGGGGAATGCCGGTGACGACGACGGCGTCGGCGAGCGACTTGCGGGCCGCGACGCGGAGGCGCCGCCGGTCGTTCAGGAACGCGCCCTTGCCCTTCTCGGCGGCGAAGAGCTCGTCGGTTGCGGGATTGTAGACGAGACCCGCGACGAGCACGCCCTCGCGTTCCAGACCGATCGAGATCGCGAAGTGGGGAATGCCGTGCAGGAAGTTCGTCGTGCCGTCGAGCGGATCGACGATCCAGCGGTGGGTCTTGTCGACGCCTTCGACCACGCCGCCCTCTTCCATCAGGAAGCCGTAGCCCGGCCGCGCCTTGGACAGCTCGTTGAAGATGATCTCTTCCGCCCGGTGGTCGGCCGCGGAGACGAAGTTGCCCGGGCCCTTCACGGAGACCTGGAGCTGCTCCACCTCGCCGAAATCGCGCGCGAGCGAGCGGCCCGCCTTGCGTGCGGCGGCCATCATCACGTTCATCAGGGCAGAAGCGGCCATAGGCGGGTGCGATGTCCGAAGGGGGTTGAAAAGGATCGAGGATCGATGAGGCGCACGCAGTGTGGCGCCCTGGCGAGGCTCTAAGGGTTCCGCCGGGAAGGTCAACCCCTTTCAGCCTTTTCGGGCCGGGGCCGGTGCCGTTCTGGTCTTCACCAAGCCTGTTACGGCATGATCTGCTTGCGCATTTGCCAGTCTTCCGCGGCCTTTTCGGCCTCCGTGCGCTCGTCTTCCGTAAGAGCGGCGACGAACTGGTCGAGCCTCTCGTCCTCGACGCCGGCGGTCTTGGCGATCAGCCGCCATTTGGCGGCCTGGACCGGGCTCGCGTCGACGCCGGCGCCTTCCGCGTAGACGTGGCTCAGGCGGTTCTGGGCGCCGGCCACACCTTTTTCGGCAGCAGACGAGAGGTATTTGATCGCCTTGGCCTCGTCGGCCTTGAGGCCGCGCCCTTGGAGAAGCATGACGGCGTAGTCGTACTCGGCGGCGGGCAGGCCCTGCTCGGCGGCGCGGGCGCTCCAGCGGGCGGCCTCGAGGCCGACGACCACGCCGCTGAGGTCATCATTTACCATAGCGGGATGATCGAGATGCGCGGCGAGCACAAAGTTCTCTGGGCGCTCGCCGGGGATATAAACCTCGCCAATTTTTAGTGCACCGGGCGTAAATTCTGAACGAATGATGACGCGATACGCATCTTCGGTCAACGAATCACGCAAGGTTTGGCTGG
>DAOMQQ010000341.1:0-2160 GCA_035445405.1 Hyphomicrobium sp.
TGGGGATCGTAGCCTTCGAGCGCGAAATCCTCGTAGCGGAAGGCGAAGATCGAGCGGACGTCGGGGTTGATGGTCATGCGGGGCAGGGCGCGCGGCGCGCGAGCAAGCTGAAGGTCCGCCTGCTCGAAATGATTCACGTAGAGGTGCGCATCGCCGAACGTGTGCACGAAATCTCCGGGCTCGAGGCCTGTGACCTGCGCCATCATCATCGTGAGCAACGCATAGCTCGCGATGTTGAACGGCACGCCGAGGAACACGTCCGCCGAGCGCTGGTAGAGCTGGCAGGAAAGCCGCCCGTCCGCCACGTAGAACTGGAACAGGCAATGGCAGGGCGCGAGCGCCATCTGCGGAATGTCGGCCGGGTTCCACGCCGAGACGATGATGCGCCGGCTGTCGGGATCGGTCTTGATCGTATGCACCGCGTCGCCGATCTGGTCGATCGTGCGTCCGTCGGGTGCCGCCCAGCTCCGCCACTGCTTGCCGTAGACAGGGCCGAGACTGCCGTCCTCGCGCGCCCACTCGTCCCAGATCCGGACCCCGTTGGCCTTGAGGTATCCGATGTTGGTATCGCCCGCGAGAAACCAGATCAGCTCGTGGATGATCGACTTCACGTGCAGTTTTTTCGTGGTGAGCAGCGGAAAGCCGTCGGCCAGATCGAAGCGCATCTGATGGCCGAAGACGGCGAGCGTCCCCGTTCCTGTGCGGTCGGCCTTTGCGGCGCCTTCGGTGCGCACGCGGCGGAGAAGATCGAGATACTGCTGCATGGTGTCGATCCTAACGCGATTCCGCTCCTGCCCTCACGTCCTGATGACGCGGCCCACGGTTATGCGAACGTTGAGATCACGGTGAGCGCGAACGCGTTGATGACGGCGTGCGCGATCACGACGGCCCGCATCGAGCCCGTCCGCTTCATGATCCACGAAAGCCCGAGCCCCGCAAGGAACACGCTGACGAGCCCCGGCCAGGAGTAGCCGGCGTGGAGCGCCGTCCACAAAGCCGCCGAGATGGCCGCCGCCGGCCAGAAGCCGAGGCGCGTCTTGGCCAGCGCCGAGAGCAGGAAGCCGCGGAAGGTGACTTCCTCCCACAGCGGCGCCAGCACGACCGCCGCGATCACGACACCCCACCAATACTCCGAGCGAAGCCCTTCGAGCAGCCATCGCCCGTCCGTGAAGAGCTCGAGTTCGGCGAGCCTGTAGAGCAGCACCTCGATCGGCCCGATGACGACGATCAGAAGGAGACCGAGCGCCATCGCCGTGAGCACGCTGGTCTCCCGCTCGGGCGAGAGCCGCAGCACCTGGGCCCGCTGCCCTTTTCGGCCCGCAGCCCACCATATGATGGCGAGGGAGAGGATCTGCCCCGCGATCATCTGTCCGAGCAGCATCGGGGAGGCGAGCGAATGGGCACTTTCGAGCGACGCGAGATCCGCTTCGAAGAGCCAGGCGAGGACGGCAAACCCGATCAGCGCCGGCCCGAGGCTGGCCACGATCGCGATGGCGACGGCGGCACCTGGTCCCCAGGGGCTCTCGGGGCGATAGGGCGCGCGCGGGCCGTCGGAGCTTGCGATGTCGGTCATCCGCATCAATATCCTCGAATGGGGCGTTGAGAGCATGGGGACGGGTGCGCGAACTGCGTCAAGCCCTTATCGCCAGAGCCTGCACGTTGGTCGCAGGAACGCCTTTGACCAAACACTTTCAATTCTGAACCTCCCCGCCTATATTTAGGGTGCCGGATTCGTCCGGCTATGGCGATAAATGGACGTCGTAATAAGCCGTTCGGACCCGGGGGCAGTACCCGGCGCCTCCACCATCAGCGCACAGGGCGTTTGAGGCAATCGGCCTTGAAAGTCCAGTGGGTTGCTGATGGGGGCGAACTAGGATCGACGAGGGTGTAAAGGGCGCGCTTTCGCTCGGCATGATACCGCCGTCATCGGGTCATTCAGAATAGTTGCCAATGACAACTATGCTGAGGCTGCTCTCGCTGCGTAATGCGGCGCGAAATGCCTAAACGGAACTCCTTACCCCTAGCCGGGTAAGGCGCGGTTCGGGAGGCACCGGGCAACAGAAGCCTCCCACTCATCTCCGCTGCAGCGAGTGAGACGAGGCCTGATCGGGGACGAAGCAAGACGGCATGACGGGTGAGTCGACGATCGACTATGAGGGT
>DAOMQQ010000342.1:0-1025 GCA_035445405.1 Hyphomicrobium sp.
AGGTGCTGATCGATCCGGTCTCCATGGCCTATCTCTCGGGCTCCGAAATCGATTTCGTCGACGATCTGATCGGCGCGGCCTTCAAGATCCAGAACCCCAACGCGACCGCCTCCTGCGGCTGCGGCACCAGCTTCTCCCTCTGACCTCTCCGCCCTCCCGGATCGGACGGGAGGGCTCCGGACCCCCATGCTCATCACCACCTGGAACATCAACGGCATCCGGGCCCGCATCGAAGGCGCGGTCGCTTACGTGCGCGAAGCCAAGCCCGACGTGTTGTGCCTGCAGGAAATCAAGTGCCAGGACGAGGGCTTCCCGCGCGAAGCCTTCGCCGACCTCGGCTATGCGATCGAGACGCACGGCCAGAAGGGCTTCAACGGCGTGGCGCTCCTCTCCCTGTACCCGCTCGAAGACGTGAGCCGCAGCCTTCCCGGCGACGAGGACGACGTGCAATCGCGCTTCATCGAAGCGACCATCACGGCCGGCTCGCTGTCGGTGCGCGTCGCGTCCCTCTACCTGCCGAACGGCAACCCGCTCGGAACCGAGAAATTCGCCTACAAACTCGGCTGGATGGCGCGGCTCGAAGCGCACGCGCGTGCGTTGCTCGCAACCGAGATGCCCGTCGTTCTCGCAGGTGATTACAACGTCATCCCCGAGCCTGCCGATGCGCGCCGCCCCGAAGTCTGGGTGAACGATGCGCTCTTCCAGCCCGAAAGCCGCGGCGCATTCCGCGCCATCGAAAACATCGGCTATCTCGACGCCGTCCGCGCCTGCCACCCGGAGCCCGGCATCTACACGTTCTGGGACTACCAGGCCGGCGCCTGGCAGAAGGACGACGGCATCCGCATCGACCACCATCTCTTGTCGCCGCAGGCCGTGGATCGCCTGACGGGCGCCGGCATCGACCGCTTCACGCGAAGCTGGGAGAAACCGTCCGATCACGTGCCGGTGTGGGTCGCCCTCTCCTAGAGTGCTTCCGGAGACGACAACCAAGCCTCCAAAATGAAAACGCGCGCCGCAATCAGCGG
>DAOMQQ010000342.1:1035-2106 GCA_035445405.1 Hyphomicrobium sp.
TCGATCGGTGGGTGTCTCAGCGCACCTGGCCGGGCGCCGTCACGTCCCGCAACCGCGCACCCTCTCCGCCGCCGGCCGAACCGTAGCTGAACGTCGGCTGCTGAGGCGTCTCAGGCGGCGGCAGCCGGTCGGTGGTCACCGTGGTTTCCACGATGCTCGGCCGGCGCGGCGAGAGGAAGTCCACGGCCTCGCCGTTCTTGCAGGTCCGGATCGGTGCTGCGGTAAGCTGGGCCAGGCCGCTGTGGTCCCGCAGCTTTTCGGGCTTGCGGCCATAGCGGTTGCCCCACTGCGCGACGATGCCGGTCGCCTGGCTGCGCGTTCCTTCGGCGGCACCGCAGAAGATGTTCTGATAGATGTCCTCGATCCACATCGCATCCTGCGGCGGCGCATTGCGGACCGCGATGGCGATCAGCGCCAGCGCGCGGGCCGGATCGGCGTCGACATGCTTTCCGCGCCAGAGGAGGTCGGCGAAGAACGCCTGTGCGCCCGCATGTCCGTTCTGGCTCAGGATGGAGAGCCAGTGCCGGCCGAGCGGAATGTTCGCCTCCACGCCCTCGCCCGTAAGCTGCAGCTTGGCGAGCTCGAACTGCGCGTCCTCGTCGTTGTAGGTCATCGAAGCGTTGTTGAAATAGAACGCCGCGCGCGCAGGGTCGGGCGCGAGCCCGATCTCCGGCAAACCCTTGAGCCAATACCCGGCGAGCGCCGTCAGCGCCTTGCCGATGTAAGGCGCGCGCGGATCGAGATCGGGATCCGCTTCGAGATGATCGTCGACGATCTTCTCGAACAGCGCATACGCCTTCGAATGGTCGGTATAGGCGCCCGTGTTGTCCTGGTAGATCCTGGCGAGATAGTAGGTCGCCATGAAATCGTTCGACGCCGCCGCGTACTTGAGCGCCGGAACCGCGATCTCGTAGTAGCCGCCCTGGTAGGCGCTGACGCCCTGCCGAAGCGCCTCGCGTGGCGAGTTGAACGACGTCGACTGGGCGTGCGCCGCCAACGGCCCGCATGCCACCACGACGATCAAACCGAGTAGAAGCCTAGATGTCCGCATAGCAGTGAACTTCCGCCTTC
>DAOMQQ010000343.1:0-2105 GCA_035445405.1 Hyphomicrobium sp.
TGTCAAGTTCACCGAAGTTGGTGCTCTCGTTTTTGTTACAGGCTGTGAGGAGGGCCGTGCGGAGTTTAGGGCTTGCCAATCCAAGCTCATCGAACGCACGTTATAGCGTAAGAACTAAAGTCTATGTGAGGAACGGCGAGGCACGATGACGATGGGGCGAAATGCGGGTTGGCTGGCCCTGCTGACGGCGGCGATCCTGTCGATCCCGGCGACGGCGGAAGCGGGTCCCAAGTTGCTAATTTTCCCGATCGAAATGTCGATTCCGCGAACCGAGATGGATTTTTTCCAGCCCGTAGTGGGACCTTCTCCCGAGGAGCAGGAGCGCCTCAAAAAGGCCGACGCGGAGCTGGCGAAACTCGTCGAGGCCGACGGACGCTACGATCTCGTGGACATTGCGCCCTTGAGTGCCGATATCGAAGCAGCCCAGCCTATTTCCGAGTGCAACGGCTGTGAGATCGACCTCGGCGTGAAAGCCGGCGCCGACCTTTTGATGGTGAGTGTGCTGAACAAGATATCCGAGACGCATCTGAGCCTGACCGTCTCGCTGGTCGATGTCGCCAAGAGCGGCGTGGTGAGCAACTCGAGCGTGTTGATCCAGGGCAATACCGACGAATCCTGGCAGCATGGTATCCGCTGGCTCGCCCGCAACCGCTTGCTCGTTGCCGAGGGCAAGCCGCAATGATCGACCGGCGCCGGCTTCTCTGCGGCACGGGTCTTGCCGTGGCCGCGGGCCTCATGCCGTGGCCGCTTCGAGCGGGCGGCAGCGGCGCGCCGTTGCGTCTTGCGTCGGTCCGGTTCGGATCGCTGTCCTGGGTGATCGAAACCATCCGCGCCCTCGAACTCGACACGAAAGCCGGCCTCTCCATCGAGGTGATCGAGGTGGCGTCCAACCAGGCCGGCCCGGTGGCACTTCTCGGCGGCGGGGCGGACGTCATCGTCTCGGATTGGACCTGGGCCATGCGTCAGCGGGCGCTCGGCGAAAAGCTGAAGTTCGCACCGTACTCGTCGGCGCTGGGCGCGCTCGTCGTTCCCAACGATAGCGATATTCGCGGCGTGCAGGATCTGCAGGGCCGCGAGCTTGGCGTCGCGGGCTCGGCCATCGACAAGAGCTGGCTCCTGCTGCGGGCCTATTCGCAGAGAACGATCGGCCGCGACATGGCCCGCTACGCCCGCGCCTCGTATGGCGCCGCGCCGCTCCTCAACGAGGAGCTGCGCTCCGGCCGCATCGAGGCGGTGCTGAACTACTGGACCTACGCGGCACGCCTCACCGGGTCGGGCTTTCGCGAGATCCTCTCCGTCGAAGAGATCATGAAGTCGCTCGGCGTCGAGCCCGTGCCGTCGCTTGTCGGCTTCATCTGGAAGGAATCCTACGAGGCGGCCAACGCGCGCGACCTCCAGACGCTGCTCGCCATCGTGGAGGAGGCCAACCGGGTTCTCGCGAGCGACGACAGTGCCTGGGAGCGCCTGCGCCCGCTCGTGAAGCCGGCCTCCGATGCCGAGTTCAAGGCGATCATCGCCGCCTACCGCGCCGGCATCCCCGAGCCGTGGGGGAACGCCCAGACAGAGGCCGCGAAAAAGCTCATGGATGTGCTGATCGAGGCGGGCGACGCCGAGCTGGTCGGCCATGGCACAAACTTCGACGCCGGGCTCTTCCATCATGCAGCGACCTAATCCGCCCCCAAGCACTGACGCGCCGGCGTGGGTCTCGAGACTTGCCTGGAGCCTCGGTTCGATCGCGGCCTTCTTCGTGTTCTGGGAGGTAATGGCGCTCCTCATCCAGCATCGCCATCTGCCGGGACCCACTGTCGTGTTTGCGGCCATGATGCGGGAGGCCGCGAACGGCGAGCTCCTCTATCACATCGGCATGACGCTCTATCGCGTCGCCATTGCGTTCACGCTGGCGATGCTGATCGGGTCGGCCATCGGCATCGCGCTCGGCCGCAACGGCAAGGCCGACCGCTTCTTCGACACGTGGCTGATCCTGTTTCTGAACCTGCCGGCGCTCGTCGTCATCATTCTCTGCTACGTCTGGTTCGGTCGCACCGAGCTTGCCGCCATTCTCGCCGTCGCCATCAACAAGATCCCGAACGCGGCCGTCACCGTTC
>DAOMQQ010000344.1:0-2051 GCA_035445405.1 Hyphomicrobium sp.
AAGAACAGAATGATGCCGGCGACCGCCTTGTAGAACTCCGGTGGAATCATCTTATCCACCTCGACGCTTGCGTAGAGCGAGCGTGCCAGCATCCGATCCTCGTAAATTGGGATGCCGTTCTGCTCCGCGATGAAGCGGATCTTGAGCGCAACGAGATCTTTTCCTTTGGCGACAACGACTGGCGCGCCGCCTTCTTCCCGCACATAGCGCAAAGCAACCGAATAGTGTGTCGGGTTGGCAACGATCAGCGTCGCCCTCGGCACCGAGGCGATCATGCGCCGGCGCGCGCGATCGCGCTGCATAGAGCGCAGCTTCATGCGAATGAGCGGATCGCCTTCCATCTGCTTGTGCTCGTCCTTCACCTCCTGCTTCGTCATGCGCAGGTCCCTGCGCCAGGAGAAGCGCGACCATGCGAGGTCCGCCGCGACGAGGAACGCCACCGTGATAATCACGGCCACGAGCACTTTGATCCCCATCTGCTTCATGAGCTCGGGGATCGCCACCGGCTCCATGAAGAGGGCATTGATGAGATCGCGATCCGCGCTGCCGAGCGCGATGTAGCCCGCGATCGCAACGATCACGAACTTGAAGACGCTCTTCAGAAACTCGACCATCCCCTTGAGGCCGAAGATGCGCGTCCATCCCTTGATGATCGAGATGCGTTCGAGCTTGGGCTCGATCCGATTTCCGACGATCCTCGGCTGGTTCTGCACGACTGAGGCCACGATGCCTGCCACCATGAGAAGGAGCACGATGGGACCGACCATCTTGATCCCTTCCGCCGCGACGACGAGCAGAAGCGCCGAGGCGTCCGCCCCCGTTCTGAGCGCGAAGGCCTCCGGCCGGTCGATGAAGCTGGCGAGCGAATCCCGGAGCGTCAAAACGCTGGTGGAAAGAAAGAAGTAGAGTGCGCCGAGGATCGCGAGGAGGCTCGCCAGCGTCGCAACCTCGCGCGATTGAGCGGTTTGCCCCTTCTCCAGGGCATCGCGAATCTTCTTCTCTGTCGCCTCTTCTGTTTTACTGGCTTTGTCTGGCTGATCAGACATCGGGAGGCGCCCTCAAAGGGAACGACGTAAGCGAAATAAAAAACGAAAATCGGCGAGGAAAAAAAGAATCAGACCACGCGCGTCGGCGTCCCCGTACCGATCACCTCCGTGAGCGACACGCCGAACCGCGAGTTGTCCTCGTCGAGCACCACCACCTCGCCCCGTGCGATGACGCGCCCATTGACCACGACATCGACCGGCTCGCCGACCTTCCTGTCGAGCGGCACGACAGCGCCGCGCCCGAGCTTCAGCACGTTGGCGACCGGCATCGTCGCCGAGCCGAGCACGACCTTCACCGACACCGGGATTTGCAGGACGGTTTCGAGATGATGCGGCTTCTGCGCCGCCGCCTGCTGCGCGGCGGTCTTGAAGAGAGCGTCCGCCGGGCTTTCCGGCTCAGCCGGATCCATGATCGACTGCAGCTCCGCTGCGGCGGGACGAATATCGGAACCCTCTTGGCTCATCTCGATCTACCTGGCCTGCGTTCAACGACATCGAGTCGGGGTCACATCATATCCGGCATCGTGCCCCGTGGCACGCACGCCATGCGAGTACAGCGGCCTAGGCCGCCTGGGCTTCCGCACCGCCGCCCAGCGTCTCGGCCTCCACCTCGTCGATCGTCGGACGCTCGTAGGCGGAGATGGTCTTGCGCCCGTATTCGACGGCAACCTGTGGCATCGCGCCGTTCATGAACGCCAGCAGCGTCTGCTTCGCGACGATGTAAAGGCGCATCTGCTTCTCGCGGCCGGTCTTCACCTTGCCTGCGAGCGGCGCGAAGACGGCATACGAGAAGAAAATTCCGGCGAAGGTTCCCACCAGCGCCGCGCCGATCAAATGCCCCAGAACCTCGGGCGGCTCGGAAATGGCGCCCATCGCTTTGATGACGCCAAGCACTGCGGCGATGATGCCGATAGCGGGAAGCCCGTCCGCGACCGTCGTCAGCGCGTGATACGCCTTGAGCCTGTCGTTGCGCAGCGTCTGGATTTCCTCGTCCATCAGCGCCTC
>DAOMQQ010000345.1:0-1969 GCA_035445405.1 Hyphomicrobium sp.
GTCCCGTGAGCCGGTGGCCGCCGCAGGCCATGACGAAGATCTGCCCCGCTTCATGCGCGGCCAGGCGCCCCGCGCCAGCGAGCAGCCCGCCGACGCGCTCCAGCCCTCGCCGGCCGCAAGCGCCAAGCGCGCTGCCGAGCCCCAGCGCGGCTCTCCTCAGCGCGGCATGGGGTCGAGCCTCCTGCGCGCAGTTGCCCAGCGCCGCTCCGCCCCCGCATTCCGGCCGCCCGCGCCTTCGCTGCTCAAGAAGAGCCCGCCCTCGAAAGCCGGCAACGCCTTCTCGCAAACGGTCCTACGCGGCACCGCCCGCCTGCTCGAAGACGTGCTCGCCGACTTCGGCGTGAAGGGCGAAGTACGCGACGTGAAGCCCGGCCCCGTCGTGACGCTCTACGAGCTCGAGCCCGCGCGCGGCACCAAGGCCACGCGCATCATGGCGCTTGCCGACGACATCGCCCGCTCCATGAGCGCCGCCTCCGCCCGTGTCGCCGTCATTCCCGGCCGCAACGTGATCGGCATCGAGCTGCCCAACGCACGGCGCGAAACCGTCGGCCTGCGCGAGCTCATCGAAAGCCCCGACTTCGCAGCCGCCGAAGGTGCGCTGCCGCTGACCCTCGGCCGCTCGATCGGCGGCGAGCCCGTCATCGCCGATCTCGCGCGGATGCCCCACCTTCTCGTTGCCGGCACCACCGGCTCCGGCAAGTCGGTCGGCGTCAACGCGATGATCCTCTCGATCCTTTACCGGCATACGCCCGACGAGTGCCGGTTCCTGATGATCGATCCGAAGATGCTGGAGCTGTCCGTCTACAACGGCATTCCCCATCTCCTGACGCCCGTCGTGACCGAGCCCGAGAAGGCCGTCGGCGCATTGAACTGGGTCGTGGGCGAGATGGAGGAGCGTTACAAGCGCATGGCGCAGCTCTCCGTGCGCAACATCGAAGCCTTCAACACGCGCGTGAAATCCGCTCGCGCCGAGGGCCAGACGCTGGGCCGCACCGTGCAGACGGGCTTCGATCCGGAAACCGGCCAGCCGGTGTACGAGCGCGAGGAGATGGACCTCGAGCCGATGCCCTACATCGTCGTCGTGGTGGACGAGTTCGCGGACCTCATGATCACCGCGGGCAAGGACATCGAGACCGCGGTGCAGCGCCTCGCGCAGAAGGCGCGCGCCGCCGGCATCCACCTCATCATGGCCACTCAGCGCCCGTCGGTCGACATCATCACCGGCACCATCAAGGCCAACTTCCCGACGCGCATCGGCTTCCGCGTGGCGTCCAAGATCGACAGCCGCACGATCCTGAACGAGCAGGGCGCCGAGCAGCTCCTGGGCGCGGGCGACATGCTCTTCACGTCCGGCGCCGGACAGCTTCTCCGCGTCCACGGGCCCTTCGTGTCCGACGAGGAGGTCGAAGCGGTCGCCGATCACCTGCGCCAGCAGGGCGCGCCCCGCTACGTCGAAGGCGTGGCCGAGGCCCGTGCCTCGGCGGCCGACCGCGCCGAAGGCGGCGAAGCCGGACGCGACAGCGGCGACAGCCTCTACGACCGCGCCGTCGCCCTCGTGCTCCGCGACCGGAAGGCATCCACCAGCTACGTCCAGCGCCGTCTGTCCATCGGCTACAACCGCGCTGCCGATCTCATCGAGCGCATGGAGCGCGAAGGGCTGATCAGCGCCCCGAACCACACCGGCCGTCGCGAGATCCTGGTCGGCGATGCGTCCGGACGCGACGTCGCCTGACGTCGGGGCGAGAAAGACGTCGGGACGAGAAAACCGAGGATCGCCCGCCGGGAAAGCTGGCTTTGCCTCCATCGAGCCGCTAGATCTGACACACGGATCGTCAAGGATCGCGTCGTGAAGGCGCGAAAGCCCGAAACGCGGGCCTCGCCGACTTGTGGTCGCGGACTTGTGGTCGCGCCAATTTGTGGTCGCAATGTTCGGTGAGACAATCCGATGCCGTCTCCGCAGGGAGGAGGC
>DAOMQQ010000346.1:0-1967 GCA_035445405.1 Hyphomicrobium sp.
GGCTCATCCAGTCGATGCCCGTGCGGCGCCCGCGCTTGAAGAACCAGTCGCTCAACCTGTGCGTCCCGTGCTTTGGAGAGTTCGGCGCCACCGAAAGGAAAATACCCGGCGGGCCCGTGGGCCCCGACGTCGTCCGGACTCAAATCACCATGGCATTATGGTTATTTATACGCGCGCCGGAAGGCGGGCGGGAGCCCTCTTTGGGGGCTTTGAGGAGAATGCGAGGACCGGAGGCGCGAAGTTATCCCCGCCCACGCCAAGGGAATGTACTGTAATGGGTTAAGTAAATTTCAGTAAATTTCGATGAAATGCAAAATAAACAAACCAACCTCAAATAATGAATTGACACCGCAGCGGTGATCGCGTAGTATTCTTGTATGGCTGGAAGAGTGTCGATCACCCTTCCGCATCGCGGTTCGACCGCTTTCTATTCTTCAGACAATCCGAATGAGCGACGTGGCGGCGGCATGCAGCTCGACGACGAGACGTGGGCCGATGTGCGCCGTGCCTATGAGGATGGTGCGGCCTCCCTCAAGGAGATCGGCGCCCGCTTCGGCGTGACGCCCCAGCGGATCGGGGTGCAGGCGAAAAAGGAAGGCTGGAGGGGCCGGGAACCGAGCCGGCGCCGTGCGGACGCGGTTGCGTCGAAGGAGAAGAACGTCGTCGAGGCGGCGGCAGACGAAGAGGCGCTCAGCGGTGAAAAGGCGTCGACGCGCCGGCGCGCAACCCTGCCGACGCGGGGCGCGCAACGTGCGCTGATCGGGCGTCTCTACCGCGCGATCAGTCTGAAGCTCGAACATATGGAGATGAGAATGGCGAGCGGTAAAGCCCGTTCGGCCCAGGACGAGGAACGCGAGAGCCGCGCCCTCGCCACCCTGATCAGCAATTTCGAGAAGGTGACGGAGGCCGTCGCTGACCTGGACCGAGACAAGGACGCCGCCCGCAGAACGGGCCGCGTCGGAGCCGATGCGGAGCGCATGCGCCGCGAGATTGCGGAGCGTCTTGAGCGCCTCGGCGGCGTCGGGCCGGCTGGCCGACGATCTGGCAAGCCTCGATCCTGAAACGCTCGGCTTCATTCTTGCCGACTGGCAGGTCTGGGCGCGCGACGATCAATTGCCGCCGGGCGCGACAGAGACGGGCAGCGACTGGCGCGTCTGGCTGATCCTCGGCGGGCGCGGCGCGGGAAAGACGCGGGCGGGCGCGGAATGGGTGCGGGCCAAGGCGCTCGGCATTCCGCCGCTCGGCGTGGAGAGAGCGCATCGTATCGCGCTCGTGGGCGAAACGCTGGCGGATGTGCGCCGCGTGATGATCGAAGGCGTATCGGGATTGCTGGCCGTTCACGGCGATGACGAGCGCCCGACGCTCGAAGTTTCGAAGTCGCAGCTCGTGTGGCCGAACGGAACGATCGCGCAGATGTTTTCGGCGGAAGATCCGAACAGCCTGCGCGGGCCGCAGTTCGATGCGGCCTGGTGCGACGAGCTTGCGAAGTGGCGTTACGCGGAAGAGACATGGGACATGCTGCAGTTCGGGTTGCGCCTTGGAGAGGTGCCGGCGATTGCCGTCACGACGACTCCGAAGCCGCTCCCGCTTCTGAAGAGCATCATGGGAGATCCGGCAACGGTGATGACGCGGGCCGCGACGGCGGCCAACGCGGCGCATCTGGCACCTGCGTTCATTGCGGAGATGGAGCGGCGCTACGCCGGCACGGCGTTGGGGCGGCAGGAGCTCCTGGGCGAGATCGTCGACGAGCAATCCGGCAGCCTGTGGCGGCGGGATTGGATCGAGCAGGCACGTGTGGCCCAGTGTCCGGAATTGAGAAGCATCGTCGTCGCCGTCGATCCGCCGGTGACGGCAACCGCGCGCTCCGACGCGTGCGGCATCGTCATTGCCGGTCTTGGAGCGGATGGACGCGCCTACATCGCAGCCGACCGCACGCTGCAGGGGCGTTCGCCGGACGTGTGGGCGCG
>DAOMQQ010000347.1:0-1965 GCA_035445405.1 Hyphomicrobium sp.
GAAGCTGCATGGCTTCATCCCGCGGGCTGTGCACGACGAGCCATTGCGATGGCGCGAGCGACCGCGCGAAACGCCGCTCGGCCAGGAAGCGCCTCGCAAGTTTGCGCACGCCCGCAATCAGGCTCCACACGCCGAGGGCAAAGAGCCCGCCGAAGAGAACGACCGCCTCGATCTTCTTGTTGCTGTCGGAGGGCAGGACCTCGACCAGATACCAGAGCATGATCGGCGGAATAACGAGCCCGAGCACGAGTTGGAACAGCGCGATCAGGCGCGGCACGGTCTTGAGCTTCCGGACGAAGAACGGCGTGCCGAACGAGATGATGCCGCCGCGCCGTGCGGAGCGCTTCGTGCGCGCAAGTCCCTCGACGGCGACGTTGCCGCCGTGACTGTGCGCGAGCACGGCGTGAGGGCGCCCTTCGCGGTCGAGCCTGCGCAGCAGGCGCGCGAGCGTTTCCGCGCCCTTGAGGCGGTCGTGGTCCGAATTCTTTCCGGACCAGTGAACGGGCACGATGTCGGGCCGAGGGCTGCCGTGTGCGCTCAAGCGCTCCACGAGCCGGTTGGTGAAAGCCGAGCCGGTCTGCCACCACCGCTCGCCGTCGTCCCGGACCGCGGCATCGTTCGTGCCGTGGACGGTTACGATGACGGGCGCCTTGCCCGCGCCGACCGCAGGGCGAGGCGTTGCGCCCGCTTCGCTCGCGTCCGCACTGTCCAGCATAGGTCACCCCCTCGGCGAAGTTGCCGTCGACGTCGGCATCGCTCTGAAACCCCGCCGCATCTGACCGGGAAAGCTCAGCGAAGGGAACAAAAAAATACCCGGGACGGAGAACGTCCCGGGCATGAACGGTGTCGGTCTGAGAGACGATCAGGTTTTCACCGCGAACAGCTCCGCCTGATCGTCGGGGGTGATTTCCTTGACGTGCCAGGGCAGCCCCTGCTTGGCGAGCTCGTCGAGGAACGGCTTCGAGGGAAGCTGCTCGACGTTGAGCACGCCCTTGCCGGTCCACGCGCCCTGGAACATCTGGATCGCGCCCACGACCGGCGGCACGCCCGTCGTGTAAGAAACGGCCTGCGCGCCCGTCTCCTTGTAGCTTTCGGCGTGGTCGCAGACGTTATAGATCAGCACCGTCTTGCGCTTTCCGTCCTTCGTCCCGTCGATGACGCAGCCGATGGACGTGCGTCCCGTGTAGTTCTCGCCGAGCGACGACGGCGGCGGCAGAAGCTCCTTCAGGAACTCCATCGGGATCACCGGCGTGCCCTTGTACATGACGGGGTCGATGCGCGTCATGCCGACGCTCTGAAGCACGTCGAGGTGCTTGATGTAGTTGTCGGAGAACGTCATCCAGAACCGGATCTGCTTGAGGCCCTTGATGTTGCGGACGAGGCTCTCCTCCTCCTCGTGATAGATGAGGTAGCTCTTGCGCGGGCCGACTTCCGGATAGTCGATCATGGCCGAGATCGAGAGCGGATCGATGTCGATCCACTCGCCATTCTTCCAATACTTGCCGCGCTGCGTCACCTCGCGGAGGTTGATCTCCGGATTGAAGTTGGTCGCGAACGACTTGCCGTGGCTGCCGTCGTTGCAATCGATGATGTCGATGGTCTCGATGGTGTCGAACAGATGCTCCTGCGCGTAGGCGCAGAAGATGTTCGAGACGCCCGGATCGAACCCGCAGCCGAGCACCGCCAGGATGCCGCGCTCGGCATAGCGGTCATGATAGGCCCACTGCCAGGAGTATTCGAATTTCGCGACGTCGCGCGGCTCGTAGTTGGCCGTGTCCATGTAATGGACGCCCGTCTTGAGGCAGGCGTCCATGATCGGAAGATCCTGGTACGGCAGCGCCATGTTGATCACGAGATCGGGCTTCACGCGCTCGATCAGCGCCACGGTCTCGTCGACGTTGTCGGCGTCCACCTGGCTGATCTCGATCGGGCTGACGCAACGCGCCGCCACCTTCTCGCAGCTTT
>DAOMQQ010000348.1:0-1965 GCA_035445405.1 Hyphomicrobium sp.
GCTTCGTCGCCGGCCGCCCGAAATCCTCAGGGAAATGTGTCAACGCGCTCATCACCGGATATGGGGTGAAGCCGCCCAAAGCGCAAAGGGAGCCGAACTTCATCGTGTTGCAGAGGTCCTCGATCACGGCAAGGTTCTTGTCCCGGTCGATGCCGGCGATCACCTTGTCGACGGTCTCCAGCCCCCGCGTGGAGCCGATGCGGCACGGCGTGCACTTGCCGCAACTCTCGACCGAGCAGAACTCGAACGCAAACCGCGCCTGCTTGATCATGTTCGCGGTGTCATCGAACACGACCACGCCGGCGTGGCCGATGAGGCCATCCCGCGCTGCAAAAGCCTCGTAATCGAAGGGTGTATCGAAGTAGGCGCGCGGGAAATAGGCGCCCAGCGGGCCGCCGACCTGAACGGCTTTCACCGGGCGGCCGGTGAGCGTCCCGCCGCCGATGTCGTCGACGAGTTCACCGAGCGTGATGCCGAACGCCGTCTCGAACAGACCGCCATGTTTCAGATTGCCGGCAAGCTGGATCGGCATCGTGCCCCGCGAGCGGCCCATGCCATAATCGGCATAGGACTGCGCGCCCTTGTCGAGAATATAGGGCACGGCAGCGAGCGAGAGCACGTTGTTGATGACGGTGGGCTGGCCGAACAAACCTTTGTGAGCGGGAAGCGGCGGCTTGGCGCGCACGAGGCCGCGCTTGCCCTCCAGGCTTTCCAGGAGCGAGGTTTCCTCGCCGCACACATAAGCGCCCGCGCCGATCCGCACTTCGAGGTCGAACGCGTGCCGGGTCCCCTGAATGCCGTTGCCGAGGAAGCCCGCCTTGTGCGCCGCAGCGATGGCCTGATTCAGCGCGATCGCAGCGTGCGGGTATTCCGAGCGCAGGTAGATATAGCCCTTGGTGGCTCCGACGGCGATGCCGGCAATCGTCATGCCCTCGATGAGCACGAACGGATCGCCTTCCATGATCATGCGGTCGGCAAAGGTGCCGCTGTCGCCCTCGTCCGCGTTGCAGACGATGTATTTCTGCTGGCCCATCGGCGTGTCGTGGACCGTCTTCCACTTGATGCCGGTGGGGAAGCCCGCGCCGCCGCGGCCGCGGAGACCCGACTTCGAAACCTCTTCCACGATCTCGATCGGCTTCATGCCGAGCGCACGCTCGAGGCCCTTGTAGCCGTCGTGGGCGCGGTAATCCTCGAGCGAAACGGGGTCGGTGACGCCGCAACGCACGAAGGTCAGGCGCGTCTGGCGCTTCATGTACGTGTGATCTTCGACCACGCCGATCGCGAGCGGAGAGGACAGGGTGGCCGCCTTGCCGTCGAGAAGGCCGGCCTTCACGAGGCCGTCCACGTCCTCTTTCGCAACGGGGCCGAAGCCGTAGCGAACGCCGTCCTGCTCGACTTCGACGAGCGGCTCGAGCCAGAGCATGCCGCGCGAGCCGTTACGGATCACGGTGATGTCGACGCCGGCCTTTTTCGCCGCAGCCGCAAGGGCGCTGGCGACCTCGTCGGCTCCGCAGGCGACGGCCGCGGCGTCACGAGGCACGAATACGCGAAGTGATTTCGTCATGACTGGGCCTCTTTCAGAAGCTCGTCCAGCCGGTTCTCGTTGAGCCGGCCTACCACGCGTCCGTCGATCATGGCGGACGGAGCCGTGGCGCACAATCCGAGACAATAGACGGCCTCGAGCGTCACGCGCCCGTCGGCACTGGTGCCGCCGCATTCGACGCCCAGGCGGCTCTCGGCCCGCTCCACCAGGCTATCGCAGCCCATGGCCTGGCACGCCTCGGCGCGGCAAAGCTTCAAGACGTGCTTGCCGGGCAGCTCGGGGCGGAAATCATGATAGAAGGTGACCACGCCGTGGACCTCGGCGCGAGACAGGTTCAGCTCCCGGGCGATGACGGGAACCGTTTCCTGGGGCACATGGCCGAACGCGTGCTGCAGAGCGTGCAGAATGGGCATGAGCGGCCC
>DAOMQQ010000349.1:0-1955 GCA_035445405.1 Hyphomicrobium sp.
AAGAACATCATGCACAAAAAGGGCCGCAAGGACGCGGCCCGCGCCAAGATGTTCGCCAAACTGGCGCGAGAAATCACGGTCGCTGCCAAATCCGGAATGCCCGACCCCGACAAGAATCCGAGGCTCAGGCTCGCCGTGCAGTCCGCCCGCGCCGAGAACATGCCGAAGGACAACATCGAGCGCGCCATCAAGAAGGCGATCGGCGGCGATACCGAAACCTACGAGGAGATCCGCTACGAGGGCTATGCCCCGGGCGGCGTCGCCGTGATCGCCGAAGCCTTGACCGACAACCGCAACCGCACGGGCGGCGCGGTTCGCGCCGTGTTCACGAAGCACGGCGGCAACCTCGCCGCGACGGGCTCCGTCGCCCACATGTTCCAGCACGTGGGCGAAATCCGTTTCAAGCCGGATGCGGGCTCTGCCGACTCCGTGCTCGAAGCCGCCATCGACGCGGGCGCCGACGATGCCGTCTCCGACGACAACGGCCATATCGTCACGTGCGCATTCGATAGCCTCGGCACGGTCGCGGCCGCCCTCGAAGACAAGCTCGGCCAACCGGAAAGCGTGAAAGCCGTCTGGAAGCCGAACCTCTCGACCGACGTCGATGAGGAGAACGCCGAAGCCATCATGAAATTGATCGCAGCCCTCGAAGACGACGACGACGTACAGAACGTTTTTGCCAACTTCGAAGTTTCCGAAGAGGTCCTGAGCAAACTGACGGCCGCATGAGCCGAGGCTCGGACCGATCCCCCCAGAGAAATTCAACAGGACGAGAGGCCCATGACCGAGAAGCTCGAAGACATCGCCCACGCCATGGTCGCCCCCGGCAAGGGGATCCTCGCTGCCGACGAAAGCTCCGGCACGATCAAGAAGCGGTTCGATAGCATCGGCGTCACCTCCACCGAAGACGCCCGCCGCGACTACCGCGAGATGCTCTTCCGCGCGACCGACGCCATGCAGAGCTACGTCTCCGGCGTCATCCTCTACGACGAGACGATCCGCCAGAGGGCCAAGGACGGCACCCCGCTCGTCGACATCATGAAAGCTGCGGGCTCGATCCCCGGCATCAAGGTCGACACCGGCGCCAAGCCGCTCGCCGGCCCCACGTCGAAAACCGAAACCATCACCGAGGGCCTCGACGGCCTGCGCGAGCGCCTCGCCGAGTATTACGATCTCGGCGCACGCTTTGCGAAATGGCGCGCCGTCATCACCATCGCCGACGGTCTTCCCACGTGGGGCTGCATCAAGGCCAACGCGCACGCCCTCGCCCGTTACGCCGCGCTCTGCCAGGAAGCCGGCATCGTCCCCATCGTGGAGCCGGAAGTGCTGATGGACGGCGCCCACTCCAGCCATGACATCGACGAGTGCTACCGCGTCACCGAGTGGACGCTGCGCACCGTGTTCCGCGAGCTCTACGACGCCCGCGTCTCGCTCGAAGGCATGGTGCTGAAGCCTAACATGGTAATCGCCGGCCAGAAGAGCGCGCGCCAGTCGTCGCCGGAGGAGGTGGCGGAGAAGACCATCCGCTGCCTCAAGTCCACCGTGCCTTCGGCGGTGCCCGGCATCGCCTTCCTCTCGGGCGGCCAGTCCGACGAGCTCGCCACCAAGCATCTCTCGCTGATGAATGCCGCCGGCAGCCTACCCTGGGCGCTCACCTTCTCCTACGGCCGCGCCCTGCAGGCCGCAGCGCTCAAGGCGTGGAGCGGAAAGCCGGAGAACGTCGCCGCGGGCCAGCGCGCCTTCGCGCACCGCGCACGCATGAACAGCCTCGCCGCTCTCGGCAAGTGGGAAGACAAGCTGGAAAAGGCCGCCTGAGGCGAGCCGCACCACACCCCTGAAATGGAAAAAGGAAGCGATCGCGAGATCGCTTCCTTTTTTGTTTCGTCGCGTCTTTCTGTAACGGCTAGACCATGATCGCTTCAGGCCCTATCAGCCTGAAGCGTGAATCATCGGTC
>DAOMQQ010000350.1:0-1929 GCA_035445405.1 Hyphomicrobium sp.
TTCTGGAGCGGTCATTGACCATGTGCTTCAGCGTGGCCTGGCGCTGGTTGATGCACGCGGGGCTGTCGTCGACGCATCCAAGGCCCGCCCGGGTGCCGATCTCGGGGCTGGACATGGCGCACGCGCCCAGGGTGCAGGCTCCCAGGGCCAGCATGCCCGCGACCAGGGCGAAATTGGCTGCGCTTGCGATCACGTGCAAGACGCTCATCTCCATCCTCTTGTGCTCATTAGCGAGTGCCCATATTAGCCGGACGTGGCAGGGTCAAGGCGACTGTCGCGTGCGCTTTTGCGTGCTCTTGGCAGAGCTTCCCGGCTTGGTCACGATTTTCGTTCGCTTTCATGGAGTTGCCTCATGGTCCATGCCGTGCGCCTTCACACCGTCGGTGGTCCCGACCATCTCGTCTGGGAACGGATCGAGGTCAGCGATCCGGGGCCGGGGGAGGTGCGAATCAAACAGCGCGCGGCCGGTCTCAACTACATCGACGTCTATCACCGCACGGGTCTTTATCCGCTTGCAAGCCTGCCTGCCGTCATCGGCATGGAGGGTGCGGGGGACGTGGTCGCGGTCGGCGCGGGCGTGACCGCGCTCGCGGTTGGGGACCGTGTGGCCTACGGGGGCGTTCTCGGCGGCTATGCGGAAGAGCGCGTGATCGCCGCCGACCGCGTCGTGAAGCTGCCCGACGGCGTTTCGTACGAGACGGCGGCCGCGATGATGCTTCAGGGCATGACCGTCCGTTATCTCCTGCGGGAGACGTACAACGTGATGCCGGGAACGGTGCTGCTGTTTCATGCGGCGGCCGGCGGGGTCGGTCTCATCGCATGCCAGTGGGCGCGGGCGCTGGGCGCGACGCTCATCGGCACCGTCAGCACCGACGAGAAGGCGGCGCTCGCGCGAGCCAACGGTGCGGAGCACGTGATCGTCACTTCTCGCGAAGATTTCGTCGCGAGGGTTCAGGAGATCACGGACGGCAAGGGGTGCGATGTCGTCTACGACAGCATCGGCCGCGATACCTTTCCCCGCTCGCTCGACTGCTTGAGGCCGCGCGGTCTTTGGGTGAGCTTCGGCAATGCCTCGGGTCCGGTGCCGCCGTTCGATCTTTCCGCGCTCAAGGGGTCGCTCTTTGCAACGCGGCCCTCCCTGATGGGATACACGGCGACCGCAAGCGAGCTTCGCGAGACCGCGGCGGATCTCTTCCAGATGGTCGAGAGCGGAGCGGTCAAGATCGCGGTCAATCAGACGTTTCCGCTCAAAGACGCCGTGTCGGCGCATCGCGCGCTCGAAGCGCGCCAGACGACAGGCTCGACCGTACTCACAATCTGATCTCATCCGCTCATCGAGGACTGCCGCATGACAAAGAAGCCGATCGATTTCTATTTCTGGCCGACGCCCAACGGCTCCAAGATCCGCATCATGCTGGAGGAATGCGGGCTCGCCTATCGGATCAAGCCCATCGATATCAACAACGGCGACCAGTTCAAGCCGGCGTTTCTCAAGGTCTCGCCCAACAACAAGATGCCCGCCATCGTCGATCCGGACGGGCCCGGGGGCAAGCCGATCTCGGTGTTCGAGAGCGGCGCCATTCTCCAATATCTCGGCCGTAAGACGGGGCTTCTCTATCCGGACGACGAGCGGGCGCGCGTCGAGGTCGAGCAGTGGCTCTATTGGCAAGTCGGTGGGCTCGGCCCGATGGCCGGGCAGGCGCATCACTTCCGTGTCTACGCCAAGAAGAAGGTGCCGTACGGCATCGAGCGCTACACGACGGAGGTGACACGGCTCTACGGCGTGCTGGAGAAGCGCCTGCGGGGCCGGAGCTACATCGCGGGCGAATACTCGATCGCCGACATCGCGGTTTTCCCGTGGGTGCTGAGCTGGGAGAAGCAGGGCCAGAACCTGGACGACACTCCGCGCATCAAGGCGTGGGTGGCGAG
>DAOMQQ010000351.1:0-1912 GCA_035445405.1 Hyphomicrobium sp.
GGCGCGGGCGAGATCCTGCTGACCTCGATGGATCGCGACGGCACCAAGGCCGGCTTCGACATCGCGTTGACGCGCGCCGTCTCCGATGCGGTGCCCGTTCCGGTCATCGCGTCCGGCGGTGTCGGAAATCTCGACCACCTCGTGGAAGGCGTCCGCGACGGTCACGCGAGCGCGGTGCTCGCCGCCTCCATCTTCCACTTCGGCACCTACACCATCGGCGAAGCGAAGAAGCACATGGCCGACGCCGGCATCGCCGTCCGCCTCGACCGCACGGTGGCTTGACACAGCTCCCTGTCATCCCGGAAAGGCGGAAGCGTAAGCTGGAGCCTTATCCGGGACCCAGCGTAAGAGTCGTAGAGGACGCAACATTTCGCGATAGAAGCTTTTCCTGGGTCCCGGCTCGGCGCTCGGCTTCTCGCCTCGCTTGGCCGGGATGACAGTCGAGATATAAGGCAGGAGGCTCACCCCGGCGTCTTGTCGGGATAGCGGCAGAGATCGCGGATCAGGCATCTCGGGCATTCGGGCTTGCGCGCCTTGCACACATAGCGCCCGTGCAGGATCAGCCAGTGATGCGCGAACACGCCGTACGCCTGCGGGATTTTGGCGAGCAGGTCCTCTTCGACCTTGAGCGGCGTCTTGCCGTCGGACAGCCCGATACGGTTCGAGACGCGCAGCACGTGCGTATCGACAGCCATCGTCGGGGCGCCGAACGCGACGTTCATGACGACGTTCGCCGTCTTGCGCCCCACGCCCGGCAGCGTTTCGAGTGCGTCGCGGTCCTCGGGCACCGCGCTGCCGAAGTGGTGAATCAGCCTCTCGCTGAGCAGGATGACGTTGTTCGCTTTCGCGCGGAAAAGCCCGATGGTCCGGATGTGCTCCCGCACCGTGTCCTCGCCGAGCGCGACCATCTTCTCCGGCGTATCCGCCTTCTGGAACAAGGCGCGCGTCGCTTTGTTGACTCCTGCGTCCGTCGCTTGTGCTGAAAGCACCACGGCGACGAGCAGGGTGTACGGGTTCGTATGTTCGAGCTCGCCCTTGGGCTCGGGATCGGCCGCCTGGAAACGCCGGAAGACCTCTGCAACCTCCGCTGGCGTCAGGCCGCGCCGACGGCCGCGGGACTTGGCCGCTGGAGACGCCTTCTTACGTGGCGGGCTGGTGGACGTGGAACGGGGTGCCGTGCTCATGCGCTTTGACAATTCTGACTCGGGAGATAGGCTAATCGTATGCATGATACCGGACCCCCGACGGCTGACGCGAGCGTGTTTCGCGCCGTTCTCCACCCCCATCGCTCTCTCGGCCCCAAAGGCTTTCTGATCCTGATGATCGCGGTCGGGTCGGCGAGCTTCGTGATGGGCATGGCCTTCGTGCTGATAGGGGCTTGGCCGGTCATGGGCTTCTTTGGGCTGGATGTGCTGCTCGTCTACATCGCATTCAAGCTCAACTATCGCGCCGCCGCTGCGTACGAGCTGGTCGAGCTGACGCCTCGGGCGCTGACCCTCACGCAAGTCGCCGCATCCGGGAAATCCGAGAGTTTCGAGTTCAATCCGTACTGGGTCCGCGTCCTGTTCAGCGAGCGCCACGATGGCACCAATCGCCTGAAGCTCTCCTCCCACGGGCGGGAGTTCGAGTTTGGCCGTCTCCTGAACGACGAGGAGCGCGCCGATTTCGCGCGCGCTCTGACAGGCGCCCTCAACGACGCCCGCTCGACGTTTTCCGCATAAACGAAAAGCCGGGCGCGCCCCCCGGAGCGCCCGGCCTTTCCCCCCGCATAAATTGGTTGTCGCAGCGCGAGATGCGACGGAAGCCTCAAACGTCGGCGGATTCTTTGCCTTCGGAGGCATGCGTGGCGAGTGCGGGGCGCGGCTCCTGGATCTCGCGCTCGCGGCGGCGCGGCTGCGGCGGCTGGAACGCG
>DAOMQQ010000352.1:0-1866 GCA_035445405.1 Hyphomicrobium sp.
TCTCCATCGCGTCACGATTTTCTCCATGGCATCATGAGACGCTGAGCGGACCAAAACCCGTGCCATCGGGCGCGGCGGAGACTTACAGGGCTTTGCGGGCAACGCAAGGACTTTCATCCGACGGACCGCGGAGGCGCCAGCACGTCGCGGGCCGCAGCGAGCGCGAGCAAGATCTTTGCGGGGGCCGAGGCCTCGAACGCAGCGAGGCGCAGTGTCGGCACGGCCTGGCCCAGGAAAATAGTGGTGATGTCCTCGAGCGGATAGCGGGGGACATCGTCGGGCGCCACGAGATCGATCGCGAGCGCGAGCCGCGCGGACGACCGGAAGGGCACATCCACCACGCCAAGGCCGCGGACCTCGAGCTTCCCGGCGATGGCGGGCGGGGCCGAAACCTCGATGCCGTCGAAGGTCCGGCGCAGCTCGACCTGATCGTCGGCCACGAGCTCGGCGCGGCGGGGCACATGCGCGAGCGGGGGAAGCGCGATGCAGCGCAGCGCCAGATCCGACTTACCCGCCCCCGAAGGGCCGCGGATCAACGCCGCCTTGCCGCCCAACGCGAGCGCGGTCGCGTGAACACGCTCAAACTCGGTCGCGGGGCGCGTCATGATGCCGTTCCGGAGCCGCCTGTGCTGCAACCGGCTGTGCCGCGCGTCGTCCGCTCGTCATGCCAGCGCGCGCCGACACAACGAGGGCCGGCAGCCGCACGACGAAGCGCGCGCCGAGCGGCTTGTCTTTCGATCCCTGCAGCACGCCGCGCCTGTTCTCCGCGGAGATTTCGCCGCCGTGGGCACGAATGATCTCGCGTGAGATCGAAAGGCCGAGGCCAGAGTTCTTGCCGCGGACCGCCTCGGTATCGGGACGGTCCGTATAAAAGCGATCGAAGATGATGTTGAGGCGATCGTCGGGAATGCCGGGGCCTTCGTCCTCCACCGCCAGCTCGACGATGCCCGCGACGCGTCGGACGTGCACCGTGACCGTGGTCGCCTCCGGCGAGAAGGACACGGCGTTGTCCACGAGGTTGGTCAGCACCTGGCCGAGCCGGCCTGCGTGTCCGCTCACGAGGAACGCACCTTCGAACGGGGCGGCCGCGATCTCCGTCGCCACCCGGCGGCTGTCGCTCGAAAGGATGTCGCGGAAAATCTGGGCGACGCTCGCGACGACGCTCGTCACGTCCACGGGGCCCATCTGCTGGCGGGCCAGCTCCGCGTCGAGGCGCGATGCGTTGGAGACGTCGGTGATCAGGCGATTGAGGCGCTTCAGCTCGTTCTGGATCTGGCGCACCACTTCCTGGCGCTGCTCTTCCGTCTTGGCGTAGGCGAGCGCCTCCGCCATCGAGCGCGCGGCGGTGAGCGGGTTCTTCAGCTCGTGGGCCACATCGGCCGCGAAGCTCTCGCTCGCTTCCGCGCGCCGATACAGCGCGGCCGTCATCGACGCGAACGCGGACGCCATCTGCCCGACCTCGTCGGTGCGGTGGGCGTAGTCGGGCAACTCGTGACGGGCCGAGATGTTGCGGCTCACGTGCTCGGCGGACGCGGAGAGGCGGCGGATCGGTCCCGCCACGGTGCGGGCGAGCATGAGCGAACTCACCAGCGTCGCGATGAGCGCAAAGATCGCGAGGACCCAGATGAGCGCGCGCTCCTCGGACAGGATGTCGTCGATCTCGCCCGGCGGGGTCGACATCAGCAGCACGCCCTGCACGACGCCGCCGCGCATGATGGGCACGGCCGTCGAGACGATCTGCTCGCCCTTCTCGTTGAGCAGCAGCATGGCCGTCGTCGTGCCTTCGAGGGCGCGCCGCACCTCGCGGTAGGAGGTGCCGTTGGCGTTGCCGATCTCGCGATAGACCGGCAGCTCCTCGCCGATCAT
>DAOMQQ010000353.1:0-1841 GCA_035445405.1 Hyphomicrobium sp.
TGGCCGTACCGAGGGCAGCAACCAGTGAAGAGGCAATCGCGTTCTCGGGCGCGCTAGCACTGATATCCGCCGTTCTTATTGCCACCGTGGGTGGAATTTTTGCGTTTGCGGGTCTGGACGAAGTGATCCGGATCCATGGCGCGCTGATCGCGGTGTCTGCGATCGCAGCAGCCATCTACATCATGGCCAATCCGCGCAAAGGCGGCGAGGAGGAGCAGAAGACCTATTTCGACGGACCGGTGAAGGTTGCGACGCTCGCGGCCGTTTTCTGGGGCGTGGTCGGCTTTCTCGTCGGCGATGTCATCGCCTGGCAGCTCGCATTCCCGGTTCTCAACTTCGACCTGCCTTGGACCAACTTCGGCCGGCTGCGTCCGCTCCACACTTCGGCGGTCGTTTTCGCCTTCGGCGGCAACGTCCTGATCGCGACGTCGCTCTACGTGGTGCAGCGGACGAGCCGCGCGCGCCTTGCCGGCTACTGGAGCTCTTGGTTCGTCGTGTGGGGCTATCAGCTCTTCATCGTGCTTGCGGCGACCGGTTACGTGCTCGGCTCGACGCAGAGCCGCGAGTATGCCGAGCCCGAGTGGTACGTCGACATCTGGCTGACGCTGGTCTGGGTTGCCTATCTGCTCGTCTTCCTCGGCACGCTCTGGAAGCGCAAAGAGCCGCACATCTACGTTGCGAACTGGTTCTATCTGGCTTTCATCGTCACGATTGCGCTGCTGCACATCGTGAACAACCTCGCCATTCCGGTGTCGGTGATCGGTGCGAAGAGCTATTCGCTGTTCTCCGGCGTGCAGGATGCGATGACGCAGTGGTGGTACGGCCACAACGCGGTCGGCTTCTTCCTCACCGCGGGCTTCCTGGGGATCATGTACTACTTCATCCCGAAGCGGGTGGAGCGGCCGGTCTATTCCTACCGTCTCTCCATCATCCACTTCTGGAGTCTCATCTTCCTATACATCTGGGCGGGGCCGCATCATCTCCATTACACGGCGCTTCCCGATTGGGCGCAGACGCTCGGCATGACGTTCTCGATCATGCTGTGGATGCCGTCGTGGGGTGGCATGATCAACGGCCTGATGACGCTTTCGGGCGCGTGGGACCGGCTGCGGACCGATCCCGTCGTTCGCTTCCTCGTGGTGTCGGTCGCCTTCTACGGCATGTCGACCTTCGAGGGGCCGCTGATGTCCATCAAGGCCGTCAACTCGCTCAGCCACTACACCGACTGGACCATCGGACACGTGCATTCCGGCGCGCTCGGATGGGTCGGCATGGTGTCGTTCGGCGCGATCTACTGCCTCGTGCCGTGGCTCTGGAAGCGTGAGGGCCTGTACTCGCTCCGCCTCGTCGAATGGCACTTCTGGATCGCGAACATCGGCATCGTTCTCTACATCTCGTCGATGTGGGTGTCGGGCGTGATGCAGGGCCTCATGTGGCGTGCCTACGACAGCATGGGCTTCCTCACCTACTCGTTCATCGAGACGGTGGAGGCAATGCACTGGCCCTACATCATTCGCGCCGTCGGCGGTCTCCTGTTCGTGATCGGCTCGCTAATCATGGCCTGGAACGTTTGGAAGACTATTCAGGGCGTCAAGCCCGTCGACATTGCCGATCAGCCGCGCGTCGCTGCTGCACCCGAACTGCGGGCTGGTCTCGCAGCTCAACCGGCGGCGTGAGGGGGGATTGTTTCATGAAGTTCAATCACGGTTTCTTCGAAAAGAACTCGATGGTGCTGTTGATCGGCATCCTGGTCGTCGTCTCGATCGGCGGGCTGGTCGAGATCGCGCCGCTGTTCTTCCTCAAGTCCACGATCGAGAAGGTGCAGGGGATGCGTCCCTACG
>DAOMQQ010000354.1:0-1833 GCA_035445405.1 Hyphomicrobium sp.
TAACGGGAGGCGAGCAGCCACTCGAACGGCGCAAAAGGCTTCGTGTCGACCGACGTTGCCATGACGCCTCCCCTTTTTCCGGTTCCGGTTTCAGACCAGCACGCGCTGATCGAGAACCCGGGTGATCGTGCGTTCGAGCCCGACTTCGAGCGGCACCGTGTCCCGCGCTCCCGTCTTGCGCTCCTTGACCTCGATCTCGCCCGCCTTCACGCCCTTCGGACCGACGATGATCTGATAGGGAATGCCGATCAGGTCCATCGTCGCGAACTTGGCGCCGGCGCGCTCGTCGGTGTCGTCCAGCAGCACCTCGATGCCGGCGGCTTCGAGCCGCGTCTTGACGTCGAGGGCGGCCTTGTCGGTCTCGGCATCGCCAGCCTTCAGGTTCACGACGGCCACCTCGAAGGGCGCCACCGGGACGGGCCAGACGATGCCCGCCTCGTCGTGGCTCGCTTCGATGATCGCACCCGCGAGGCGCGAAACGCCGATACCGTAAGAGCCCATTTCCAGCGTCACCTGCTGCCCGTCGGGCCCCTGCACGCGGCAGCCCATGGGTTCGGAATATTTGGTGCCGAAGTAGAAAATGTGGCCGACCTCGATGCCGCGCGCCGAGACCTGCTTGTCGGCCGGGACTTCGCGGGCGAAGCGCTCGGCGTCGTGCTCCTCGCTGGTGGCCGCATAGAGCGAGGTCCAGCGGTCGAAAATCGGGTTGAGATCGCCCCAGAAGTCCGTATCCGATGCCGGAATGTCGCCTTCTATCAAGTCCTTGTGACAGAAAACCTGGCTTTCGCCGGTTTCCGCCAGGATGATGAACTCGTGGCTGAGATCGCCGCCGATGGGACCGGTATCGGCACGCATCGGCACCGCCCGCAGGCCCATGCGGGCAAAGGTGCGCAAATAGGAGACGAACATGCGCCGGTAGGCGGCGCGGCTCGCGTCCTTGGTGAGATCGAACGAATAGGCGTCCTTCATCAGGAACTCGCGGCCGCGCATCACGCCGAAACGCGGGCGCACCTCGTCACGGAACTTCCACTGGATGTTGTAGAGGTTGCGGGGCAGGTCCTTGTAGCTCTTCACCGAGTCCCGAAAAATGGCGGTGATCACCTCCTCCGCCGTCGGCCCGTAGAGCACGTCGCGATTGTGGCGATCCTTGATGCGCAGCATTTCCTTGCCGTAGGCATCGTAGCGCCCGCTCTCGCGCCAGAGGTCGGCGGACTGGATGGTCGGCATCAGGACCTCGACCGCGCCGGCGCGGTTCTGCTCCTCGCGCACGATGGCTTCGATCTTGCGCAGGACCCTGAGGCCCAGCGGGAGCCATGAATAGATGCCCGCCGCGGATTGGCGGACCATTCCGGCCCGCAGCATCAGCTTGTGGGAGACGATTTCCGCGTCGCTCGGCGTCTCGCGCAGGACGGGAAGGAAATAACGGGAGAGATGCATGGGGCCCTATATTTACGTGTTGCGGCGCAAGGACGGCCAGCGAACGCGGGCACCCGGCAGCCGCAGGCGGAGCTTCGTGTAAGCTCCGGGCCCCGTGAATAGCCAGGATTACCGCCAAGAGCAATCGAGCTTCGCCTGGGGCGTCTCGCTATGCACATTCTGCGGTCAATCGGAGCGGGTGCCCGGCCGTTCAGCACCCCGGTGCAGGAGCCTTAAGCACCTGCGTTTTTTTCGGCCGGGACCCGTGACATAGCGCCGCCGTTCGGCTATGGTGCGCCCGTTCACGTGACAGGGGCGAAGCCGGATGATCCAGTTGGCTCGGGGCCCAGGTCTAGGGAGAGAAAAGGCTGAGTACCGGAGCTAGTCTCCCGAGGCTGAGCCGCCAAGATCGGACGG
>DAOMQQ010000355.1:0-1800 GCA_035445405.1 Hyphomicrobium sp.
CAGCGTCTCTTCTTCGTCCTCGGCGATCAGCCGGCTGTAGCCGGCAATGTCTGCCGCGAGAATGACCGCAATTTTCCGTTTCAAGCGCGCCCTCACGAGTGATCGTCCGAGTCTGGACGAGTTTTCCATAGAGTGCGTGCACGAAGCAAGCGGGACCCGTCGCGGGAGGCGGGCCCAGCGTGCGCTCAGCCCTTGGGCGGGGTGACGACCTCGCCGTCCTCCTTGGTGAACGGTCCGATGTCCGGGTTCGGGAGGATGTCGAGGACCGTCTCCGAGGGGCGGCACAGGCGGACGCCGCGTGGCGTGACCACGATTGGGCGCTCGATCAGGACCGGATGGGCGAGCATGAAGCCGACGAGGTCCTCGTCGGTCCATTTCGGGTTGTCGAGGTCGAGTGCGTCATAGGGCGTGCCCTTGCGGCGCAGGATCGCCCGGATCGGGACACCCATGGCGCGGACGAGGTCCGCGAGCGTCTCGCGGTTCGGCGGCGTCTTCAGGTATTCGACGATCTCGGGCTCTTCGCCGCTTTGGCGGATCATGGCGAGCGTGTTGCGCGAGGTTCCGCAGGCGGGGTTGTGGTAGATCGTGACGGTGGATGCCATGGTCTCGCTCAAGCTCGCGAACATCGCGGCACTTATAGCACGGTGTGCCCGAACCGCATGGGCCGATGCGGTTTTATGCCTTCCGGAGGACGTGTCGACGGACGGTGACCTGCACGATAGCATGGCGGCCGCGCTGCGGAGCAGAGGAGGCATGTGTTGACGCTGACCGACCGATCTCGCGAGCCCGGAGCGGCGGCGTCGCATCGCTCTGGGCCGCTCTTGCGCGTTCGCGGTGTGCGCAAATCCTACGCGACGCCGCAAGGACCCGTTCCGGTGTTGAAAGACGTTGCGCTCTTGCTCGGGGAACGCGAAAGCCTCGCTCTGCTCGGCGAGTCCGGCAGCGGCAAGAGCACGCTCCTGCATCTCGTCGGCGGCCTCGACGAAGCTTGCAGCGGCGAGATCGAGATCGAGGGCGCGACCATGACGGGGCGGCCCGATGCCGAGCGTGCCGCGCTTCGGCGTGCGCGGATCGGGATCGTGTTTCAGCAGTTCAATCTGGTGCCGAGCCTTACCGTGGAGGACAACATCGCGTTCCAGGCGCGCATCGCGGGGCGTTTCGACGCCGCGTGGCAGGATGAGCTGATCGGCCGGCTCGGGCTCGACGATCTCAAGGGCCGCTATCCGGAGCAGCTTTCCGGCGGGCAACAGCAGCGTGTCGCCATCGGGCGCGCGCTTGCGGTTCGCCCTCGTCTTTTGCTGGCGGACGAGCCGACCGGAAATCTCGACGAAGCCACCGGCGATGGCGTGATGGATCTCGCGCTCGATCTCGTCGCCCGCACGGGGTGCGGCTTCCTGATGGCGACGCACAGCACGCGGCTCGCGGCGCGGCTGGACCGGCGCGTCACGCTCGCCTCGGGCGTTCTGGTGTCGTCGTGATGCGGGCCCGGTCGTGAGGGAGGCATTCTGGACTTTCGCGGCGCTTCTGAGCCACTGGCGACGCCATCGCGCGAACGTGGCGACCGTCATGGTCGGGCTTGCGGTGGCGACGGCGCTGTGGAGCGGCGTCCAGGCGCTGAACAGCCAGGCGCGGCAGAGCTACGACCAAGCCGCGCGTCTCGTCGGCGAGGCCGGAGCGCCGGCCATCGTCAGCGCGCAGGGGGCGTTCGTTCGGCAAGATCACTATGTCGCGCTGCGGCGCGCCGGGTTCAAGGTCTCGCCGGTGCTCGAAGGTGCAGTGCGGATCGGAGGGGCCGCGTAT
>DAOMQQ010000356.1:0-1760 GCA_035445405.1 Hyphomicrobium sp.
CACGCCCTCGACTGCGGCCATTTTCTCCCGGAGGAAGCCCCCGACGAGACGCTGAAAGCACTCCTGGACTTTCTCTAGGTCGATCATGCACAGGCGAGACCCCTGCCCGTCTTCACGCGCCCCCCCGACTCGGCCCAAGAACGCTTGAGAAAGTTGCCCATGCCGCTGGGAGGGGGAAACGCATGTCCCTGCTGTTCCGGATCGTCTACGCCGCCCACGCCACGGGCACGCATCACAAGCTCGCGCTCGACGCGCTGCGCTCGCTCGACAGCGCGGACGCCGAGGGCTGGCGCAGGCTCTTCCTGAAGCACGCCGAAATCTACATGCAAGGCTCGAAGGCCCCGGACAACGAGTTCAAGGACTTCAAGAACCACGTGCTCCACGTGCGCGACAACTATTGGGGCGGCGCGCTCGATAAGGCGGAGAAATGGTACGGGCTCCTGGTGGACGCGCTGGCACGCGGCGATTGGGAAGAAGCGGTGTGGAGCGCGGGCGTGCTCTCCCACTACGTCACCGATCCCGTGCAGCCCTTCCACACCGGGCAGTCCGAAGCCGAGAATAGCGTCCACCGCGCGGCGGAATGGTCGATCTCTCGATCGTACAACGACCTGCGGGCGCAGGGTCTCGCAGCCCACGGCGAGATCGAGGTCGAGGCCGGCGAAGGCCCGGGCTGGCTGCGCGAGCTCGTCTGCCGCGGTGCGGAAAAGGCCAACGTCCACTACGAAAAGCTGATCGTGCATTACGATCTGCACCTCGGCGTGACCGACCCGCCCGCGGGCCTCGACGAGCTGAGCCGCACCATCCTCTCGGAGCTCGTCGTCTATGCGGCCGCCGCGTTTTCAAGCGTGCTCGACCGCGCATTCGCCGAAAGCGGAGCGACGCCGCCCGAGGTCTCGCTCGGCCTCGACACGATCATGGCCGCGATCAAGATCCCGGCGAAAACGCTCGCCAAGCGTCTCGCCGATGCGGAAGACCGTCGTGTGGTCGAAGCCATGTACGACGAGTTGATGACCACCGGCCGCGTGGACGCGACGTTGCCCGAGGACGACCGCGTCATCAGCAGGCTCTACGCGAAGGAAGTGGAAGCCCCGCGCGCCGCACAACAGGCGGCAGCACGCGCCGCCGCCCTCGCCGCGACCACACCGGTTCCCGCCGCCACCAAAAACGTATCGCGCCGGCCGCTGTCTGCACAGACGCCGGCCAACCTGAGACCCTACCTCGCGCTCGAGGACGACATCGAGCGCGCGCCCTCCATCGGCCCGCGCACCGCCGAGCGGATGGCCCCGCTCGGCGTCAAGACCGTCGCGGATTTCCTCGCCGCCGACGCCGCAACGGTCGCGGCAGGCCTGTCGTCGCGTTGGGTGACGGCCAAAACCGTCGCGCTGTGGCAGGATCAATGCCGCCTGATGCTGGACGTGCCCGGCCTGCGCGGCACGCACGCGGAGCTGCTCGCGCAATCGGGATACCGCTCGGGCGAAAGCCTTGCCGCCACGGATGCCGACAAGCTTTGTGCGGACGTGCTCGCCTTCGCCGCAACGCCCGCGGGACGCCGCTTGCTGCGAGACGGCGCACCTCCCGATGTCGGCCGCATCATGGGCTGGCTGAGCGCGGCCGCCGAAGCCCGCCGCGCGGCCTGAGCGAAAGACGAGCGAGGGCATGAGGCGGTATCCGGCAGAGCGTTTGGTCTGTCTCACCGAGGAAACGGTTGAGACGCTCTACCTCATCGGGGAGCAGGATCGCATCGTCGGCGTTTCGGGATA
>DAOMQQ010000357.1:0-1666 GCA_035445405.1 Hyphomicrobium sp.
GCGTGGCCAATGCCACGCGTGCCTCCGGTAACGACAGCGACGCGCGTCATGAGTGTGGGTCTCCCTAGAGCCAATTTCTGTTTGATTGCGGTGTTGGAACTAGCGCCCCGCTGACGGCGCGGCGAGCCCCCAAAATGTAGCAGGGCGAATGGGTGGGACGCCCCCTCCCCAGACGAGTGGGGAGGGAGCGGAAATCCACGATGTCAGTCGCGTGCGACGCACTCCTAATCACGTGCGACGCACAGGGCGACGCCCATGCCGCCGCCGATGCACAGCGTCGCCAAGCCCTTCTTGGCATCGCGGCGCTGCATTTCGTAGAGCAGCGTGGTGAGCACGCGTGCGCCGGATGCCCCGATCGGGTGACCGATGGCGATGGCGCCGCCGTTGACGTTGACCTTGTCCGTATCCCAGCCGAGGCCCTTGTTGACCGAGATGGCCTGAGCGGCGAACGCCTCGTTGGCTTCGATGAGATCGAGATCCTCGATCTTCCAGCCGGCCTTTTCGAGGGCCTTCTTCGAAGCCGGGATCGGGCCCGTGCCCATGATCGAGGGATCGACGCCAGCCGTTGCCCACGAGACGATGCGGGCGAGAGGCTTCACGCCGCGCTTCTTGGCTTCCTCGGCCGACATCAGCACCACGGCGGCGGCGCCGTCGTTGATGCCCGATGCGTTGGCGGCGGTCACCGTGCCTTCCTTCGGATCGAAGGCGGGGCGGAGCTTTGCGATACCCTCGGCGGTGACGCCTTCCTTGATGTACTCGTCGGTATCGACGACGACATCGCCCTTGCGCGTCTTGATGGTGACGGGCGCGATCTCGTCCTTGAACTTGCCGGCCTTGCGGGCGGCTTCAGCCTTGTTCTGCGAGGCGGCGGCGAAGGTGTCCTGCTCTTCGCGGGAGACCTGCCACTGGCGCGCGACGTTCTCGGCGGTGGTGCCCATGTGGTAGTTGTTGAAGGCGTCCCACAGGCCGTCCTTCACCATGGTGTCGACGAACTTCACGTCGCCCATCTTGGTGCCGTCGCGCATGTGGGCGGCGTGCACGGAGCGGCTCATGCTCTCCTGGCCGCCAGCGACGACGATGGTGGCATCGCCCGTCTGGATCTGCTGGGCGCCGAGTGCGACTGCGCGGAGGCCCGAGCCACAGATCTGGTTGACGCTCCAGGCCGGTGCGTCGACCGGAATGCCGGCTGCGACGGACGCCTGACGCGCAGGACCCTGGCCCTGAGCGGCGGTCAGCACCTGACCAAGAATGACTTCCGAGACCTCGCCCGGCTGGACGCCGGCGCGCTCGAGCGCGGCCGTGATCGCAACCTTGCCGAGTTCGTGTGCCGGGAGGCTCGCGAGAGACCCGTTGAAAGAGCCAACCGGTGTTCTGGCCGCGCTGGCGATGACAATTGTCGTGCTGTCCGCACTCATACGTGCTTCCTCCTCGGGGGACTTTCAGGGCTTTTCTTTGCCTGGGCGAGGCAACCGTCTTTGACCTGCCTCAACAAGGGGCGGCCGCTCGCGGAAATACGATAGCAGCAGTGAAGCGCCGCCTGCAATTTAGAACCTTGAGATCGGGACTTTACTGGGCAGTATGGCAGTTAGCTCTGGAAGCGCGTCGCAGGCCTGTGCTACGATGACGCACTGCAAAAGGGTGTAGGTTCGATGGCTCAGCCGATGCT
>DAOMQQ010000358.1:0-1415 GCA_035445405.1 Hyphomicrobium sp.
TCAACCGGGCGAAAGCCCAGCTCAAGGCCGGGCTGCTAATGAGTCTCGAATCATCGTCCGCCCGTGCGGAGCAAATGGCGCGACACATGCTGGTGCACGGCCGGGTGATCGAAAGCGACGAGCTGACGTCGAAGGTCGACGCGGTGAGCATCGAGGATGTGGAAGCGTTTGCGCAGCGTCTGTTGAGGAGCCGGCCTTCGGTGGCCGTCGTCGGCTCCGGAAAGGCGTCCCAACGGCTCGCATCGGAGGCGCAGGCGCGCATGACGCAAGGATCGGTTGGGTTGGAGGCGAGGACGGCCTGATGGCATTCCTGAGAGCCGGACATCCATCGGAATGGACGGTCCTTCAGGGCCGGGGCGTCTGGCTGCGTCCGCCGCAGAGCAGCGATTACGGTCCGTGGGCTGAGCTGCGCACGCTCTCGCGTGCCCATCTCACGCCATGGGAGCCGGCGTGGCCGCGCGACGACCTGACGAAAAGCGCCTACCGGCGCCGTCTCAAGTTCTATCAACGGGAAGCGCGCGAAGACCTTGGCTATGCGTTTCTCCTGTTCCAGTCCGAAAGCGACCGGCTGATCGGCGGCGTCACGCTGTCCAATGTCCGGCGCGGCGTGACGCAATCGGCCATGCTGGGCTACTGGATGGGGCTTCCGTTCGCCGGGCGTGGATACATGTCGGCTGCCGTGCGCACCATGCTGCCGTACGCCTTCGAGACTTTGCGGCTCCACCGCGTCGAAGCGGCCGTGCAACCGGGCAACGACGCGTCGATCGGCGTGCTGCGCCGTGTCGGATTTTTCGAGGAGGGGCTTGCTCGACGTTATCTCAAGATCAACGGCGTGTGGCAGGATCACTTGATGTTCGCCATGCTGGCCGAGGATTGGATGACGCGGGAGGTCCGGGTTTGACGGGGTGGCCGAAGCCGACCGTGGGGTGGACATGGCTTGCAGGGCTCGCCCCTCGGCTCGCGCCCCTCGTCGCTTTGGTCGTCCTGGCTCTTTTTGCCGCCCCGGGCGCGGCGCTTGCGCTCAATGCCATCGAGATCGTGCCCGACCAGGGACGTGTCGAGATCACGACGCTGGGCGAGCTCTACGAAGGCCGGGGCGATACGCTGCAGGTCGAGACGGCGGCCGGCGCGGACGGCATTGCGGGACGCATGTCGGTTTCGGCCACGACGTCCGGCACCAATCCCAACTGGATCGTGTTCGCGCTCACCAATCCGACCGACAGGCCGGTGGTGCGCTGGCTGACGGCCGAGCGCTATTCGCTCATCGGCTCGGGCATCGTGTGGCCCGATCTCGACGCCAAGCGCATCGAGGCGGTGACGCCGTCGATGGGGTTCGTGCCGGAGCGGATCGAAAGCGACCGGGCGGATATTTTCCGTATCGCGCTCGATCCCGGGCAGACGATCACCTACGTCGC
>DAOMQQ010000359.1:0-1341 GCA_035445405.1 Hyphomicrobium sp.
GCCGCACTGATCTCGAGCAAGATCTGCCATGACGTGATCGGCCCTGTCGGCGCCATCTACAACGGCCTCGAAATCCTGAACGAGGACGACGACGCCGAAGCCCAATCCTACGCCCTGAGCGTGATCCGCAACGTCACGGAGCAGGCATCGGCCCGGCTGCAATTCGCACGTTTCGCCTTCGGCGCGGCGGGCTCGGCCGGCTCGCTGATCGATCTCGGCACCGCCGAGCAGATCTCGCGCGGGTTCGTGGGAGATGCCAAGCACAAGCTCGTCTGGCACGTGCTGCCCGGACACATGGGCAAGGACAAGGTGAAGCTCCTGCTCAACCTGGTGGCGGTGGCCATCACGGCGCTCCCGCGGGGCGGCGAAATCGAAGTGCGCATGTCGGGCACGATGGAGGCGCCGAATTTCGTGGTGCGCTGCCAGGGCACGGCCGCGCGGGCCCCTCAGCACCTCGGCGAGTTCATCTCAGGCGAAAATCTGCCGCCGCTCGATGCCTTGACGATCCAAGCCTATTACACGTGGCGTCTGGCCCGGAACGCGAACATGACGCTCGCGATCGTCAAGGACGGCGCCGATATCCTGCTCTCCGCGCTCGATTGAGGCGCCAGCGCTCGGCGCATCGCGTGTTGCATGTCCCCGGTGCCAGCTCCTCGATACCGGCAGGCGCGATCACGCGCATCCGCACGCAAGCGGTTGCGCAGGGCGTTTTCTAACCACTCATTAACTCCTTTAAAGGACAAAGGATAAAGCCCATTTTAACGTGGGAGCACGAAACCGCCGCCCCGTTTCGGGCGTCGGTGTCGTCCATTCGTCTTCCAGGTCGGAGCCTCGTCCTCACATGAAGCGGTGTCTGATCGCCGACCAATCCGAGATCATCCGCAAGGTGGCGCGGCACTATCTCGAAACTGCACATGTCGAGGTGCTCGAAGCCGATTCCGCCGACGCCGCGCTCGCGCTCATTCGCGACAAGGGGACGGACGCGGTGATTCTGGACTGGCGGCTGCCGGGCAAAACGACGATCGAGTTCCTGTCGGCGCTTCGCTTCGGCGACAAGGCCAAGCGGCCGCTCGTCGTCTATGCGACCACAGAGCACGACCCGTCCGACATTTCGAGAGCGTTCGCCGCCGGCGCCGACAGCTATCTCATGAAGCCGTTCGACAAAGCGTCGTTCATGGAAAGCATGACCAACGCCGGCATCGCGGCCTGAGCCAGCCCGCTCGCATCCGGCCTGGGACAAATCCGCTCAAGGCTGGTCTCTCCCGTCCGCACTTGATAAGCGTCCCTCTAGGGTCCGTACTCAATATTGGATGGGCATTGACGCGAGGACTTTCGTGTCAT
>DAOMQQ010000360.1:0-1300 GCA_035445405.1 Hyphomicrobium sp.
CGAACATCTTGGCGCGGGCCGCGTCCTTGCGGCCCTTTTTGTGCATGATGTTCTTGAACGCTGAATGGCCGGCCATTTGTCCGAAGCTCGTCCTTCTCTAGGCTGTTGGTGGGGCAACCCTGCGAAAGGCTGCTGGATGCCCGTTTTATTGGGCTGGGGTCTCTCGCGGGTCAAGCCCCGGGTGTGCCGAAAGGGCCTCAATCCCGAGAGATTTTCAGCGTTTCGATCGAGCGGGAAATCGACCTACGCCATTGTTTTGGCGGGTTTCTCGCCGGGAAAGGCCTTCCCGCGTTGCGGAGGCACCCGAGGGAGAGCCTCGCGGGGAGGGTCAGAATCGCATAATCTCGCTCCCATACCGCCAACGCCCAATCGCGGACAGGGTGAGCATGCTCACCATTTGCGCTGAGGGAGGGAAGAGCCCCATCCTCATGCGGTTGCCATAACACTTCTCTCTCTCACTCGACCCAGAAGAGCGGCTCGGTAGGCTCCAGAACGCCACCGAGCCGCAAGCTTTTCGCCCTCACGGCAAGGCCGGTGGCGTCGTCCGTCTCGACGGCGAGGCCCGAAACCGTCGCCGGTCCGAGCGCCGGCTCGAAGCGCTCGCGCGGCAGGCGCGTGAGGAAGCGATGCAAGGGTTCCTCGGTGTCCATGCCGAGCACGGAATTGTAATCCCCGCACATGCCCGCATCCGACATGTACGCCGTGCCGCCCGCAAGGATGCGCTCGTCGGACGTCGGCGTGTGGGTGTGCGTGCCGACGACGACGCTCGCGCGGCCGTCGACGAAATGGCCGAGGGCCTGCTTCTCGCTGGTCGCTTCGGCGTGGAAGTCGATCAGGATGGCGTCGGCGCCGGACTTCAAGCCGCAGGCCGTGAGCTCACGGTCGATGGCGCGGAAGGGGCAATCGATCTCGGTCATGAACACGCGGCCCATGGCGTTGATGACGAGTACGTCGGCGCCGTTCTTCGCGCGGATGAGGGCTGCGCCGCGTCCGGGCGTGCCGGGTGGAAAGTTGAGCGGACGGATCAGGCGTTCCTGGCGCGCGATGTAGACCAGCGTTTCCTTTTGGTCGAAGGCGTGGTTGCCGAGGGTGACCGCGTCGGCGCCTGCATCGATCAGTTCCTCGTGGATGCTTTCGGTGATGCCGAAGCCGCCGGCGGCGTTCTCGCCGTTGATGACGAGGAAGTCGAGCTTGTAGCGTTTGCGGAGGCGCGGAATCGCCTCGATCGCCGCGCGGCGGCCGGCGCGGCCCACGATGTCGCCGAGGAAGAGCAGGCGCATCAGATCCGGCCTTCGAAGGT
>DAOMQQ010000361.1:0-1263 GCA_035445405.1 Hyphomicrobium sp.
CCTTCATCGTCGTCCGCGCGCTCCGCCACGCGGAAACCGAGCCCGACGCGGCGACACGCCTCGGGATCGTGGGTCTCGCGCTGGTGTTCGGTTTTCAGGCGCTGATCAACATGGGCGTGAACGTCGGCCTTCTGCCCGCCAAGGGCATGACGTTGCCGTTCCTTTCGGCGGGCGGCTCATCCATCCTGGCGATCTCGCTCACACTCGGTATGCTGCTGGCCTTGACCCGCCGACGGCCCGATGCCGACCGCTTGAGGAAGCCTCCCTTGATGCCGAACCTGCCGAGCCTCGCCCCAACGAGCGAGCCTAGATCGTGAGCGCTTCCGACCAAAGCCCGATCCTTCTCGCCGCCGGCGGAACCGGCGGCCATCTGTTTCCCGCCTACGCGCTGGCCGAGGAACTGGCGCGCCGCGGCCGTGTCGTCGACCTCGTGACCGACATGCGCGGCGACCGCTACGGCACCGGCTTTCCCGCGCGCACCGTGTATCGGATCCCGTCCGCGACGCCCGGCAGCAAGAAGAACCCGATCGCGCTGGCACGCGTGGCCATGACGCTCGCCCGCGGCGTCCATCGGGCCCGCAAGCTGCTTCGGACCTTGAGGCCCGCTGCCGTCGTCGGCTTCGGCGGCTATCCGACCGTCCCGCCGCTGATCGCCGCCCGCATGCTCGGGGTTCCGGCCATTCTTCACGAGCAGAACGCGGTGCTGGGCCGCGCCAATCGCCTGCTTGCGCGCTCGGCTTCCGCCGTCGCCACGTCGTTCCGCGCCACGCGCTATCTGGACGGGGCGCTGACCGCCAAAGCCCGCTTCACCGGTAACCCCGTGCGTGACGTCGTAATCGAGGCGGCCGCAACGCCGTATCCGCCGCTGGCGTCTGACGGTCCGGTCCATCTCCTCGTTTTCGGCGGAAGCCAGGGCGCGCGCTTTTTCTCGGAAGCCGTGCCGCCGGCGCTCGCGGCCCTCGCTCCAGACCTGCGACATCGCTTGCGCCTCGTCCAGCAGGCCCGTCCCGAGGACCTCGCTGCCGTCGAGGCCGCAACTGCGGCGGCCGGCATTCAGGCCGAGATTGCGCCGTTTTTCAAGAACTTGCCCGAAATCATAGCTTCGAGCCATCTGGTCATTGCCCGTGCCGGGGCCTCATCGGTGGCGGAGCTTGCCGTCATCGGCCGCCCGTCTATTCTCGTACCTTTGCCGCATTCTCTCGACAGTGATCAGTTGGAGAACGCGGCAAATCTTGCCGAATCGGGGGGCAGTTGGTGTATCGA